>JAPLJX010000185.1 GCA_026388375.1 Deltaproteobacteria bacterium
CCTCGAGCCCCTGTGTCTTCTTCGCCGAGACCTCGCAGAAGATCGTGGCGCCGCCCCACTCCTCCGACAGGAGTTTGTATTCGGTCAGGGCCTGGCGGATCTTGCCCGGGTCAGCGCCCGGCTTGTCCATCTTGTTGATGGCCACGATGATGGGCACCCCGGCCACCTGGGCATGGTTGATCGCCTCCACCGTCTGCCCCATGACGCCGTCATCGGCGGCGACGACCAGCACGACTATATCCGTAACCTTCGCGCCCCTCGCCCTCATCGCCGTGAAGGCCTCATGGCCCGGCGTATCGAGGAATACGATATCCCTTCCCTTGAGGTGGACATGGTAGGCGCCGATGGCCTGGGTAATCCCGCCCGCCTCGCCGCCAATCACGTTTGTCTCACGGATCGCATCCAGGAGCGACGTCTTTCCGTGATCCACGTGACCCATGATGGTCACCACCGGCGCACGGGGCTTCAGATTCTCCGGAGAATCCTCGGTTCTCTGCAGGGTCTCGTCACGCTCATTCTGCGCCGCTTCAACCTGGTAGCCGAAATCCGCGGCAATCAGCGTAGCGGTATCGCAATCGATCGCCTGGTTGATGGTCACCATCAGGCCCATACCCATCAGTTTGTTGATCACCTCGGATGCCTTGGTCCCCATCTTTTTGGCCAGTTCCCCGACACTGATCGCATCGTCCACCCGGATCCTTCTCTTGATCGCCTTCGGCGTGGTGATCAGGGTCTTCTTCATCTTGACCGGCGCGGCCTTCTTCTCTTCACGCCACTTCGAGGACCGATCTTCGCGATCAACCTCTATCTGCCGACCCTTCCGGTCAAACAGTTTCTTGACGAAGGCCTTTTTACGCGGCGGCGCCGCCTCCCCCATCAGAACTTCAACGGGCGGTTTTCCCCCCTTTTTTCTCGGTTTCTCCGCTTCCGGCTGCCGGCCGGACTTTTCCGCACGGGAAGGAAGAGGAAGAGGAGCGGCGCCCCCGACATCCTTGACGATCTTCAGATCCGCTCTACGGGGAAATTCCTTACGTCCCCCCGGCATCGGTCCCGGCGCTTCCGGAGGCATCTGCTGCTTTTTCTCCTGCTCCAGGGGTGGGCGCTTTATTTCGCGTGCTTCCGCAGGTCGGACGGATAGAGGCTTTCTCTCCTGCTCAGGGGCCTTCGAAACGGTTTCGGGACCCGGCTTCTTTTCCGACTCCGCCTTCCGCTCGATCGCCCGGGCTTCCGGCTTGACCGTCGCAGTCTTCGCGGTCGGCTCCACCGGCATGGCCTCTGGTGTTGGGGCCGCCCCTCCGGTCACAGGTTTCAATGCGGGTGTCTGTGGAGGAACCGGCGGCTGCAAAGGTTCCGGGGGCGCCACGGGCTTTCGAACGGCGACGCCTACAGGCGCATCCCGGTAGATGGACGTTCTCACCGGGGCTTCCCTGGGAGCCGTCTTTCGGACGACCTCTGCGGGAACGGCATCCGGAAGCGGCGGCGCCGCTTCCGATGGCGCTTCCTTCTCCGGCTCGGCGGCAAGTTCCTCCGGTTTGCTCTCCTCAACCGGCATGCGGACCGATCTGCGCCGGATTACCGTGGACTTGATCCTCTTTTCAACCACCTCTCGGGCTTCCGGAGCAAGCAGTTCCGCTTGAATCCTCTCCAGGTCGCCGTCTTCGAGCGTGCTCGAGTGGGATTTGACCGCAATCCCGATTTTTTCCAAGCGAGAGATCAGCTCCCTGTTTTCCAGCCCCAGATCCTTCGCCAGCTCGTAAACTCTTTTTTTCGACATGCCCGACACTCTCCCCTATCCAAATTCAGATCCCAAGACATCCTAAGCAGGTAAAACCTTTGGCTCGCTTGCCTCCTGGTCGATCATCTTTCCTGCCTCCTGGTCGATCATCTTTCCCGCTTCCTGGATCCAGATCGCGGCGGTTTTCTCGCCGACGCCCGGAATCGCCGCCAGTTGCTCGGAATCGGCCGCTGCCAGCATGGCCAAGCTCTTCAGTCCCACCTTGAACAACCGCTCCGCAGTGGCATCGCCGATGCCTGGGATTTTCATGAGGGCCTGGTATCCTTCGTCCGCCTTCGCAGCGACCGTGGATTCGCTCTTGACGTCGATCTTCCAGCCGGTCAATTTCACGGCCAGTCTCACATTCTGCCCGTTTTTCCCAATGGCGAGGGAGAGTTGATCATCGGGAACGATGACCTCCATCGCCCGGTTCTCATCATCGACGAAGACCCGGTTCACCTTTGCCGGAGAAAGGGCGCTGCAGACATACTTGGCCTGATCTTCCGAAAAGGGGACGATATCGATTTTCTCGCCCCGGAGCTCCTGGACCACACTCTGGACGCGCGTTCCCCGCATGCCGACGCAGGCGCCGACCGGATCGATATCCTTGTCCCGGCTCCTGACGGAGATCTTGGACCTCTTCCCCGGTTCCCGCGACACATTGACGATCTCGATCAACCCCTCCGAAATTTCGGGAACTTCCACATCAAAGAGCGCCTTGAGAAAACCGGGATGGGTCCGGGAGAGGATGATCTGGGGCCCCTTCGTGATCTTCTTGACCTCGCAGATAAAGGCCCTGATCCTCTCTCCCCGCTTGTAGGATTCCTTGAAGATCTGTTCTGAAACGGGGACGATCCCTTCCGCGCGCCCCAGGTTCACAATGATGTTTCCGCCTTCGAACCGCTGCACAAAACCGTTGGACAACTCCCCCTTCTTGTCGTGGTATTCATCGTAGATGTTGTCCCGCTCCGCATCCTTTACCCGCTGAATGATGATCTGCTTGGCGGTTTGAACGGCGATCCGACCGAAGGTACTCGTCTCGATCTTGCTGCCGAGGACATCTCCAGGTTCCGCTTCTTCATCCAGGGTTTTTCTTGCCTCCGCCAGGGAGACCTGGGTTTCAGGATCCAGGACTTTTTCCATGACCTTCTTGAACTGGAAGACCTCGATCTCGCCGGCCTCGTCATTGTAATGGGCCTCCAGCTCGACATCGACTCCCAACTTCTTGCGGGCCGCCATCAGCATGGCATCCTCCAGGGCATTGACGATGATCTCCCTGTCTATCCCGCGATCCTTGCCCATCTGTTCGATCAGGCGTTTCAATTCCGGAAACATTCAAAAACCTCCGTTGTTATTCTCAGGTCATCTCACAACTCATACTCCAGATTGGCCTTAACCACCGTCTTCCGAGGAATCCGAAAGGTTTTCCCCTCCACCTTCACGACAAGGACCTTTCCGTCGTCGCTATCCTCGTACCCCACCAACTCGCCGCGAAAATCGCGCCGTCCCTCGATCTTTTCCACCAGACGAAGATGGACCCGGGAACCGCGATACTTCAGGAAATCCTGATCCCGGTCCAGCGGCCGATCCAGACCAGGCGAGGATACCTCCAGGGTGTAGGGGCCGGGGGGCGTGTCGTGGACATCGAGTAGATCTCCCAACTGGGTGCTGATCTTCGCGCAATCATCTACGGTGACGCCCCCTTCGCGATCCATGTAGATCCGCACCAGCCAGTGTGTCCTCATCTTCAGACACTCTACCAGAATCAGCTCCATCCCTTCGGATGTGAGAAGCGGTTCGGCCAGTTGCCGGATCTGTTCCGCATGAGTTTGCATGCCTCTATCCCGTCCCCGGGAAAAAAAAAGTGGGCTGAAGCCCACTCATCAAAACCCGCCGATGATTTTCGCGCCTTTTAACACACAACCGAACCGATTGCAAGAGGAAAAAAGGATATTGCCGAATTTCCACCCACGGAGACCGGGGGATAAAAAATGGAGCGGGCGATGGGACTCGAACCCACGACGTCCAGCTTGGGAAGCTGACATTCTACCACTGAATTACGCCCGCTCACAAAAGGGCCGCTTTAGTCCCTTGGCCTTCGGAAACGAGGGTTCATCTTAATCAACAAGACCATTTTGTCAAGATCTTTTTGCAGCGCAGGAAGAGCCTCCTGTTTTTTCCAGGCGTAGACGGACGGAATGGCTGTGTCCGTCGAGCCCTTCCATTTCGGCGAAACGGGCGGTTGCACTCCCGTACCGTTTGAGTGCATCCCGCGAAAAAGAGAGAACGCTGGTCCGCTTGACAAAATCGTAAACGCCGAGGGGCGAGGCGAAACGGGCCGTTCCCCCGGTCGGCAGCACATGGTTGGGTCCCGCCGTGTAGTCGCCCAGCGCCTCCGGCGTATGCATTCCCATAAAGATCGCCCCGGCATTCCGGATCTCCGCGAGGAGCTCCCGGGGGGTTTGCACCATCAGTTCGAGGTGTTCCGGCGCGAAACGGTTGGCCAGCGCGACCGCCTCGGCGAGATCGCGCGTCACCACCAAAGCCCCGAAGGCCGCAAGCGCTCGGGAGGCGATCTCCTTCCGCGGGAGACTTGCGAGCTGGCGGTCGACCTCCCCGTCCACGACTTCCGCAAAGGCCTCATCCGGCGTCAGCAGGACGGCGCCCGCCATTTCGTCATGCTCGGCCTGGGCCAGCAGATCCGCCGCCGCGTGGGCCGCATCCCCCGTCCCATCTGCGATGATCAGCACCTCGCTGGGTCCGGCGATCATGTCGATGCCAACCTGGCCAAAGACCATTTTTTTGGCCGCCGCCACATAGACGTTTCCCGGACCGACAATCTTGTCGACACGGGGGATGGACGCCGTGCCGAACGCCAGGGCGGCGATGGCCTGGGCGCCGCCGATCTTGAAGACGCGGTTCACGCCCCCCAATTCCGCGGCAGCGGCGATCAGGGGATGGAGCCGACCGTCGTGGGAAGGCGTCGCCAGGCAAATCTCGCCGACGCCGGCGATTCGGGCGGGGATCGCCGTCATCAGGACGGTGGAGGGATAACAGGCCAACCCCCCCGGGGCATAGATGCCGACACGCTCCAGCGGAAGGATGCGCTGACCCAGTTCCACCCCGTCCTCTTCCGCAATCAGCCATCCTTCCTGGCGCTGCCGCTCGTGGAAACGCGCGATCCGCCCGGCAGCCAGGCGGAGAATCTCCAGATCCTCCGGGGCGACCTGCGCAACCGCGGCCGTCTGCTCGGCAGCCGAGGCTTCGACCGTCGCCGCGCTCACGGCATGTCCGTCCCACCGGGCCGTATATTCAAAAAGGGCTTCGTCGCCCCGCCGGCCGACCGCTTCCACGATCCGGCCGACGGCAGCCCAGAGTTCGGGATCAAAGACCCGGCCCCGCTCCCGGATTCTCCGGAAATGGACTTCAAATTCCGTGCTGTTCGTTCGGATTATTTTCATGGACTCCCCTTCTTTTCCCTGGTTTCAAAGCCAGGGCATCGCCCTTTACCCGGAGACTCTGCGGATATCGGCCCCTAACGCCGACAGCTTCTTCTCGATCTTCTGGTAACCCCTGTCGATGTGGTAGACGCGGGAAAGGGTCGTCGTCCCCTCCGCCGCAAGACCGGCCAGGATGAGGGAGGCCGACGCCCGGAGATCGGTCGCCATCACCGGCGCCCCGTGGAGCTTCGGGACCCCCCGGACGATCGCGCTCTTCCCCTGGATAACGATATCCGCCCCCATCCGCATCATCTCGCTCACATGCATGAAACGGTTTTCGAACACCGTCTCGGTGATGACACTCAAGCCGTTTGCAATCGCCATCATCGCCATGATCTGCGCCTGCAGGTCCGTCGGGAATCCAGGATAGGGCAAGGTCTTGACGTCTACGCTCCTCACCGTCACTCCGCCTCTCGCTCGGACGGCATCTCCATCCAGATCAATCCTCACACCGGCATCCCTCAGCTTGCCGATCAGCGCCTCGATATGGAGGGGATCGCAACCGAGAACCCGGATATCACCGCCGGTCATCCCGGCAGCCAGAAGGAAGGTGCCGGTTTCGATCCGGTCCGGGATCACCGCCGCTTCCACGGGATGGAGCGATTCCACCCCGTCGATCACGATCACATCGGTTCCCGCCCCGCGGATCCTTGCCCCCATGCCGATCAGCACCTCGGCCAGGTTGACGATCTCCGGCTCGCGCGCCGCATTTTTCAGGATCGTCTGCCCCTTCGCGAGCGTCGCGGCCATCATGATGTTCTCCGTTCCCGTCACGGTGGTGATGTCGAAATAGATGGTTGCACCCTTCAGACGGGATGCCTTCGCCTCGACATACCCGTCCCGCAGCGTCACCTCCGCCCCGAGATCCCGGAGTGCCTGGATGTGGAGGTTGACCGGTCTCGCCCCGATGGCGCAGCCTCCCGGCAACGAAACCCGCGCCTCCCCCCTCCGCGCCACAAGGGGACCGAGGACCAGGATCGAGGCCCGCATGGTCCGGACCAAGTCGTAGGATGCCTCGCAACCGGTCAGGCCGCCGGCGTTGATCCGGACCGTCTCCCCTCCCTCGATCTTCACCCCGAGACCGTTGAGAAGTTTTCGGATCGTCTTGATGTCCAGGAGGTCCGGAATGTTGTGAAAGGTGTTCCAGCCATCGACGAGAAGCGACGAGACCAGGACCGGCAGCGCGGCGTTCTTCGCGCCGCTGATCCGAACGTCCCCCTGAAGCTTCCGCCCCCCGACGATCACGATCTTGTCCATCGTTCAAACCTCGCTTCAGCTCTTCCGCGCCGACGCGACACGGTCCGTCCCCCCGTAGTCCTTCCGGCAATCGATATCCAGATAGCCGCCCTCCTCCCGGAAGAGGGCCGCTACCCGATCCCTCTGCCCTTCGCCGATCTCCAGGAAGATCCGGCCTCCCGCTTTCAGGCGATGCACTCCTTCCCGGATGATCCGCCGGTGAAAGTCCAGGCCGTCCGGGCCGGCGATGAGCGCCCCCCGGGGCTCGAAATCCCGGATCCCCGCCGGCAGGAGGCCATACTGAACATCCGGAATATAAGGCGGGTTGGAACAGATGATATCAAAATTTCCGGAAATCGCCGCCAGAAGATCCCCTTGAAAAAATTCCACGCGATCGGCCACGCCGAGGGCCAGCGCGTTCCGGCGGGCGACCGAGAGCGCCCCCGCCGAGATGTCCGTAGCATCCACCCGGGCTGCGGGCAGCTCCCGGGCCAGGACGACGCCGATCGCTCCGCTCCCCGTCCCAATATCGAGAATCCGCAGACCCTCCCCCGGGGGGCGGTAAAACCGCAGGAGCTCCTCGATGAGGCACTCCGTCTCCGGCCGCGGGATCAGGACCTCGCGGCCGACCTCGAAGCGGAGCGACCAGAACTCCTTCTCCCCGATGATATAGGCAACCGGTTCGCCCAGGCTGCGTCTCTCAACCCGCTGCACAAACGCGGCGGCTTCCTCCTCCGCAAGCTCCCGTTCCGGATGCGTGCAGAGCTTCAAGCGGTCGATCTTCAACAAATGCATCAGGAGGAGTTCGGCGTCGAGCCTTGGGGATGGGCTGCCTGAGATATTCAGTTCGCGGGCTGCCCGCTGAAGGATGGTCCGGATATTCGTCATCGTATGGAAGCTCCCTCGCCGCCTCCAGAAGCGCCCGAAACCCGGCTCCGGGGGAACATATCACTGCCCCGGCTGCTTGAGCGCATCCGCCTGGAAATGGGTCGTCAGCGCGTCGATCATGAACCGGATATCGCCGTTCAGGAAATTCTCCAAGCTGTAGGAGGTGAGCCCGATCCGGTGGTCCGTCACCCTCCCCTGCGGGAAATTGTAGGTCCGGATCCGTTCGCTCCGGTCCCCGCTTCCCACCTGGTTCTTTCTCGTCTCTGAGATCGCGTCGTTGTGTTTCTTCATCGCCGCATCGAGGAGCCGCGCCCGGAGGACCTTCATCGCCTTGTGCTTGTTCTTGAGCTGGGATTTTTCATCCTGGCAGGTGACGATCAGGCCGGTCGGCAGATGGACGATCCGGACGGCCGAATCGGTCGTGTTGACGCTCTGTCCGCCGTGGCCGCTCGAATGAAAGACATCGATCCTAAGATCGTTGGGATCGATCTGGAGATCCACCTCCTCCGCCTCCGCGAGGATCGCCACCGTCACCGCCGAGGTGTGGATCCTCCCCTGCGCCTCCGTGATCGGCACCCGCTGGACCCGGTGGACGCCGCTCTCGTATTTCAGCCGGCTGTAGGCGCCCTTTCCCGCAACCAGCGCGATGATCTCCTTGAACCCGCCCATCCCACCGGCCGGGGTGCTGTTCATCACCTCGACCTTCCAGCCGGAGGTCTCCGCGAAGCGTGCATACATCCGGAAAAGGTCTTCCACAAAGAGCCCCGCCTCATCCCCCCCTGTGCCGGCCCGGATCTCGAGGAAGACGTTCTTCTCGTCGTTCGGGTCCCGGGGCAGCAGAAGGAATCTCAGTCTCTCCGCCAGGGATTCCAGGGATTCCTTCAACTGGGGCAGTTCCTCCCGGGCGATCTCCTGCTCGTGTACACCGACGGCGTGCTCGAGGCCGCCGA
>JAPLJX010000178.1 GCA_026388375.1 Deltaproteobacteria bacterium
ATCAGCCGTTCCGCTGGTCATGAAATTCTAGACCGGGCGGCCCTGGAGGCCGTCAGCACGTGGAGATTCGAACCGGGCCGAAGGGAGGGTCGGGCTGTGACGATGTCGGTGGAGGTTCCGGTCCGGTTTGTTTTGAACGGGAATTCAGCCTGGTGAAGACGGATGACCGCCAGTGAAGGAGGGGACGTGTTTTTCAATGCCCGTGTGAAATCCAGGGACCGGTTCGTTTTGCTGCCCTGGTTGACAAGGATCGTTTATCTGCTGGGGGGGCTCGTCGTCCTGTGGATGCCGTCGGCTGCCGCGGCCGCTTCCCCGGGAAGGATCGTTTCCCTGGCGCCCAATTTAACTGAAATTCTTTACGATCTCGGCGTCGAAAACCGGATCGCGGCCGTGACCGATTACTGCGATTATCCGCCCGGCGCCAGACTCAAACCCAAGATCGGCGGTTTTGTCAACCCTTCCCTGGAGGCTATTGTCTCATTGCGTCCCGATTGGGTGGTCATGACCGAAGACGGCAATCCGCAGGTTCTGGAGCGCCGCCTGAGAACCCTTGGAATCAGGACTTATATCTTCAAGGCCAGACGGATCAAGGACTTGCCACAGGAGATCCGGACCATGGGAAGGATTCTCGGAGTCGGGACCGTGGCCGACGGTCGGGCCGACTGGCTCGAAACGCGCATCCGCCGGATTGGGGAAGGGACAAATACGGCATCACGACGAAGGGTTAGAAAAGCAATCTTCATCGTTCAGCCGGCGCCCCTGATTGCAGCCGGAAAAGGGACCACCATCGACGACGCCTTTACGATATTGGGGATCGATAATATCGCCGCGGCGGGGAAAACGAGATATCCCAAATATTCCCTGGAGGAGATCATCCGCCTGGAGCCCGATGCCCTGTTTTTCGGGAGGGGACGCGGGATGGAGGAACGGGCGAAGCCCCTGATCGAGAGACTGGCGACGCTCGACACCGTCCGTTCGGGAAGGGTTTTTTTCGTCGGGGAAGCCATATACAGGCTCGGACCCAGAATCGCCTCCGGTCTGGAGGAGATGGCGGCCTGTCTGGACACCCGGTGAAGGGGATGCGGGAGGAGAGAAGCGGGGCAGGAAATCACACCTTGACTGCAAGTCTGTCCACCACCTGGCGGACGTCAGCCAAACATCAGCACCCTTTAGGGTTTTTCTCGGCGCAATGACATCCGCCGGCTTTTTTTTCGGCTGCAATTTTTTCCATGATCATTGAGCGACCGTTTTGCAGATAATCTTTTTCAATGTCGTTTCTCGTATATCCAAAGCAATAGCAGACCAACTCGTCATCTTGGAATTCATTGGCGGAGAGTCCCCAGAATGTCCGTAACGGGAATGGTTCCATCGTCCTATCCGTCCGTCGTCCTTCCGCTCTCTTCCAGGATGCGGATCTCCTCCGCCGTCAGGCCGTAGAGGTCGCAGACGAGTGCGTCGATCTCGGCGTCGGTTGCGGCGATCTCCCGCAGGCGGTTTTCGTTTTCTTCCGGGGAGGCCGGTTCCGGAGATTCCCGATGGAGCCGAAGCATCTGCTCCACGAGCGCCACGATCCGGTCATGCCGCGCCTTCTCCCCGGGAACGGCGAAGTCGGTGGTGGGGATGGGAATTTGCACGAGGTACATGGGCTTGTATTCGTAATAGCCGCCCTGCTTGGTCGAAGAGATGGCGTGGATAACGAAATCCGTGACTTTCGAGTTCAAGAGTCCCAGCAGGTATAAGTCATTCTCGGAAATGATGGTCGTCTTGTCGTTGGAGTAAAACCCTTCGGCATCGAACGCGTAAGACCCTTTCTGGACAATGGCGGGGACGATGATCTTCGGCTTTTCAAATTCCTCGTAATAGGCGCACTCCCGGAGCTCCCACCAGAACTCCCCGTGGTCGCACCGTTTTCTTCCCCGGTCCGTGAACGGTCGCAGATGCCCCGCGATGGCCGGATAATCGGTCTCCAGGCGCTTCCAGGCGCTCTCTTCGTCCGTCGATCCGAAGCTTTTCGCTGTCCAGCCTTTCGGAAAGAGGATCAGGTATCTTCCGGAACCGGGACTCCGATACCGCTTGACGTCCCGGCCGAGGAGGAACGGCTTGACGATCTCCGCGCTCTTCGGATCCTGCGCGATCAGCCGTTCCCGGGTCGCGGCGTCGATGACGAAAGCCTCGTTCAGGCCGGTCAATATGCCGCGGTAAATCTTCCCCCCTACGTACTCCCCGAGCGGGGTTCCCGTCTTCCGGAGCTTTTCCAGAAGCCGCTGTTCGGCGCCTCCCGTCAGCGTCCAGCCGGAATCGGTCAGCGAGGAGAACGCAACCTCCATCCCTTCGGTCCGGACCAGCGCATCGAGGTCGAGATCCGCGAGGCGCTGCACGTTGCAGGCCGTGAAGCTCTTCCGTTTCGACCCCTTGTGGAGACGGACGATGCAGGGATAGGCGGTCGCCTCCGGAAAGACCGGCAGCGCGCCGAAGTCGACGACCAGTTCCAGGCCTTGTTCCCGGAGCCATTTCCGGAGCGGCGCGCCGTAATTGGCCCGCATCCATTTGTTCGCCACGATGATCGAGAAATACCCTCCCTCCCGGAGGACGGCGACGCCCAGCTCGAAAAAATAGGCGTACAGATCGGCGACGCCGTGATAGACCTCGTACCGGCTCCGGGCGTACGCCGTGAACGCCGCCCCCAGCATTGCCTGCCGCACATACGGCGGGTTGCCGATGACGCAGTCGAAGCCGACGAAGCGGCCGTTTTCATCGAGGACTTCCGGAAACTCGTAGCGCCACTCGAAGGCGGCGCGGTAGACGGTCCGCTTCTTTTCATCGATCCGCCGGCGCAGCTCCCCCGTGCGCTGCTGGATCCCGGTGCGTTTCTCCGCCCCCTCCCGGTCGAAATCGAAGAGGGTCTGGGCGAGGTCGTTTTCCAGTTTCCGCAGCAGCTTCTCCTCCGCGTCGGTGGGGAGGGAGAAGGCCTGGAGCTCCTCCTTCATGTTCTCGATCTCCCGGCGGAGGATGGCCTTGTTGGCCGGGTGGAGCTTGTAGAGCAGGACCTTTTCCCGGTAGCGGCCGGCCAGAACCTTCAGGCGCGCCCGGTCCGCCGGGAGGACGTCGTCGCCCCCCGCGAGGGCGAAGCGGCTGATCAGGGAGTTGCCGCATTTGATGTTGATGTCGATGTTAGGAAGGGTTTCCAGGCGGGTGTAGCCGCTCTCCTTGGTGTAATAGGCGTGCTTGAGCAGTTCGATCCAGAGCCGCAGGCGGCAGATGGCGACGGACTTGGGGTTGATGTCCACGCCGAAGAGTCCCTGTTCGATCAGGGTCCGCTTCTCGTGGAAGAGCGCCTCCTGGAGACGCTGCAATGCGTCGATCGGACGGCCGTTTTTGTTGAGGCGGTAGGCGAAGGGCCTCTCGTCGTCCCGGTCCGTGACGAAAAGCTCGTCGTTCTCGACGCCGACGGCGTATTCCTTGATGCGGGCGCCGTCGCGGTAGCAGAGGATCCCGAGCTCGCCCTTGACGGCGATGATCTCGTTCAGCGCGGAGACGAGGAAGTGGCCGGAGCCGACGGCGAGGTCGCAGACCGTAAGGTTGTCAATCAGCATGTTGGCCGTTTTCCGCGCCTCCGGATCGGCCGGGTCCAGGCGTTCCTTCAGATCGGCGAAGGTTCGGATCTTTTTCATACCCGGCATATTGGTCCTGAACTTCTCCACCACCGCCCGCCGGAGGGTCCCCCGGCAGATGTACATGGTGATGAATCCGGGGGTGAAAATGGAGCCTTCCCGGTAGCCGTTGATCTTCTCGAAGATGAGGCCCAGGACCGAGGCGTTGATGATGGTCCGGGGCGTCTCGCGGACGCCGCCCGTCCCTTCGCCGCTGAAATCGAAGGCGTCCAGGAAACGGAGGAGGTAGGCCGGGGCGGAAAGGAACCCTTCCCGCCGTTTGCCCATTTCGTCCTTGAGGACCGTGCCGCCATAGAGCGGAAGCTCCAGGCGGCCCTTGAGGTCGGCGATATGGATAGTCTCGCGCTCCAGATCCGTCTCTTCAAAAAGGGAGCTGTTCAGGTAGGGAACGAAGCGGAATTTCTCCGCCACGGAACCCCGCCTCTCCTCCGGGCGGACCGCCAGGACCTCGAAGAACAGCTCTTCGAGCCCGTCGAAATTCTGCAGCGCGTCCGGGCGGAGAAAGGCGCGGCGGTCGTCCCCACCGTTCCAGGCGACGAGCCTCCCCTCGAGGAGTTTCAGGAAGAGAACCCGGTTGATCCAGGTGATGCAGAGCTCCAGGGCGGCGCTGAAGATCCGCTCTTCGGCGTCGCCTTCCGTCTCCGGCGCGGTTGCCAGGGCGGCGGGAAGGCAGCCCCGGACCTTCAGCGCGTTGATCGCGTTTTCCAGCAGGGCGCCTTCGTCCCTTTTTCCGTCCGGTTTTCTCCCGATGAGCTTCCGGCCCCCCTCCCGGATCTCCTCCAGGCCGATGATGTGGAGGAGCTCGTTGTAGAATTCCCGGTTCAGGGTGTTGCTGTCGTTGGCGAAGGGAAGCTTCAACAGATGGGGCGGTGAGAAGAGTTTGAAGAGGGGGAGCAGCTTCCCGACCCCGCCGGCGGTGGGATGCCGCACAAGGGCTTCGCAGGGGCGCAGGTCGATGTGCGTGCAGGTCAGTTCGATGTTGGATCGCTCCAGAAAGGGGCGCACAATCTCCCCGTAGAAGGCGTCAGTTCGGGCGCTGGAGAGGCGGTTGCCCTCCCAGTCGCGAAATTGCCGGACCAGCCCCTTGTCGCTGTAAAAATAACGATCGAAATCCGCCGCGTCGAAGATGTACCATTCGTAGATGTTGCAGGCGATCAGCCGGGTCAGGCCGAGGTTTCCGACGGTGCGTTCCCGGAGGTAGTAGAGGATCAGTTCGTGCAGCGCCTTGGCATTGGGGCGGGCGGCGGAAATCATCTCCAC
>JAPLJX010000302.1:0-9786 GCA_026388375.1 Deltaproteobacteria bacterium
TGATCTGTCTCCGGCCTCGGGCAGAAAGGGTGACAGCCTTGGTCTCTACGAGCTGACCTTCATCGCTTAAGCCCCTCAGGGTGCCGGTGACTGTTTGATCGGGGCTTGTATTTATGATGGCTATCTCCGTTTGCCAGGGAATGCTTGTGGCTACGTGGGGGAAGTAGAGAGCCGCAGCGTATGCTGACCCGGCGGCCAGCAGGGCCGTGGAAAGTAGCAAGGACGTAAGAATCAATTGCTTCATAGTCGTTCTCATTTTTCTCCTCCCTATTCGTGGTATGAGTTGAGTAGACCGGTTTCCCTCGATACTACAGGTTGAGGTTTGTTTCTCCGTTTCCCGCTTGGTTTCCTGGTGATGCCACAGTACTTCAAGCATTACCGTTTGTACTCTCGCATGGTTCTCGGAATCCGTCAATCATTGAGGAAGCGATAGACTTGTGGAACCTGCTCAGAAGGGTAAGTCAGTGATCTTCTCCAGCCATACAATATTGCGAGGAAGTGACTATCCACGATCCGCTTACCCCAACGGTGGTGAACGTACCATTGATAGAAATGACAGGAATTCTGGGGACATAATGCCAATTAATGGCATTGACCTGCTGGAAAATGGTATTATGTCCCCCAATTAAATTACGGCCGCGACCGGTTCCGGTCCTTCAGCTTTTCGGCCACGGCGAGGACGGTGTTTGCATAGACGGTGCTGTGGTTGTAGCCGAAGATGACGCGGTGCTTGCCATCCCGGTCCATTCCCGGGCGCCAGCCATGTCCGCGCAGGTAGTTGGCGATGCTGTGGAGCGCGTCCGCTTTGGCGAAGAGGTTGATCCGACCATCCTGATCGGCGTCCACGCCGTAGGAGAAGACGTTGGAGGGCATGAACTGGCACAGGCCGATTGCCCCGTAGATCGACCCCCGGATTTCGAGCGGATCGAGGCCGTCCAGGTCGGCCAGGCGGAGCAGCGCCCTGAACTCGTCGTAGGCCCAGTCGCTCTTCTCGCGGCAGCGGCGAGGGCCATGCTGGCCAGCCGGTTGAAGACGCGGCGGTTCCCCGTGTTCCGGCCAAGGTGCGTTTCGATCAGCAGAATCGAAACGATGATCTCCTTCGGAACGCCATAGAGGGTGTGGACCTCTTCCAGGACGGCCCTGTTTTCAAGGATATAGGAGTGGGCGTGGGCGATGACCCGGTTGCTCAGGTAACCCTCGCGGACGGTGGTTTTCAATCGGGCTATGTCGTCCGGGCTTTCGGAGCGGGACCGGAGGAGGGCGTGGATCTTGTCGGCCATCGCGTCCGGCTCGAAACGGACCTCCGGGCGATCGAAGAGCGCCTCCAGCGTCTGCCGGTTGAAACCGTCGGACGCCAGACGTTCGACGAGCGGCTTCCAGTCGGCGGCCGCCGGCCGGACCGATCCGAACAGAAGCAACAGAAAAATGATAGCAAAAATGAACGGGAAAACGATCCGGACGGGATCTTTCCGGATGCGCTGTGACTTAATGACGGTGATGGCGGCGCTCAAACGGGGGGACATGGCATCCTTCCAAACAACGGGGGTCCTGTCTACAACCCATGCCGTGCGTGCACGGCGTCAAAGCCAAAGATACGCTTTCCTCACTCTTTAGCCCGATTCTAACACAGCGTGCAGGCAAAATCCAATACCGCAGCTAAAAAATTCCGTTTTCCTTCCAATGCGGCCATACGGTTCACCGCGGCGATTGTGGCAGTCGCGTCGGCAGCTCGCCTGTGATCTCGAGGGGCGGGCCGTCCGGGAGGAGCTTCTGGGTCCCGTCATCCTCGGCGTATAATGCCTCGCCGATCGTCCAGGCGTAGAGCTTCTTCGCGTCTTCGAGGATCGGCTCGTCTGGGACGCCGTAGACCCGGTGCTGCATCGCCTCGTCGAAAACGCCGACGCAGCCGTGGGAGGCGGGCCGCCCGGGCAGGTCCCGCGCATGGATCCAGTAGGAGACCTTCTCTTGGTCCACAAGAAAGCGGATGGCGTAGTCCATCGGGTATTGGGCGTCCCCCTTGTGCGTCTTGTAGAGAGACGAGGTGTGCCTCCGGTGGTACGCCTCCGCCCGGAAGAGCCCGGTCGGAGTGAGGTGCCCCTCGATACCGGTCGCCGCCGGCATCGAGAAGGCGAGTCTGCCGTATTCGTATGCCCCGATCCACTGCTCCGTGATGTTCAGAAGGATATACCGGGGATGCTCCCGCGCCTTTTCATAGGTCGCCGTCATCGGCGTGTAATCCTGGATATCCTCCATGTTTTCCGGTATCTTGATCGTCATGCCGGGATAGGTGTGGCGGCGGTCGATCCGGTTGAAGCGGGCGACGGCGATCCAGTTCTTTCCAAAGAGCCGCTCCAGGTTCTCCTCGGGTCTCACGAAGTGCGCCTTCCAGCGGATGTTTTCCATGCTGGGGTATTCGTACCGGCTCAGGTCCTCCTTCGCGCGGTCCTCCGGTGATGCGGCTGGATCGGCGGTCGATTTCGGGTCGGCGACCACGGTGGCGACAACGATGGCGATGCCCAGGATCACACGGATGATCCGGTGCAGCCAAAGCCCCGATGACCAACGTCCCCAAACCGCCATGAAGTCCCATTTCATGGCGGTTTCAGTAGCATGGTCGGGCAAACGGTTCAAGCGGAATCCGCTTCCATCCGGGATCAAAATTTTTACCTGAGGATGTTGTCCCGGGTCCAGGCGGCAAAGGTTTTTCTTGACAAGGAATTCGGGGCAAGTTTAACTAACGCCATCGCCCCATCACGAAAGCAAAGGAGAAAAGGATTATGACGGAGTATGACTACTGGAAAATTTTCCCCCGCATGCCGAAGAAGGTGACCATTGGCGACATTACCATCCGGGACGGGTTCCAGCACGAGGAGAAGACCATCTCCACGGCGGCCAAGATCTTTTATGGCGAGGAGCTGATCCTCGCGGGATGCCGGGAGATCGAGCTGACGAACCTCGGCAATCCCGAAGGCATCCCCCAGTTTCGTGACGCCGAGAAGGTGCTGACCTACTTTCGGGGGGATCGGTTCAAGAAGAACTGCGAGCGCCGGGGGATCAACCCGGGGGAGATCACCTTTACCGCTGTAACCATCCGGGAAAAGGCCGTGGACACGGCGATCGAACTCCGCAAGCGGGGCGTCGGCCCGGACCGGATCCTGATGATGGTTTCCACCGACCCGGAACATCACTATGCCAACTCCGGCACCACCCTCTCGCAGTACTGGAAAGAGGTGGAGCGGTGCATCCGAAAGGCCGCCGACGTCGGGATCAAAATGAACGGCACGGTGAGCACCATCTGGGGAAGCCCGATCACCGGGGCGACCCGGCTGGAGGACGCTGTGGAGTTCACCAAGCGTTTCCTGGAACTCGGCGCCTATGACATCGAACACGCGGACCACGACGGCTCCGCTTCGCCGGCCCAGGTTTACCGGTACTACTCCATGATCCTGGACGCCATTCCCTACCCGGAGGTGCATCTGGCCCATTTCCACGAGACGAAACGTATCGCCCCCGCCTCGGTTCTGGCCGCGCTTCAGGCGGGCATCTGCCGCTTCGAGGCGACGCTCGGCGGTCTGGGCGGGCAGCCGACCAACTTCCTCGACGATTGTCCTGTACGGGGAACGGGGGAATACTACTACAAGGATCCCCGTTATGTGGGCCTCGTCACGCTGGAGGATCTCTTGGTGATGATCGACGAAATGGGCATCGAACATGGGTATAATGTGGACCGGGTGCTCTGGTTGGGACGCCAGATGGAGAAGACGATCGGCCGGCGCCTCCGTTCCGAGGCCATCTGCAACGGGCGAACGGTCCGCGAAGGCCACCCGGAATTCGCCCGGCCGGGTCTGAAAAAGCTCATCGAGAAGGCCGGGGAGAAGCAGGGGCAAATGGTCCCCACGGATTGGGCGCCCCGGGCCGTACTTCCCGAACGGCTCCGGCCGAAGGCATGACGCCTCGGAAGGAACTTCTGGGAGGGCATCCATGATCACCGCCGTGATTCCCCAAGGCGCCGGTCCGCTGGCCGAAGGGCGTCTGGAGGAACTTCTCCGGAACCCCCTGATCCAGAAGGTTATCGTCCTCGACGCCGGGGACGGATCTCCGCTTCTGCCGCGCTGCGAGGCGCTTGCGGTCGCCGATCCCTCTTCCGGCCCGACCTGGAACGCCCTTCTCGCAAAGGTCGCCACACGCTATCTGCTCCATGTTTCTTCGGGGGATGTCCGGCCCGATCCCCGCGCCCCGGAACGTCTGGTCGAGACGGCGGAGGCGACCGGGGCGGGAATGGTCTATGCGGATTACGCCGAGATCCGCGGGGAAAACACCCTTGAACATCCGGTGAATGACTACCAGACAGGGAGCATCCGCGACGGTTTCGATTTCGGTCCCGTAATGCTGATTTCGACGGCCGCCGCGCGCCGGGCGCTCCAGAAGTACGGGGCGATTCCGCCCTGCCGGTGGGCCGGCTGGTATGACCTTCGCCTGAAGCTCTCGACCAATCGGGCGCTCTTCCATCTTCCGGAGCTTCTCTCCGTTGTTACGGAAGCCGCCGCGGCCGGGGCGGACGGGACCGGGCAGGGGGACAAGACCGTCGGGGACAGATTTGAAATCTGTTCCCGGCAGTTCAGGGGGCAGTTCGCCTACGTCGATCCTGGGAATCGGGCGTTCCAAGAGGAGATGGAGGCGGCCGCGACCGCGCACCTACGGCGGATCGGTGCCTGGCTTGCCCCGGTGTTTCGCGACGTTTTGCCTTCGCGTGATCCTTTTCCCGTGGAGGCGAGCGTCGTCATCCCCGTCCGGAACCGGGCCCGGACCGTGGCCGACGCGGTAAAGAGCGCCTTCGCCCAGCGAACCGATCTTTCGTTCAACGTGATCGTCGTGGACAACCATTCCACCGACGGCACGACGGCCATCCTTGCGGATCTCGCCGGGCACCACCCAGAGCTGAAGCATATCGTTCCAATTCGAAAGGACCGGTATGCCGTCCAGCTCGATTCGGACGACCTCTACCAGGGAGACGATGCCCTCCGGCGGCTCATCGATCTGCTGCGGTGGGGGAATTGTGCGCTGGTCGTCGGCGCATACACCCTTGTGGATGGCAATCTGCGGGAGATACCGCCCGGGCTGATCGACCACCGGGAGTGGACCGACGTAAACGGGAGAAACAACGCGCTGCGCATCAACGGTCTGGGGGCGCCTAGGGCCTTCAACACGGCGATCCTCCGCCGGAACGGGTTTCCGAACGTCGGCTACGGCGAGGATTATGCGGTGGCCCTCCGCCTGTCGCGGGAATACCGGATCGGCCGGATCTATGACAGCCTCTATCTCTGCCGCCGCTGGGAGGGGAACACGGACGCCGCCCTTTCCATCGAGCAGGCGAACCGCCACGACGCTTACAAGGACCGGCTCCGAACGATCGAGATCCGTGCGCGACGAAAACAAAATGGGGTGAAGGGATGGAGATCCTGAGCCGCCTCTACCCGGCCTCGCTTTATCTGCTGCCGGACTTTCAGCGGAAGGCTTCTGCTTACTTTTATTCTATGGATTCCCGCCGGCGCGGGAATGATAACATTTTACGGGAACAGCCATCATGATGCCGAACAGTAGGACGGTCGAAGGATTGGAGCGGGGATGCTTTGCGGTTTTTGCCGGCGTGCGGGAGACGGTTCCCCTTGCCGATTTGGCGGTTGCTCTTCTCGAACGGCAGAAGAAAACCTGGCCCGGTCTCGCCGGGGGATATGAGGCCCTGGGGGAGGCCCGCCTGCGCGAGATCCGCGGCGACGGCTGGGGCGTCCAAATCCAGTTCAATCCGCGGCGGATCGTCAGCAGCGGCGCAAGGGTCGATCCCGAAACCATTCGGCGGCGCCCCTGTTTCCTCTGCCTCGACCATCTCCCGCCGGAACAGCAGGCGATCCTCTACCGGGACGACTATCTCGTTCTGTGCAATCCGATGCCGATCTTTCCGGGCCATCTGACGATTGCGCACCGCCGCCATCTTCCTCAGTCTCTCTCGGAGAATATGCTAACATTTCTTAAGCTTGCTTTGGACTTCGGTCCCCGGATGACCCTCTTCTACAACGGCCCGCGTGCCGGCGCCTCGGCGCCGGATCACCTCCATTTCCAGGCGGCCCCCGCCGGTCTGATGCCGGTGGAAAAAGAGATTCTCGATCCCCGAAAACGGATTGGAGCGCGGCGGCGGGATGGCGTGGAGATTTGCCGGATCGCGGGGCTGGCTCGGGGGATTCTGGTGATCGAAGGGAAGGAAGAAGGAAACGTTGCGGCGGCGGTCGGGGAGGTGATCGGCATGCTCGGCCGCTCGACGACCTACGACGGCGAGCCGCTGCTGAACATTCTTTGCACCAGCACCGGGGAAGGGTGGCGGCTGATCCTCTTTCCCCGGCTGAAGCTCCGGCCGGCAGCCTATTTCCTTGAAGGAGAGGAGAGACTCCTCGTCAGCCCCGGCGCCGTGGACATGGGCGGGATGATCATCACCCCGCGGGAGAAGGAGTTCCACGCGCTGACACCGGACCTCGTTGCTGGGATCTTCCGGGAGGTCGCCTTCGACGACGCGGCCGTCGAAGCACTGCTTGACGTCATCTGATTCAACTGCCTTTACATATTTGGGGACCCATTAAGAATGCTTCCTCTCCCCACTCGATTTTCTCAGGTTTTTCTTGACACTTTTTCTCTTCAGGGCTGCCTTCAACCGATTCGTTTTGCCTCGTTGCTTCATATTCGTCCCCTTTCTTTGACTAACCAGATTCCTGAAACGATCAATGTCGCCCTAATATCTCTGGAAGGGTTAGTGCTTCCCTTAGGGGTAAGAAACTGAGAAGGGCGGCCACCAACGGGTAAAGCGGCCGCGATCGGAACGATCCCGGTTTGATAAGACATTGCTTCCCGATGGCTGAAATATAGGCAAATTCCGTTGTTATGTCAATTATTTTTATCCTCACGATTGGTCACACCGGCGAAAACAGGCAAAGGCGAACAAAACCCCGCGTAGCTCACGCCACGCGGGGTTTTAGCGAAGTGCGGAAGAGCTTAAAGCTTCTGCGCCTGCATGAAGTCGTCAAAACCAGCCTCTGCGAAGCGGAACCACATGTTCTCGTCGGCGCGGAACTTGATGTAGTCCTCGTATATTTTTTTCCAGCGGGGGTTCTTTTCGGACAGCTCGGCATAAAGGGCTGTGGATTCCTTGAAGGCGGCATCCATGACGTCCTTCGGGAAGCGATGCAGCTTGGCGCCGGCGGCCACCGATTGCTTCAGGGCGCACTGTCGAAATGGCGGTGTCAAGAGTCCATAGCGATCACCCGGCCGACGATGATCCCCGTCCGGGCGCGCCGCGCCTGGAGGTAGCGGTGCAACGTGATGTCGGACAAAACGACCCTTCCCGCCCCGCTCGATGCATGGAGGAGATGGAGCCTCCCGCGGCCACGGACGGCAATCCCGGTGTGGCTCACGTCGATTCCATCCGCGTCCGTCGCAACCGCGATGATGTCGCCGTTTTCGATCCGCTTTTCAATTCCCGGCAAGTCGGCCTTCGGGACACAATGGAGCGTCCGCCGGGAACAGGCCGCCTCCACGATCCGCATCCGCCGGAAAGCGGCGGCGGCCCGGAGCGGCGGGTGCTCCTCCCGATGGTCCGTCAGTTCATGAAAAGCCTTCCAGAAGGGAGTGCCGCCGAGCTCGCGCGTGATCTCCCGGACGACGCCTTTGCGGCCGTTGTCCCGGAGCCAGTCGGTGAAGTAGTGGAGGCGGGAGGGGTAGCCGTCCCGGCGTCCGCCCCGATAGCGGATCCGCTCCAGGGCCGCTGCGTAGTCCCCAAAGGCGGTCTTTCCCGCCCGGATCATGCCCGCCAGCGCGATAACGTTCTCGACGAACGTAACGCAGTCGAAGGCGCGCAGATTGACTACGAGCCGCTCGGGGCCTTTTTGCTCCAGCGTTCCGGCCTTGTAGGGGGCGCCGAAAAAGTGGAGCCCGACCTCAACGATCAGGTCGCCGACCGATCTTGCGGAATCTCCGCGCTCCCGCGCCTTCTCCAGCAACGCCTTGCAGATTTCACGGTCTTCCAGCAGAAAAATGATGTCCTCTCCCTCCAAGCTGCCCATTGCTCAGGCAGGACATTTTTATGTTTCATCGCCGGAGCAATAACCGTACAGGTTGCATGAACGGCCGCTGCACGGACACCCGTGCAACGGCCGGGTTTAAGTCTATTTTAACCGGAGCGCCGCCTTCATGATCTTGAAGCTCTCCGTGTTGTGCAGCAATCCGCCGATCTTCTCGGAACCCGGCCCGCTCCCGAACAGGAAGAGCGGCGAGGCGGTATGGGTCTGGCTGCCCCAGCCCACCCGCAGGTAGGGCCGAAGCACGAAGCCCAGCGAGTGCAGATAGTCGTAACCGTAGTTGTACGGATCCAGCTTCTTGATGGTGTCGTCGGCCACCGTCCGGGCTTCGTCGTCGGTCAGGTCGATGCCCAGGGATTGCTTGACGTCCTCCTTGATCATCTCCGGGGTCGGTTTCTTGCCCCACTTCCCGACCATCGCCTCGAAGGAGGCCGTCGCCTTTTCGATGGCCTTCAGGTTCATGCCGATATACTCCTTGCTCTCCTTGCTGTGACCGATCAGGGCCATGCCGCCGGTCTCATGATCCGCCGTAACGATCAGCAGCGTGGCGGGGTTCTTTTTGACGAAGTCCATGGCTACTCCCACTGCCTCGTCGAAGGCCAGGGTGTCGCGGATTGTGGCGGGTGCGTCATTGCGGTGCGCCGCATGGTCGATCCGGCCGCCCTCGATCATGGCGAAGAAGCCGCGCTTGTTTTTGGAGAGGATCTGCAGCGTCTTGCGGGTCATCTCGGCCAGGCTCGGTTCCTGGGTTGCGGCCCGGTCGATTTCGAAGCTCATGTTGCTCATATTGAAGAGACCGAGCACCTTGCCGGTCGGGGCCGCTTTCAACTCCTCAGCCGTCCCCGCGACGGTGTAACCCGCTTTTTGCGCCTCCTCCAGAAGATTGCGGCCGTCCTTGCGTTTTCCTCCGGCGCTTTCAGGGAGAAAGAACTGCTTGCGTCCCCCCATCAGCACGTCCACACCGAACTTCAGCTCCTGGTCCGCGACCGACTCCTCGTTGGAACGGTGGGCCACATGCGCGGCAAAGGCGGCCGGGGTCGCATCGGTGATGCCGGAAGTCGTGACGAGTCCCGTCGCCAGCTTCTTTTCCTTGACCATCTCCAGGATGGTCTTGACGGGGGTCTTGCCGTCCGCGGCCATGCTGAGGGCGCGGGCGGTCATCCGCTGCCCGGTGGCGATCTGGCCGGCGGCGGCGGCCGACTCGGTCACGATGGCGTCGGCCGTATCGTTCACGAGATAGGCGGTCCGCCCCTTCTTCATCAGCTCGGACATGCGCAGATCCCGCATGAGGACCCGGTTGCTGTAAATCCAAGCCGCCCCGAACTGGCTCGGGCCCATCCCGTCGCCAATGAGGAGGATCACGTTTTTGGCCTGAATCCTGGTCTGTGCGGCCTGCCCGCTCAGCGGCAGGAACAGCACGGCAACTGCGAACAACAGCGTGAACATGCGGAACATTCGATTCTTCATGTTTTCCTCCTTCGATGGTGGCCATGAAAGCCGGGTTGGATTGAACCTTGTGATGAAAAAGTCCTCTTTGCCGGGCACGAATTCCCCGTTTGGCGGACCAAGTATAGAAACGCGCCTCCAGGATGTCAAGACAATATGACTACAGAATTTAATGGTTAAGACCGTTATCCGGTGCTTCGGCTCGGCGGCGCCACAAATA
>JAPLJX010000302.1:9856-10506 GCA_026388375.1 Deltaproteobacteria bacterium
CAGTGGAAATTTTCCGGAATGTTGGATAAGGAAAAGGGCAAAGTCCATAAAGGAGGAACGGATGAACCCGGTCGGCGAACCTTATCAATTCCACGGCTCCTCTCAGTACGTCCTCGACGATGAGCTGGCCAAGATCGTGAATGTTTCCATGGCCCTGGAGATGCCGCTGCTGCTCAAGGGCGAACCGGGCACCGGGAAGACCATGCTTGCGCACGCGATTGCGGAGAGCCTCGCGATGCCGCTCATCGTGCTGAACGTCAAGTCCAGCATGAAGCTCCTGGACGCCCTCTACCAGTACGACACCCTCACCCGCCTGAACGACAGCCGCTTCGGGGATTCCAAGCGGAACGTGAGCAACATCGAGGAGTACATCCGGATGGGGAAGATCGGCCAGGCGTTCGTCTCCGACTGCCGGACGGTGCTTCTGATCGACGAGATCGACAAGGCGGACACCGATTTTCAGGACGACATGCTCGACGTCCTCGACCAGATGCAATTTGATATCATGGAGATCGACAAGACGGTCACCGCCCGGAACCGTCCGGTGATCATCATCACCTCCAACGCGAAAAAGGACCTCTCCGACCCTTTTCTCGGCCGGTGCAACTTCCACCATATCGCCTTCCCCGGTCCGGAGATGATGCGGATGA
>JAPLJX010000491.1 GCA_026388375.1 Deltaproteobacteria bacterium
AGATGGAACTGGCCCCACGGGACGTGGTATCCCGCTCGATTTTCCAGGAAATCAAAGAAGGGCGTGGGTTAGGCGACGGTTACGTGCATCTGGATCTCACCCACCTGGGCCCGGACAAAATAACCCGACGGCTGCCCCAGGTCAATGACCTGGCCCGCCTCTACGCCGCGGTGGACCCGACCCAAACACCCATCCCGATTGAGCCCGCCCAGCACTACAGCATGGGCGGCATCCGGGTCAATCTGGACTGCGAAACCAATATCGCCGGGCTGCTGGCCGCCGGCGAAACAGCAAACGTCAGCGTACACGGGGCCAACCGCCTGGGCGGCAACTCGCTGCTGGAAACGGTGGTTTTCGGCCGCCGGGCCGGCAAGCATCTGCTGAAGGCGGCTGACCTTCCAGCCCCGCCGCCACGATCATCGCTGGAGCAGGCTTTGGCACACTGGCAGGCCATTTTTTCCGCCGGAAAAACACAACAGCCGGGCGATTCGGCGTCCGCCATCCGAGACGCCATGAACCGCACCATGACGGATAAAGTTGGCGTTTTCCGCACCGGGGAGGAGCTGCGGGAGGCCGTTGAGGAGATCGCTGCGCTGCGCCGACGCTACGGAGCGCTGCGGGTGCCCGCCGGGAAACATCCCTTCAACTACCAACTGATTGAACACCTGGAACTGGGCTGCCTGCTGGAACTCAGCGAGGTGACCGCCGGGGCGGCTTACAGGCGCACCGAAAGTCGCGGCGCCCATTACCGGATGGACCACCCCCGGCGGGATGACGCAACCTGGCTGCACCACACGCTGATTCGCCGGGGCGGCGACGGGCCGGTTTACGAGGCCGGTCCGGTCTCCATCACCCGATTCCAGCCCGAGACAAGAGGATATTAAAATGCGGCTCACGTTAATCATCAATCGATTTGACCCGCAAACCGATAACAAACCGTACGACCGGGAATACACCGTGGGTTGGGAGCAGCATGAAACCGTGCTGGATCTGCTGCTGAAAACGAGACGGGAGGACCCCTCCCTGGCCTTCCGGCGTTCCTGCCGCAGCAGCATCTGCGGCTCCTGCGCCATGCTCATCACGGATCGTTCCCGGCTGGCCTGCCATACGCTGGTCCGGGAGGTGGCCGGCGACGGGGGCAGTTTGAGCATCAAGCCGCTGCCCGGCTTCCGGCAGCTCAAGGACCTGGTGGTGGAGATGGATCCTTTCTTTGATGCGCTGAAACGGGTGCTGCCCTGGGTCATCACCGTGCCGCGACATAACGGGCTGGTTTCACAGGAGGATTCGGAGCGGATTGAACCTCCGGCCACCTGCATCCTGTGCGGCGTGTGCGACGCCGAGATGCGGCAAAGCGGCGGCGTTACCCCCGCCGCCCTGGTGAAAAACGTGCGGCTGGCGGTGGATCCCCGTGACGCCCTGGGGATCAATCGAATGAAGATCACCGGCCTTACGGAGGAGGGGCTGCATACGTTCCGGGAACTGCTGGCCTCGGTCTGCCCCAAGGGAATCAAACTGCCCCCCGTGGCCCTGGAATAGGCGGGAGGTGCTGGAACAGCGACAAGGGAATACGAAACCTTCAGAGAACTCAGGGACAGATTTCAGATCTGTCCCCGCAAACAAAGGTAACGAAACAACGAGGAGGAGCCATAACAATGGACAAGAAACGCTACGAAGAAGGGATGGCTGTCAGAAAGGCCGTTTTGGGGGCCGAACACGTCGAAAAATCGCTTCGCGCGGCCGATGAGTTCACCCGCCCGATGCAAGAACTGGTGACCGAATACTGCTGGGGCGAGATCTGGACCCGGCCGGGCCTCGACCGCAGAACGCGAAGCTTCCTCAATCTCGCCATGCTCACGGCCCTGAACCGTCCCCACGAAATCAAGTTGCATGTGCGCGGGGCGCTGAATAACGGCCTGACCAAGGACGAGTTGATGGAGGTCTTCCTGCAGAGCGCCATCTATTGCGGGGTTCCTGCCGCACTCGATGCGATGCGCGCCGCGAAAGAGGTTTTTGCCGAGATGGAAGCCGGCCGATGACAACCGGCGTCCGGAAAGAGACGGTCGGATTCATCGGGATCGGCAAGATGGGACTCCCGATGGCAAGCCGAATAGCCGCGCAGGACTACCCCCTGCATGTGTACGACATCTCGGAAGCGGCGATGAAGGCCATCTGCAACCGGACCGCCGCCCAGGCGCAAAAAACCCTGAAGGAGATCGGGCAAAACTGCGAGGTTGTGATCCTGATGCTCCCCGACAGTGAAGTCGTGAAACGGGTGCTGTTCGGCGAAAAAGAGGGTCTGGCCTCCCACCTCTCGCGAGGCTCGGTTGTCATCGACATGAGCTCGTCCAACCCGTCGGTTACACGCGAGATCGGTCCCAAGCTGAAGGAGGCCGGCGTGGACTTCATCGATGCGCCGGTTTCCGGGGGGGTGAAGCGGGCCGTCGATGGATCGCTCGCCATCATGGCCGGCGGCGACGGCGCCGTCATTGCCCGCGTGAAGCCGCTGCTGTCGACGATGGGGAAGAGCATCATCGAAACCGGCATGCTGGGATCCGGGCATGCCATGAAGGCGCTCAACAACTATGTCTCGGCGGCGGGTTTGCTCGCGGCCTGCGAGGCCCTGAAGGTGGGTTCCGACTTCGGCATCGCACCGGACAAGATCATTGCGGTTCTGAATGCCTCGACCGGGAAGAACAACAGCACCGAGAACAAGATGATGCAGTTCGTTGTTTCGAAGCTGTTCAATTCCGGGTTCAGCCTGGGGCTGATGCGCAAGGACATCAACATCGCCGCCGACCTGGCGAAAAGCACGGGGTCCAGAACGCTGCTGGGCGAAGTTCTGCTCAAATCGTGGGCGGATGCCGAGGCGAAACTGGGCGGCACGGCGGACCACACGGAGATATTCCGCATGCTCGACCGGTAGCCCCATGCCGCGTGCGGGGCGCAAATCCATTCAAAGACAAGAAGGGCTTCCATGACCCTCGGTATTGGCGTTGACAGGGCGTTGGGACGTTGATTTTCTACCGGACGGCGGTTGGATTGGGAGCAGCCATTCTATATTGCGATCTCCCCTCTTCGTAAATGTCGCCGCCGTAAATATCGTTGACAACCGTTACCGGAAAATCCTGCACAACGATTCGCTGGAAGGCCTCCGCCCCCAGATCGTCATAGGCGACAACCTCAACCTTCTTGATGCAACGGGAGAGGAGGGCGCCTGCGCCGCCGATGGCGCCAAGATAAACGGCTTTATATTGCTTCATCGCTTCCTTCACTTCACGGGAGCGCATCCCCTTGCCGATCATCCCTTTCAACCCCTCAGCCATGAGCCTGGGGGAGTAGGTGTCCATCCGGTAACTGGACGTTGGGCCGGCGGATCCGATGATTTTCCCCGGTCGTGCAGGTGTCGGCCCCATGAAATAGATCACCTGCCCCTTTAAATCAACGGGAAGCATCTCCCCTGCTTCCAGGGTTTCGATCATCCGTTTATGGGCCGCATCCCGTCCGACGTACATCACCCCCGTCAGCAGCAGCTCGTCGCCCGCATGCAGTGTTTCGACGACATCATCGGACAGGGGGAGTTGTACGCTTCTTGAAATCATGGAGATGGTTTTCATCGGGGGCTATGGTTTCCTCCTGTCTGTCTGTCTGTCTGTCTTCCTTCAGAGCGTTGCTTCCCTGTGTCGGACACTGTGACATTGAAGATTGACCGCCACCGGAAGACTGGCGATGTGCGTGGGAAAGACCTCGACATGGACGGCCAGGGCGGTGATTCTCCCCCCGTAGCCCATGGCCCCGATCCCCAGATCATTGACGCGCTTTAATATCTCGCTTTCAAGTCCAGCAACCTCGGAATCCGCATGGGGTTCTCCTACCCTGCGCAGCAGGGCCTGTTTGGCCAGCAGCATGCATTTTTCCGCAGTCCCCCCGATTCCAACGCCGACGATCACAGGCGGACAGGGGTTGGCGCCGGCCTCGTCGACGCACTTCACGACAAAATCAATCACCCCTTGCCGTCCTCCGGCAGGGGTCAACATGGCAAGGCGGCTCATGTTCTCACTGCCAAACCCTTTGGAGAGCGCCGTAATTTTGAGCTTTTCGCCCGGCACAATGGTGGTATGGATCACCGCCGGCGTATTGTCCCGGGTGTTTATTCTTGCCGAAAACGGCTTGACCACGACCGATTTGCGCAAGTATCCCCGGGCATACGCACGACGCACGCCCTCCTGAACAGCCTCGTAAAGATCGCCCCCGATTATATGCACATCCTGTCCCAGCTCCAGAAAGACAACGGCCATACCCGTGTCCTGGCATAAAGGGATTTCATCCCGGGCCGCGGTTTCCGCGTTTTCCAGCAATTTGGCAAGCACGTTGCGGGCCGCCGGGGACTCTTCTCTTTCATATGCCTGCCGGAGGGCCGTGATCACGTCATCCGAGAGGTGGTAACAGCCATCCTGAAGAAGGGTGGAAATGGTTTCCGTCACCATTTTCGAATCCATTTCTCGCATGATGCCGCCTTCCCTTGGTTCACCCCTTCCCGGACAATTGCCCCGCCACCGACGCGGTGGCGTTCGCGATAGCCTCCGAATCACCCAGGTAGTAGTGGTTCAGCGGGCGGAGGTGGTCGTCCAGTTCATAGACGAGGGGGACCCCCGTCGGGATGTTCAGCTCCGTGATCACCTCGTCGGGGATCTTGTCCAGATACTTCACCAGGGCCCGCATGCTGTTCCCGTGCGCCGCAATCAGGATCCGCTTGCCCGCGCGGAGATCCGGGACGATGGTTTCATGCCAGTAGGGAAGGACCCGTTCGAGCGTCATCCGGAGCGATTCACTCCGGGGCGCCTCCCCGGGTTTGAGGCCCGCGTAACGGGGATCCCACCCCGGAAAACGTTCGTCCGTCTCGTCGAGGATCGGGGGCGGGATGTCATAGCTCCGCCGCCAGATGTGGACCTGCTCCATCCCGTATTTCTCGGCCGTCTCCCGCTTGTTCAGCCCCTGAAGGGCGCCGTAGTGGCGCTCGTTCAGCCGCCAGGAGCGGTAGACGGGTATCCACATCAGGTCCATCTCGTCGAGGGTGATCCAGAGCGTCCGGATCGAACGTTTGAGGACCGACGTATGGGCCAGGTCGAAGGTGTATCCCCCCTCCCGCAGAAGCCGCCCCGCCTGATGCGCCTCGCGGACCCCCTGTTCGGTCAGATCCACATCGGTCCAGCCGGTGAAACGGTTCTCGAGATTCCAGGCGCTCTCCC
>JAPLJX010000452.1 GCA_026388375.1 Deltaproteobacteria bacterium
CCCCGGACCCCGGCTTCCTTCAGGGCGGCCATCACGTCCTCATCGGACGCCTCGCAGTAGATGATCAGAAACATTTTCATGGTTGCCCACCTCCCGATTCACGACTGAAGAATTTGACGCGTCAACAAGGGTGAGCAGGAGAGGGGTATTTCGCCTCCCGCCTCACACCTCACGATTTTTACGCTTCTCACGGGGCTTCCTGAAGATTCCCTGCTGCCAGTCATCGAAGAGATCGTAGGCCGCCGGGACGACGACAAGCGTCAGGAAAAGCGAGGTCAGGAGTCCGCCGATCACCGCAATCCCCATCGGAGAGCGCGATTCCGAGCCCTCCCCCACCCCGAAGGCAACCGGCAGCATCCCGAAAACCATCGCGACGGTGGTCATCAGGATCGGCCGGAGCCGGACCGGTCCGGCCTGCATGATCGCCTCCCGCCGGGGAACACCCCTCCCCCGGAGGACATTCGCATAATCTACGAGCAAAATCGCATTTTTCTTCACAAGCCCCATCAGCAGGATCAGGCCGATGAAACTGAAGATGTTCAGCGTATTTCCGGTGATCAACAGCGCGCTGAACGCCCCGATAAAGGAGAGTGGCATCGCCAGAAGGACCGTGAAGGGATGGACAAAACTCTCGAATTGGGCGGCCAGAACCATGTAGGCCATGATGACCCCGAGGATCAGCGCGAATATCAGGTTCCGGAACGACTCGTCCATAGTTTCCGCCGTCCCCTGGTATTTGGGAAGATAGTCTGCCGGCAGGATCTTGCCCGCAATGCCGTTGAGCTCTTCAACCGCCTTCCCAAGCGGCTTGCCTTCGAGGCTGGCGAAGAGGGAGATCGACCGCTGTCGGTCGACCCGGTTGATGACGCTCGGCCCGCCCCCCTCCTGGATGCGGATGAGGTTGCGGAGTTCCACGAGCGGACCATCCCGCGACCGGACATAGAGCCTGCTCAGATCGTCGGGATTTCTCCGTTCCTCCGGGTTCAGGCGGATTCGGAGATCGTACCGCTTTCCGCGGCTCTGGTCCTTGTATTTGGTCACTTCGGTCTCCCCGCTGACGAGGAGGTTGACCGCCTCGGCGATCGCGGCGACATCCACGCCGAAATCCGCCGCCTTGTCCCGGTCGATAAAGACCCTGAGTTCCGGCGTTCCCATCTCCAGCGAGGTGTCCACATCGACGATTCCCGGCAGTTTCGAAAACTCGCCGGCGATCTGCCTCGCATAGGTCTGGAGCTCAGCCAGATCGCGCCCCCGGATGCTGTACTGGATCGGCACCTGCCGCTGCCCGCCGCCGATCAGCGAGACATCCTCGGCGGATACCTTGATCCCCGGAAATTTTCTGAGTTTGTTCCGGATCTCCTTCTTGAGCTGCTCCTGGCTCTTCTTCCGCTCGGCCTTCGGAACGAGGCGCGTCATCATGATCGCCCGGTTGACGGCGCCTCCGAGGCCCAGGCGGTAGTAGACCGCGCGGATCTCCGGCGTCTCCCTCAGGATCTTTTCGGCAGGGCTGAAAAGCTCGTCCGCTTTTTCGATGGAATAGTCGATCGGCGCCTCCAGGCGGACGAGGAACTGTCCCTGGTCTTCCGGGGGAACGAACTCCTTGCCGATGAATGTCGTCAGGTAGAGGCTGCCGACAAAGAGGAGGAGGGCCCCGATCAGCATCGCACCACGGTGGCGGAGAGAAAAGGCCAGCATGGGCCGGTAGCCCTCTTCAATCTTGTTGTATCCCCGTTCAAACCAGTCCGCAAAACGTCCCCTCGGCTTGACCTTGACCGCGGCATCCGTCCCGGAATCGCCTCGCCGGCGGGTAATGCGCTTCAGGAAGATCGAGGCGAGCATCGGCGTCAGCGTGAACGAGACGAGGAGTGATACCAGCACTGAAAAGACGACGGTCAGCGCAAACTGGAGAAAGAAGCGGCCGATGATCCCCTTCATGAACGCAACGGGGAGAAAGATCGCGACGATCGCGAAGGTCGTCGCCATAACCGCCAGACCGATCTCGGAGGTGGCGAAGGTCGACGCCTCCCGCGGCGCCATCCCCTCTTCCACGTGGCGGTAGATGTTCTCGATCACGATGATCGCGTCGTCGATCAGCAGCCCCACCGAAAGGGTGAGCGCAAGCATCGTCATGTTGTTGAAGGTGAAGTTGAACGCGCGGATCAGCGCGAAGGTGGCAATGATCGACACCGGCAGTGCAACCGCGCTGATCAACGTCGTCCGGAAGTTTCGGAGGAAGAGGAGTACGGCCAGAACCGCGAAGAAGCTCCCGAGGATAAGATGCTTCTGCACCTCATCGATCGAGCGCTGGATGAATATGGACTGGTCCATCGCGATGTTCAGGCTGATCCCCGGCGGCAGGGTCTTTCTGATCTTCTCGATCTCCGCTTTGACGAGGTTGGCGACGGCAACGGTGTTGGTGCCGGACTGCTTCTGCACCCCCATCGCGACCGCCGGAACGCCGTTGTAGCGGACCAGCGAGCGCTTCTCCTCCATCCCGTCTTCGGCCTTCCCGACATTCCGGAGACGCACGGGGGCGCCCTTGTCGTAGGCCACCACCAGGTCGTTGATTTCCGAAATATTGGCGAATTCCCCCTTGACCATCACCATGTATTCCTTCGAGAGGCTCTCGATACGGCCGCCCGGCAGTTCGACGTTCTGCCTCATCAGCGCGGTCATTACATCCGTCGCCGCGATCCCATAGGCTCTGAGTTTGTCGGCGTCGAGCCAGACGCGGATCTGCCGCAGGCGGAGCCCCCATAACAGGACGTCGCCGACGCCGTTGATCCGCTGAAGCTGTTCCTTCAGCACCTCGTCGACGTAGGTGGAGAGTTCCTTGACCGTTTTTTGTCCCGAAAGGTTCAGAAAGAGCACAGCCGCGGCATCGGGATCGACTTTGGCGATTCGGGGTTCTTCGACGTCAACGGGTAGTTTGTCGCGGATCAGCGCGACCTTCTCCCTCACATCCTGGGCGGCGAGATCGATATTCCGATCGAGGACAAACTCGATCGTCACCCGGGAATCCCCTGACGTACTGCTCGATGTGATACTCTTCACGCCATTGATCGTGTTGACCGCCCCTTCGATCCTGTCCGTAACATCGACGTCGATCACCTCTGGGCTCGCCCCGTTGAGGTGTGTGGAAACCGTCACAATCGGGAAATCGACCTTTGGAAAGAGGTCGACGCCGATCTCCGGATAACTGACGACACCGATGACCACCAGGGCCATGATGGCCATCGTTGCGAAAACCGGTCTCTTGACCGAGGTATCAGCGAGCCACATTGACCTGCACCCCTTCCATCAGATTGTTCTGTCCCACGATCACGACGATCTCCTTTGCCTTCAACCCCTCGGCGATCTCCATGAATTCACCGTATTTACGGCCGATCTTGACCAGCTTCTCCTTAGCCCGGTCTCCCTCGACGGTGAAGAGCTTGGTGGTGGCGTTGTCGTAAAGAAGGGCGGTAATCGGTACGACGACGGTGTCTTTTGCCGGCCCCGTGTAGAGCGTCACACGGGTGAAAAACCCCGGCTTCAGGCTTCCGCCTTGATTTACGACCTGCGCCTCCACCAGAAGGGAGCGTGTCTTCTCCTCGAGGTTGGGATAGAGCGTCTTTACCTTTCCTCGAAACTCACGTCCGGGGAATGAATCAACCGTAAATACGATATCCTGCCCCTCACGGAGGCTCCCCACATCCTTATCGGGCACGCTGAAGGCGAGCTTCAGAAGATCGGTCCGGATGATCGAGACGAGGAACGTGCCGTTGCGGATATAGTCCCCCGCAGTGACCTTTTTTTCTTTGATGCTGCCCGCCATGGGGGCGAAAATCTTCGCCTTGGTCAGCCTCTCCTTCGCCAGATCGAGCCCCGCCTTTGCCCGTTCCACATCCCCCTGGGCCAAGGCAAGTCGCGCAACGATATCGTCAAACTGCTGCTTCGTGACCAATTCCTCCCGGTAGAGGGCCTCCTTGCGCTGATGCTCCAGCTTCGCATTGGCCAGAGCCGCCTCCGCCTGCTTCAGCGCGGCGGCCGCCTGCTCCGCCGCGAGTCGGTAATCGGTCTCCTTCATCTCGGCAATGACCTGACCGCGTGAAACGGATGATCCCTCGTCCACATGGATCGATTGGAGGATTCCGTCCAGTTCGGAACTAACATTGACCATTTCGTATGGATTGAGGGTCCCCACCGACTCTACGAAAGGCCGGAGGGGGCGGCTCTCCGCCGTCCAGACGCGGACATTGACGGCCTTCTCCTTTTGCGCCTTCTGTTCCTGCTTCTTGCACCCGACACTGGCAGACACCGCGGCGCATAAAAGGACCGCCATGACAACTGCACCAGCCCTGACCCTACCCTGAGCCGCTCCGTTTTCCCCGGTTAAAGGCGATGTTCGTCCCAACATGCAAAACTCCTTTAAGAAAAGTCAATTACCCCTATCCATTAAGGGACATTCGTTGATCATCGTTTGTCGATCATGATTCATTGAGCAGCAGCGTCCCGGTAGCCTTCTTCATCCGGAGAAGGGCGAGCCGGTAGTTGTAAACGGCCGACACCGCTTTCGTCTGCGCCGAAACCAGGAGCGTGTTGGCATCCAGCACATCCAGGCTGTTCGACAGACCGAAATCGAACTGCCGCGCCACGGCCTGGTAGTTGTCGCGGGCGAAGGCGAGCTGATCATCCAGGAACTGAAGGATCCCCTTCTGGGTGACCAAATCCAGGTAAGCGGTCTGCACCTCGATCCCGATCCCTTTCTTCAAATCCTCATAGAAGAGCACTGCCTGACGTTCGCGGGCCTTCGCTTCGGATACCTCCGCTCTTCGGAGCCCACCATCGAAGATCGGAAAGTTCAGAGCTACGCCGCCGTAGATGCTCTCCCTGTTCAGACCCGACGCGGGCGGATGCTGATCGAACCCGACATACCCCGCGGAGGCGGAAACGGTTGGCCAGAAGGCGCCCTCGGCATATTTGATCTGATCAGCGGCGATCTGCTTCTGAACCTCCATGCTTTTGAGGTCCGCCCGCATCGCGAAGGCCCTTTCCCTAAACACGTTCAGCGCCGGAACATCGCCCTCCGCCGCCGCTCCCTCCCGAAGGGTGAAGTCGTCCTTGATGCCGGCGTTCCTTGCCAGGACAGCCATGGCCAGTTCCAGACCGTTCTGGGCCTGAAGGCGGTCCGACTTCGCCCCGGATAGTTCCCCCTCCGCACGCAGGAGGGCTGTTTTGGTGACCTCACCGATTCGGAGTCTTTTTTCAGCCGCATCACGGTATTTACTGAGACGCTCCAGATTGGATTCGGCAATTTCCAGGACCTTCCTGGCCATCAGGACGTTATAGTAGGCAGAGGCCACAAACCGGAGGAGATAGTCTTCACGGACAGCGGTAACATCATATTTGCTCTTGGTCACGAACTGCCGGGAGATCCCCAACGCGGTCAGTTCACGGCCGCTCAGGGAGACGGTCTGGTTAAGCTGGACTCCCCACGATGAACCGGATTCCGGTTGGATGAGGCTCCCCGCATCGGAGAATTTCTTTTCCGAATATTGGGTGACGTCGCCGGTGGCAGTCAGACGGGGCAGCAGATAAGAGAACGCCTTATCCTTTCCTATCTCCGAGATCACGAGGTTCTCCTCGGCCACTTTGACTATTTCCGAGCGGACCAGGGCTATCCGGTAGAGATCGTCAAGGGTGTATTCCTCGGCGAAAATGATGGCCGGCGCCGTCGTAAAAAGGAGTACCACGAGGCTGCCGGCCGCCAGACGATATATCTTCTTCTTCATTCCCGCTCCTTTTCGAAACAGTTGATAACAATAGATGCAAATTCCCGGTACGCATAACCCGCACGCACCACGCAAATTTTCCTTCCCCGGCAACGGATGTCCTCTGAAACGGAGGGTTATCCTCCGGCGCCATCAGTCATAAGTCGTCAAACGGCCCGGGGATCATCCCTCATTCGGGTGTACTTACCCCGATCGCTCGCTCCAGCCTGGCGCGGCTGATGTTGAAGTCGCCGAGGGCGTTGTGCCGGTCCGATCTTGCCTTCGTGAGGAGGGTCTGGGCGTCGATCACCTCGGTCGATGTCCCCACCTGCTCCCGGTACCGCTCGGTGTTGATGCGGAAGTTCTCCTCGGCCTGTTCGATCGCCGTGGCCGCCACCAGGATCTGTTTTTCCGCCTCGTGAAGGAGGAGAAAGGCATTCTTCACCTCGAGGGTGATCTGATCCCGGACGTTGGCGAGGAAGTCCGCCGCCTGGTTCTCCCGGCTCTGCCCGAATTCCACGCGGTTTTTCGTCTTCCCCCACTCCCAGAGATTCCAGTTCGCGACCGCCATGACGTACCAGCTCTCCTGATCCTTGAAAGGGCTGCCGGCGACGCCCGGCGTGTCGCCGTATTTCGCGTAGTTCCCCACCAGGCTGACGCTGGGATAATATTCACTCTGCGACACTTTGACCTGACTTTTGGCCTGCTCCCTCCGGAGGGCAAAGGAACGGATCTCCGGCCGGTTGTCCAGGGCCACGGCGATGCAGGCGTCAAAGGTCTTCTCATAGGGACGGTCGTTCAGGATATCCTCGATCTCGACCGTGGTGTCGATCGGACGCCTGAGGACCGTGTTGAACTTCGACCGGGCAAGTTCCAGGCCGTTTTCCGCCCGGAGGAGGAACTGCCGGCCGTTGGCCAGCTCTACCTCCGCCTGGAGGAGGTCGTTTCGGGGAATTAACCCCTGGTCGTAGAAGCTCTGCGCGGTATCCCGGTGCGCCTGCAACTGTTCGAGAGACTGCTTCGCCACGGCCAGGATCCGCCCTGCCTTCAGGATGTTGAAATAGGCGACCTTCACCTCCAGGACGAGGTCCTGCACCGTCGAAGCTTCGTCGAGGCGGGCGATATCCGCGCCGATGCGGCTCGCCTCGTAGTTCGCCAGCAGTGCACCCCCGGTAAAGAGCGGCTGACGCGCCTCGAGTATCCAGTTGTAGTTGTCCTTCGTCCCCACGGTCAGGTTGGCAGGCGGGATCACAGGTGGTATCCCGGGAAACACCAGATAGGGATCCCGGTTGTAGCGGGTGTAGCTGTAGGAGGTGCTTAACTTCGGGAGGAACCCGGTAAAGGCCTCCTTCCGCTGCGCATCGGCCCCCTGGACGCCTTCCCGTGCCGCATGGATGAGGACGCTCCGCTTCAGCGCGACATCGATGCTTTCGGAAAGCGACAGCGGCTTGACCGTCTCCGCCGCGCGGGCGGCCGTCACCGCTGCTGCAATCAGGGTGACGATGACTCCGCAGAGAAACCATCGTTTAGTGCGCATTTTTCCTGACCCCCTCCAGAAAAATGTTAATCACAAACGGGACGTTGCCCATCAGAGATGCCCCTTCCATCGTGGCCAGCCACTTGGAGGCAAAGGAATTGGTAATGCCCGTCAGGGCGGCGGCCATCATCCGCGGGTCCATTTCTTTTAGGATGCCGGCGCGGATACCTTCGCGAATCACCTCTTCCGTGAAGGAGACGTGGACGGCGTAATCGGCCACCATTCGTTTCCGAAGCACCGCGCTTCCCTCGGATAGAGAAAGATGATCCCCCCGGATGAAGATGCTGAAGAACTCCGCATTGTTTTCGACGAAGCGGAATTGCGAAGCGACCAGACATTCAATCTTCCGGATGGTATCCGCCTCTACGGCCACCGACTCCCGTATGCCGGAGTACATCCTGTTCAGCTTTTCAGTGAGCATCACGGTGTAGAGCTGCTCCTTGCTCTCGAAGAACTGGTAGAGCGTACCGACGGCGAACCCCGAGGCGCCCGCAATCTCGGCCACGGTGGTGTTGTGAAATCCCTTGGCGGCAAAGATCTTTTCCGCCTGCTCGAGGATCTCCGCCCGTCTCAGGTTGAATTCCCGTTCCTTGCGCTCCGCTCTATCCATCGCTGATCTCATATTCAGATAATAGAAGGGCTATTCATTTTATGAATGGCGGCTCACCATGCTTTCAAAAACCGATTTTGTCAAGCGGAATTTGACAACGGAAATGGAGACATAAAACCCGCACCCCCTAAAGCCCCGACAGCGCCTCGAGCACGGTGATAATGACACAGGAGTCCTGCTCCCCGTTTCCCCGGGAGCGAGCCGCCCGCAGCATCTCAAGCGAAAGGCTGGCGGTCGGAAGAACCGCACCGCATTCATCCGCAAGCTTCATCGCGGTTGAGAGATCTTTGTACATGTTGTTTGCGGAGAAGTGGGGAGCGAAGTTACGTTCGATCATCCAGGGCCCGCGAACCTCCATGGCGCCGGTGCGGGCCCCGCCGACACTCGTTATCTCCATGACCTTCCCGGGGTCGATACCCGCCTTTTTTGCCAGCACCAAGGCCTCCGCCGAGGCCTGGATTGCCACCGCCATGACCAGGTTGTTAATCAGTTTGAGCGTCGTCCCGAGGCCGTGGGCTTCCCCCACATATACAATCTTCGCCGCCATCGCCTCGAAAACAGGCCGGCACCGGTCGATTTGTCCCGGGCGCATTCGGCAATGGCGCGGGATTTCTCCGGCGGGATACTGGACATGTCGATCAGGCAAAGTCCCGGACCGGCGCCCTCCAGCACCCCTTCCGGACCGCAGATCACCGCTTCCGATGCGCCCGCATCGGTGACCATGGCGATCACGACCTCGGAGGCCGCCGCCACTTCGGCAGGAGATCCGGCCCATGCCGCACCGGCTTCCAGCGCTTCAGCCGCCTTTCCCCGGGTGCGGTTCCAGACGGTCAGAGGAAAACCTGCCTTCAAGAGCGCCAGGCTCATGGGACGACCCATCAAACCCATACCGATAAATCCGATCCGCTGCATCATTTCACTCTCCGTTCATGAATTTGCGCCAACCGTATGGACGGCTGAGGGTTCCCCTTTACTCGACTTTGCCGATATTGCGGACGGCCCTGATCAGCCTGTCGGCGTCGGCATCCCAGAATTTCCGGAATTCCGGGGCGTCCATATATGCGATCGGCGTTTCCATTTTCTGCATGGCTGATTTGAAATCCGGCGCCTGGACGGCCTTGGCCGTGGCCTCGCGCAACACCTGAATGATCGGCTGCGGGGTGGCCGCCGGGGCGAAGAACCCCGACCAGATGTAGAATTCCACATCCTTGTAACCCAGCTCCATCAACGTCGGAACATCCGGCAGAGCGGCCAGGCGCTTGTCCCCCCAGCCCGCCAGAACCCGGACAGTTCCCGCTTTGATATGCGGGATGGAGACGTTCGGCCCGCCGGACAGCGCGTCCACATGGCCGCCTAAAAGCGCGGTCAGTGCCGGCCCGCCGCCGCCCGTCGGGATGTGGCGCAGCTTGATGCCCGCCGCATGGGCGAACATTTCCATCGCCACGTGCATGGTTCCGTAAACGCCGGAGGAGCTGTACTTGATCTCACCCGGCCGCTTCTTGGCGTCCGCCACAAAATCCGCGACCGTCTTCCAGGGCGATTTGCTGCTGACCACGAGCACCGTCGGATCGGCGGACAGCAGAGCAATCGGGGCAAAGTCACTTAATTTATACACCGGCGGCCGGCCGAACAGCGCATCGACTTCCGGCATGACCGAAATGCTCGACAGGGCCACCATCAGAGTATAACCGTCCGGCTTGGACACAGCCTGGGCCTGCATCCCCACGGCCCCGCCGGCGCCGGTCTTGTTGACGATGACCACGGGCTGTTTGAGCTGTTTCTCCAAGGCCGTCGCAAACGGGCGCCCCACCAGATCGGCCACTCCGCCCGGCGGGAACGGAACGATCACCTGAATAGGCCGAAGGGGATAGGGCTCGGCCGCGAGGGCCTGACCCGCGACCAGACCAACGATTCCCATGCACCACATCGCCAGTACCGCCGGAAACACGCGCTTTGATTTCATCACTTCCTCCTCCTTTTATATGTAGATCTTATCCGTTACGGAGCATCACAGCCCTTTTCCACTTCGCTCAACCGGTCACGCCAATCCCTCTTCTTGAAGATCAGAGGCTTCAAACCCAGAAGGATCATGATCAGCGCCAGCGCCAGAAAACCGGCGGAAATCGGCCGTTCGACGAAAATCGCATACGAGCCGCCGGACATCGCCAAGGCCTGCCGGAAGCTGAACTCGATGATAGGCGCCAGGATGACCCCCAGCACCAGCGGCGCCGTTTCAAAATCCATTTTTCTGAGCAGGTATCCCAGGACGCCCATGACGGTCATGATGGCCACATCCACCATGCTGGAATTGACCGCATAGACGCCCACCACGCAGAACAACAGGATCGTGGGATAAAGGATGCGGTACGGTACGCGCAACAGATTGACAAAAATACCCACCATGGGCAGGTTGAGGAGCAGCAGCATCAGGTTGCCGACGTACATGCTCGCGATCAATCCCCAGAAGACCACCGGCTGCTCCTGGATGAAGAGCGGACCGGGGGTGATCCCGTGCACCATGAGCGCCGCAAGGAGAACCGCGGGGACGGGGCCCGTAGGGACGCCCAGGGCCAGCAGCGGCACCAGGGCCCCTTCGCTGGCCGCATTGTTGGCCGATTCCGGACCAGCCACCCCTTCGATGGCCCCCTGCCCGAACCGCTCCGGATGTTTGGAAATACGCCGTTCAAGGGCGTAGGAGACGAACGTCGAGATGATATGGGCCGACCCCGGAATGATCCCGATCAGAAATCCCAGAACCGTTCCTCGGCCGATCGGCCCGATGGAATCCCTGAACTCCTGTTTCGAGGGGAGCAGATCGCGAAAGCGGGGTTTCAACACATCCCGAATTTCCGGGCTGCCGGCGGTGGCCAGGATCTCCGAGATTCCGAAAAGACCCACCGCAACCGGAACCAGGCCGATCCCATCCCCCAGCGCCGTGATGCCATAGGAAAACCGGAAATAGCCGGACATCTGGTCGATCCCGATCATCCCGGCCATCATGCCAAGGGAGATCATGGCCAGATTCTTGACGATCGACCCGCCCGTCATGTAGCTGAGGACAACCAGACCGCAAACGAGAAGGCAGACATATTCGGGCGGTCCGAAACCCAGCGCGAACCTGGCCAGCGGGGGGGCCAGGAACATCAAGCCGACGACGCTCAGCGTTCCCGCGATGTAGGAGCCGATGGCGGCGATGGCCAGGGCCGGACCCGCACGCCCCTTCCGGGCCATGGCGTACCCGTCGATGCAGGTCATCACCGAGGCCGCCTCTCCGGGAATGCTCATCAGGATCGAGGTGGTCGACCCGCCATACATCGCCCCGTAGTAAATTCCCGCCAGGAGGATGATCGCCGACGTGGTATCCAGCCCGAACGTGGTCGGGAGGAGCATGCTGATCCCGGCCAGGGGACCCACGCCCGGCAGGACCCCGACCATCGTCCCGATCAGGCAGCCCACCAGGGAATAAAGCATGTTGGTCGGTGTGAAGACCGTCGAGAAACCGAGAACCAGATTCTGAAAAGTTGTTTCCATCAGAAACCCCACCCCCCTCTCGGCAGCGGCACCCGGAGCAGGGAATCAAAGAGCCAAAACGTGCCGAGCGAGAAGCCGAGGGTCAAGGCGAGCGTCAGCCATACCTTGATTCGCTCCACGACGCCGAATAGGAATCCCAGGGTCAAAAGCAGGGTCAGGCGATAGCCGATCGTCTCCATGAACAGGGAAATGAAGAGACAACAGCCTAAAATCGCAACCGCATGGGGCGCCTCGGGCCAGCAAACGGAGCGGATCTTCTTCGCCCCTTTCCCGCGGGCGATCAGGATCGCGCCGAGGACGATCAGCAGAATCGCCAACAACAGAGGGAAATAGCCGGGGCCGGGATGGCTCGCGGTCCCCAACGGCAACACCCTTCGCTCCCAGACGACAAAGAGGCCCAGAAGGGTCAGAAAAGCCCCGCTCACCCGGTCCATCGTCATATCAACACCTCAAGGTTTCTTTTCTTAGCGCGGCCGAGAAGCCTTCGTTCCGCATGGGCTTCCACCGCCCAGCGGGGAATCTTGGACCGGTCGGTAATCCCGATCTCCGGAAGGCTGGCCGGAAGATCGGCGCTTTTGAGCAGGTGGGTCACCGCATCGAGGGCGAGCCGGGCCGCCACACGTGCGGGCCGGCCCTCCGCCGGTTCGCCCATGGCCCCGGCGAGCTGGACAAACTTGTCCGTCCTGGCGGGCAATATCGCCTCGAAACAGGAGCCCAGAAGCACCGTCAGCGAGATGCCGTGGGGGGTATGAAACTCACCGCCAATCGGATAGGCCATAGCATGAACCAGACTGGTTCCTGCATTATTGAGCACCATGCCGGAGATAAGGCTGCCCATGGACATCCAGTAGCGGGCCTCCACATCCGCGTCATCGGCCACGGCAGCCCCAAGCCATCGGGTAATGATGCCGACCGCCTGCAGGGAGAGGGCGTCGGTGATGGGATTGGCGTTCTTGGAAACGAACGGTTCAGCGGCATGAATGAAGGCGTCGATCCCGGAAGCGGCGGTAACTTCGCGTGGGCAGGAGTAGGTCAGCTCGGGATCGACAATTGCGACGTCGGGCAGCAGTGCATTCGAGGCCACCGCCTTTTTCACCATGGCCTCCGAGTCCAGAAAAATGGCGTGTTTGGTCACTTCGGCGCCGGTTCCCGAGGTGGTGGGGATCATGATGGTGGGTTTGCCCCTCCGGGAGACCTTTTCCCGTCCGAAATAATCGCGCACCTTTCCCGGATTGATCACCAAGGCCGAGGTCATCTTCGCAACGTCCAGAATACTTCCGCCCCCCAAACCGACGATAACATCGAAACGGCCTTCCCGGGCCATCCGGGAGGTTTCCTCCACGATGTGGGTGCCGGGTTCGGGCGTGTCCCTGCCCTGGACATTCACTTCGACATCCAGGGAAGATTCCTTCAGGGAGGCCAGTGCCTTATCCAGAATACCCGCCTTCCGGATCGATGGTCCGGTGATCAATAAAATCCGTTGCCCTTCCAGCTTCCGGGCTTCCTTTCCCAGCATGGAAATTGCGCCGTTGCCGAAATGGATCGAAGGCGTTTTAAAGGGAAACTGCTGAAACATGGACATAATACTCCTTGTTGGTTGAGAGATGGTTTTTGCAGGCTGAATATACCGGCGCAGCTTTTGTGTGTCAAGGAAAGATCAATCGCATCTTCCGGTTGATGGTACTTTCATGAAAAAGAGTGAGATCAAAGCCCAGCGGTCGGCGAAATCGATCATCGACCGGACCTGAGTCTCCGTCATCCCGAGGGATTGCAGATCCTTGGCCTTGACCCCCGGTTCCAGCAGACGCATGATCAGACTCTCACCGCCGGGGGTTGAGGTCGTGGCCAACCGGAGCTTGAAGGTTTTTCCAGCAATCACGGCTTCCACGGCCCCGTCCTGGGGCTTCCTCCTATCAGTGATGTCCAGTCCTGCTAGTGCCGTGAGGCGGCTGATCAGCATGACGCCGGTCGTTTTCTGCCGGGTGTAGACGTCCCGCATATCCCCGTCGATGCGGAAACGGACCACCGTGTTGCCCACTTTCGGCTCGATATGGATGTCACTCGCCCTTTCGGAGACCGCAGAGTAGAGAATGTTGTTCGCGATGGCCACGATCGGCTGCTCTTTTAGATCCTCTAACGACATCTTTTCGACCGGTCCGGCCGGAACTTCCCTTGGCCGTTCCGCGCGAACCGCCGTCATTGTCACCGGCGCCTCTCCTGACTGTTCGAAAAGCAGATCGATATGGCCCGGTTCGGCCAGTTTTAGGAGTGTATCCCGCTGCAGACTGAAAAATTTCTTCAGCGTATTGAGGAGAATCCAGTCAAAAGGGTTGCTGAGGATGAAAGACCTTCCGGACTTTTCATCACTCATCGCCACAACGCGGTTTTGCCGGGCGAAAGACACGGGGAGAACGCCCAACAGAAGGGTCGCCGGATTGATCGTTGAAACCAGAGGGAAGGAGAGGAAATCGGCCATCCAGGAGGTCATTTGCCCTTGGGAGATGTCCAGTGATTCACATACGTTATAGATGTCAAGTGGTGCCGTCCCGGCCAGCCGATCCCGGATCTCCAGGGAAAGATCGACCCGGTCGGTCAGAGACTTTTTGAACTGGGAGAAGGTCGCCGGCTGCACCTTTTCATCCTAGCAGACGACCCTCTCTTTCAAATCCTGCCAGTGGAGCCTCGTCTTGATCTGCTCTTCGACCTTGGTCAGCAGACGCTCTTTTTGGACCGGCTTCGCAAGATAATCCGCGGCGCCTACGGCAAATGCCTTTCTCCGATCCTCCTCACCGTCCAGCGCCGGGCCTTCCTTCGCGGCTTTTTCCATCATCATGCCGATATCGGTGATGGTTTCAAAGCCATAGCCTACGCCGGACCCTTTCATGTTGTGGCCGAGCATGCGGACCGTATACAGAGCTTTTTTTTCGAGGGCGGCGTGAATGGCGGCAATATCCTTTTTCCGGTTGGCCAGATAACCGGGAATCAGATCCGCCAGATCCGGGTCCACATGCACGATGATCTTTCCTGACTGCTGTTCTTACATATCTCGAACATCTCCTTACATCATAGAAACTATTCAGAGTTCCGTCATGACCTTTCCCCTGGCACAGGACCGGGAGCGGCAAATTTCCGTATGGCCTCCAGGAGAACCTGTTTGCTAATGGGTTTCGTCAGGTGAGCGTCGCAGTCTGCGTCGAGACTCTTCTGGAGGTCTTCCTTGAGAGCGTATGCAGTCAGGGCGATGATGGGGGTGCGCTTGCGTCCCTCCTCCCGCTCACGGCGCCGGATCTCCCGTGTGGCCGTGTAGCCGTCCATCACGGGCATTTGCATATCCATGAGGATGAGATCGTAGGCATTCGACAGGAATTTCTCGACGGCAATCTGACCGTTTTCCGCCGTCTCGATCCGGTAGGGGGTCTTTTTCAGATAGGCCAGTACAAGGAAACGGTTATCCTCGGAATCCTCGACAAGCAGGAGGCTCAAGGGACGTATGTCTGTCGGGCAAGGTTCAGCGGAGGGCGTCTGTGGTTTGCAGATGGCTTTCCCCTTGCCCAAGGCTGTCTGGATGGCTTCCTTCAGCGCTTGTCGTTTCACCGGCTTGATAAGGTATCCCGCCATATCCAGCGCTTTGGCCCGGGCCAAGTCGCCGCTGCGGTTATCTGAAGTGAGCATCATCATGCTCAAGGTGACAAAATCGGGGTTGCCGCGAATTTCCTGTGCCAGGGTAAAGCCATCCATCCGAGGCATTCGACTGTCCAGCAGGGCAAAATGGAAGGGTGTTCCTTCGCTCTTCGCCTTGTTGAGGGCCGCCAGTCCTTCCACACCGTCCGCGGTTTCGGTGACGATGCATCCCCACTGCGATAGGGTCTCCCTCAGGATCATGCGGTTGGTGGCGTTGTCATCGACCACGAGGATCTTCAACCCTCGCATGTCAATCTCCGGCGGGGAAGTGGTTTCATGATCTTCCTCCGGGGACGCCGCATCCAGCGGAATTGTGAAGAAGAACGTGCTGCCTTCTCCCGGTCGGCTTTCCACCCAGATTCTTCCTCCCATCAGTTCGACGAGTCGTCTGGAGATGGTCAGACCCAAACCCGTGCCCTCGTACTTTCTTGTGGTGGAGGAATCGGCCTGGGTGAACTTTTCAAGGATGGTGCCAAGCTTGTCGGCGGGGATGCCGATCCCCGTATCTCGGACGGAAAATTGCAGGTACCGTGGCTGTATCAACGAGGCCTCTTCCGCTAGGGGAAGCACCGTCAAGACAATTTCACCCCGCTCGGTAAATTTAACAGCATTCCCCAAGAGGTTCATGAGCACCTGCCGAAGCCGCGTCGGGTCTCCTTGTATACGTTGAGGGACATGGGGACTGATGCTGCAGGCGAGTTCGAGATTTCTGCTGTGGGCGCGCAGGGCCATGACTTCCAATATCTTGTCGACGATATCGAAGAGACCGTAGGGGATGTATTCCAGACTCATTTTTCCTGATTCGACTTTGGAAAGATCCAGGATGTCATTGATGAGAATGAGGAGATTTTCCCCGGCGGAACGGAAGATCTGGACGTACTGGCGTTGTTCCGGCGTAAGGGAGGAATCCCAGAGCAGATCCGCCATGCCGATGATGGCGTTCATGGGGGTTCGGATTTCGTGGCTCATGTTGGCCAGGAACTCACTCTTCGCCATATTGGCCTGTTCCGCTTCCCGGGCGAGACGATGCGCCTCATCCGCGGACATGCGGAGCTGCAGGTTGAGGGTTTCTGTCTCTTCCTTTGCCTTCTTGAGGTTGTTTTCCATCCGCTTGCGCTCGGTGATGTCCTCAACCACGGTGATGCGTCGCACGATCGCTTCCCCCGGCCTCCAGAGCGGCGCTGCTGTGATATGCACCCAGATAATCGCTCCGTCCTTACGAATGTATCGCTTCTCCAAGTCGTAGTTTTTGATTTTCCCGGCCAACAGCTGCGCCCTTTTCTCCTCATGCAGATGGAGGTCCTCCGGATGTGTTATCGCCTGGAAGGTAGTGGCCAGCATCTCCTCCTCCGTCCTGCCGACGAGTTCGCAAAGGCGCCGGTTGACCGTGAGTAAACGGTCCGTGCTAATCTCGATCTCGGCCACACCCACCGCCGCTTGCTCGAACAGGCTCCGGAACCGCACCTCGCTCTCACGCAGCGACTTTTCCGTTTCTTTAAGGCCGGTAAAAAGCTTTGCATTGGCTATCGCCCCGGCAATCTGCTCCCCGATCCTATCCGCCAGCCGGAGATTCTGTTCGGTATAGGCGTTCGGCTTCTTCGATCGGAAATGAAGGCTCGCAATAACCTTGTCCCGGGAGATCAGCGGAACGCACAGCAGCGACCGCATCCCCGCCTGGATGGTGGCAGTGTGATCGGGAAACCGTTTGTCCATCTCTTCAGCGCTCAATGGGTGGCTGAACATGCCGACCCTGGTCCTGACAACGACCTCACTCACCGAACCCTTCAGCGGAAATGAATCCCCCGGTTGCCGGCCGACGATATACTCTCCGGAAACGTAGACGGGTCTCACGATGCCCTGATCGAGGTCGTGCAGGTTCACGGAAAGCCTGTCGAAGGGGATCAGCTTTCGCGCCTCAACGGCGAACCGTTCGTACACCTCGTCGATGTCCAAGGTGGAACCAACCACTTTCCCGATTTCGGCGATGACGGCCATTTCTTCGGCCAGCCGCTCGGCTTCCTCTCGGTTCCGTCGTTCTCCCTCCTCCGCCCGCTTGCGCTCGGTGATCTGTGTGGCAGCTATTTCGTTTAGCTTCTCAAGCTCTTGGGTGCGAGCTGCCATACTCTCAACCATGCGGTCAAAAGACACCCCCAGCTCTCCGATTTCATCTTTGTGGGTTAGGTTCACCCGCTTATCCAGATCGCCGTTATCAATGGCCCGTGTGATCCGTATGAAGTGGGCCAACGGACGGGTGACAATCAGATACATAAAGCCAATGAGTGCGATAATTACTATAACCATGGTAGCCAATGACTGGCGGAACTGCTGACCCAGCACAGCGGTCGCCTGCTGGTCTACTTCTGCAAGGGATAAGTCAACCATAAGCATTCCCAGCACCCGTTCCTGGTGGCAACCTTGGCAGTGGGGCTTGTTAATAATGGCCCGGACCACTTTCAGGATACGTGCACCTTGTTTGGATGGCAAGATAACCGTTTGTGTTTCGTCAGTATGTGTACGATCATGGCATATGATGCACATGGGATCGTTCTTAGAGAAGGTACGTCCAACATCGCCTGGATTGATGGAATATTTGATCTCACCGCGTTTGTTGAAGACGGCCGCACCCACAATGTCTGCACGGCTGCCGATGGACTGCATTATGCTCTTTATCCTTTCCGGGTCCTTGATAATCATGGCGTTTTCAAGACCGGCCTCGGCAACCTCGCTCAGGTGTATAGCGTAATGACGATTGTCTGCCATTAGCTGGTTGCGGACAAATATGACATTCAATATAACGGATGCGCTCATGGCGGCAATCAGTATGGCTGCGATGCCTAATGCAATTTTGACACTTAACGTCCAGCGCATAGACACTCCTCAATCAAAAAGTAGGTTTGCTGAGCTCAGGCTTTCTTGTAACGCTATAGGACAACATTTTTTATGTCAACCTCAAAAGATTTTGAAGTGAACATTATTGATTGAAAGGGTGGATGTCCGTCAAAATCACCGGACACTCTCTTTCAGGAAGGAGGCAAGGCCTAAAATCAACAATATAGCTAAAATACGGAGCGGTTTGTGTTGATCAGCAGGCCTCATGCGGCTCATCTCACCGATCACAGAATTTTTCAATCATCCCTGCCGGAACGACACGGTCGCTCACAACTTCGCGGATTGCGGCCTGCCGCGGACTTCCCATTTGGGACAATCATAGTACCGGATCTGTTCGCCGGACTCGGGATATCGCCCGCAGTTGAAATACCGCCAGAAAAACGAACCGTAGCTTAGGCATCGGTTCCGCTCGGAGTCCAGCATCGGGCAGGACCTCCGAATGCAACATTGGACGCAGCCGTTGCAGGCGCCGTCCGTTTCGGACCATGCCGCGCGAACCCGAACCAGAGACAGATCCGGTCCCATCATCGGCGGGGCCGTCAAGGGAATGGCGAACATCCTGTGGTATTCCGGGTTCCGAACCCACTCGAAAACCAGCTTCCAAAAGGCGACGGCGATCGGGAAAAAAAGCCGGTGGTGCTTGAGAAAACGGACGTCGTCGAAAAGATACCACGAATAAACGGGCCCCAGGAGGTACGCCGCCACGCTGCCCGTGGCCGTACCCGCCAATGCCATGACCAGAAAGATGATCCTGGCGGCTGCCCACTTCGCCTTTTCCATCATTCCCGACATCCTCCCGAAGGTCGGTTTCTGCCGTCGGCTATGCAAACCGTTGCGGCTGCTGGATCGTTCCAGGTTTGGTCATCACAATCTGCCAGACCTGAATATGCCGGGCGCGGAAGGCACCGGCACAGGACAGAAGGTAGTATTCCCACATTCTCTTGAAAATCCGGTCATATCTTCCGGAAAGTCCGGTCCATGCTTTTTGAAAGCGGTCGTTCCAGGACAGAAGAGTTTTTTCATAGTGGGTTCCCAAATTGTGGACGTCCTCGATCACGAAGAGATAATATAACGGTTGACCCAAGGATGGCAGTTGACCCGAGAAGCATTGCCGCCAATGGTGTGTAGCAGGAATATTCCCGTATCTTTCAGGCAACGGTGGGCGACTTTCATAAACGTCCGGTAGTTTTGCTTCCCGACATGCTCGAACATGCCAACGGACACGATCTTGTCGAAGCTTCCTTTGATTTCTCGGTAATCCTCGCGGAGAATTTTCACCGGCAGATTTTCACAGGACTCGCGGGCGAACCGGATTTGCTCCTCGGAGATGTTGACGGCCGTTACGGTGCAGCCGTAATGTTCGGCGGCATAGCGGGAAAATCCGCCCCAGCCACAGCCGATATCCAGGACCTGATCCCCGGGCTGCAGATCGATTTTCCGGCAGATGAGGTCGAGCTTTTTCCGTTGGGCTTCCACCAGATCGTCCATTCCTTGAAAGTAACCGCAACTGTACTGGTTGCAGGGGTCCAAAAAGGAAAAGAAAAAACCGTTTCCCAGATCGTAGTGTCTCCGGGCGATGATATCCGCCCGAGCCAGTGACTGGCGATTAAAAATCCGGGCGGAAAGGTAAAACAGAAGCATCTTGAGATTTCCTCTGATTTTATCCTCCAAGTTGCCCTTGAGAAGACGACAGATAAACTCGTCGATCCGAGGACAATCCCACCACTGTTGGGGCCTTCGCCCCCACGCCCCACCACTGACGATGTCAGTGGTTTTGATAGATAAGTGAAGCTCCCCGCGGCAAGCCACGGGGTATTTTGCAAAGAATTTTCATAAAAAATAGAATAGGGTATTCACTTTGCTCCAGTAAATCTGATATAACACATTAAATTAATGTGACTTTCTGTCAGTTTTCAATATTAAAGCATCATTGGTTAAATTGTCTTTATATTCAACATGATAACAGATACTTACTGGAGCCAAGTGAATACCTCAGAAAAATTAATAACGACATGCATTGCCGAATACCGATAAGATCTACTTTTATTTGAATGAAAGATATGAAAACCAGTCTTGCATGTCAAGCAGATCCCGTCACGATCGGCAAGAGCCTGGGAACAACTTCTTCGTTAAATTCAATTTTGCCAAAGACATGCAGGACCGAACCTCTATCCCCTGCTCAAAATAAGAGAGGTGAACTGTTGATAAAAAAAATGAATTCAGATGACCCTGGTTTTTTTACTTGTCGCCACAGTCATATCCTGCAAAAGCCGGAATTCCAGATTTGATTTTTTACATTCGGCCATTGCTATCAACCTCCCTCATGTGCTGATGGACACGTCCCGCCCTGAGAAGGAAGGTCTCGATCTTGGCGTTGATCAGTTGCGGGAACGGCGAGCCGTCGCTCTCTATGGCCAAAAACGGCAGATCGTCAATGTCTGTCAGGGCAGCCTTCAACTTGCGGTTGGTGGGATCGGTCGCCAGTTTTTCTTCCGCCGTCATTATTTCACCGAGAATGGCCTCCGATATGCGATTCGGCATGCAACCAAACGGCCCGATGGCGATAACCCCGCAAGAGTGGGAGACGACCTCCGTGAGGGAACCGCCTATGGTGAGTATGGCCTCCCCGGGAAGATCAAGCGAAATGTACGGTCGGGCATTTTTGATGATGCGGGCCACATCAAGCGCCTCGGCACGAACGAGCCCGGACTGGGAGAGTATCGACTTGATCCGTCTCTCGTAATGTCTTTGGAAGATGTTGCGTATCTTGAGGTTGACTTTCTGAGTTCCTGTCAGAGGATCCTGATTGATCCCCCGATCGGCAAGGTAATGGCAGTAATAAACCCATTCGGCCACCGGTGCACAGACGGTGGCAAATCCCTTTTCTGCGAGGTATTCCGTCAGATATTGACGAGAAAGGGCATCCCGGCGAACAAATATTTCACCTGTGAGGGTGATCACGGCCACACTTTGCGGTGAACGCCTGAGCGGTATGGCGCCCAGACGTTCGGCGCACTCGGAGAGTCGGGCCATCAATACGTTGAACTTTCCCGTCTCCAGGGCCAGAAGAATTTTCTGCCATTCCTCATCGTATATGGTTCCGGCGGCAACCGTGTCGACGCTGGTGGCAAGAAGCATCGAACGGATGTCCTCCATGACATCGGACACGACTACCGCCCACCAGGCATGGCGCTCGAAATGGCTGTCCATGCCCTTATAGGAATTGTCCGAGGAGAGTGACAGCAGCGCCACGTCCGGTATTTGAAGCCTCCGGATCAGATCCCCCATATACACGGAGTACTGTCCGAAGCGGCAGGGACCCGAACCGGTCGGCATGAAGTAGACCAGGGTTTCGTCCGGACGTTTTCCGTTGTTGATATAGCTCAGCATGGTTCCGGCGGTCAGGATTAGCGGGAGGCATTCCTTGCAGGAGGTGTTTCCCCGACCGAGCTTGAGGATGGCCTCATCGTTTTCCCGGGGCGCCCGGGCATTATACCCGCACCCCCTTAAAGTCGCCGCAAATGCCTCCGTACTGAGCTTGCCCATCGAGGGGATGAGCATAGTCACCCGCGGGTCGGTCAAGGACAGCGTCTTACCCGAGGATGTGACAACTTTGGTCGCGCCGTTGTCGAGAATCGTGCGGGCGGGAGTGAAAAGGCGCTGTCGCGGCAAGATCATCCGTCTGGCCATCAGATGGCGGTAGGCCTTGACGATATCCAGAAAAGCCTCCACCCGGGTTTCGATGCCGGCATCCGCGCTGTGGCTGTCAAGCTCCAGTGTCAGGGAGGGCTTTCGGCCCATGATATCCCGGAAGTAGCTGATGATAAAAGAATCCGGTCCGCAGGAAAAATTGGTGATATAGACGCCAAAAAGTTGGGGATGCCTTTCCACGAAACGGGCGGCCTTCATGATGGACTGTCCCGTGCCCCAATACATGTGTCTTTTTGAATCCTCCCGTTCCACGTCAAGGAAATCTAGAGGAATGACGGGAATTCCACGAGTGGCAAATTTGTGAGGAATGCCCATGTGGGCTTCCCCGGCAAAGCCGTTGTACGGCCGCGCGAAGAGTACCACTCCGAATTGGTCCGGATCGGATTCGAGCCCGGCGAGCCCCTGTCTGCCGATCCTTTTCATTTCCGAAAAACAGTCCCGCTGCTTCTGCAGGGCAAAGGCGAAAGCCTTTTGAGCCGCCCGGCGGCCGATGCCCATCTGGCGCGCCGTTTCTGTCAATGGTTTTTCAGCGTCCCGGAGCCCGCCGGACAAATCGAGGAGCGGGGTCAAGAGCCGGGCGCCACGCTCCCTGAGCTGAACGAGCTTTTTATGGAAGGCAGTCTGAAGGTAGAATGTCTCCCCCTGCACCAAGGGGCAGGCCTGGGACTGTGCGCTGCCGCCGTTATTTTGGCCTGGAACGGCCTTGAAATGGGGCAGAAATAGGAAATCCGGGGGAGGAGCGCTCTCAAGGAGTGAATGGATGAACCCGTGCGCCAGTTCGCCGGGGTAGCAGAAGGGCGCGCCACACTGATCGATGCCCGCCTGATCGGGGTGATCGGGCAAGATCACGTCAAAACCCAGTTCATTGAAAAAATTGGAGTACAGCGGGTAAAAAGTGTTGACAAGAAAACTGCGGTTGATTCCTACCCGTCCTTTGGAGGCTCGCTTCTCCTGCTCGGCGGGCGGCGCCGCATAGGTCTGAAAGACGAGTTGTTGGCGCAGACACACCAGATCGAGGGTCTCAATGTCGTAGTGCACATCCTGGCGGATGTTGTAATAATGGTTGCAGGCGCCTCCGAACGGATATTTTTGCCCTTCGACCTCGATGACGGCGATGGGGCAGCGCCTATCGCATTTTTCTTTGCCACCCGGGCAAATGAAAGATTTCCCGTAAGCGACCTCACGCCGGGAGAGAGCTTCAAGATCAAAGAGCTTCTCGGCCATGAGACCGCTTTCCAGCCGTTTTTGGACTTCCAGGGCGACCCCGAACGCGCCCATCAATCCGGGATCCGGTGGAACGATGATGGGTTTGCCGATCAAAGCCCCCATCGCCAGCGGCACCGCCTTGTTGTAGCATACCCCCCCCTGCATGAAGATTTTTTCGCCTATGGGACGGTTGCCTTTGACACGATTGGAGTAGTTCATGCAGATCGAGTATACCAAGCCGGCCGTGATATCTTCGTGGGGCACACCCTCATGGATGGCATTTTTGATGTCCGAGGCAATGAAGGCGGCGCACTGGTCGTTGAAGTTGGGCGGGCGCGTCCCCCGGAAAGCGACCTCGGCAATTTCC
>JAPLJX010000306.1 GCA_026388375.1 Deltaproteobacteria bacterium
GTTAAAAGAACAACGCCCGTAATCATATCTGCCTTTTTCATCTGTTTCCTCGTGCTTCCGTTTAAGAAAAGCGGGGGTGCACAGCACCCCCGCCTGTTGTTTCCCTCATATCATCGTTATTTCTTCTTCATCAGCCCCATGTCTTTGACGATCACGGCGTACTTGGTGTTTTCCCCCTCCAGCCATTTGCCGAAGGTCACCCCGTCCATCCACGCCGGGGAGAGCATGTTGTCCTCAAGATATTTCTTGAAGATCTCCGTCTTCATGTATTTGGCGAAAGCCTCTTCCAGGACCTTCCGTGCGTCTGCCGGGATGTCTGCCGGCGCGACGAGACCACGGTTCTGGACATAGGTGACGTTGACTCCCTGCTCCTTCAGCGTCGGGACATCGGGGGCGCCGGGTAGCCGTTTGTCGGCGAATACTCCCAGGAGTTTGACTTTGCCCGCCTTGGAGAGTTCCAGCGCCTCCCCGGGGTTGCTGACCGCAATGTCGATATGGCCGCCGAGCAGGGCCGCGTTGACCTCCCCGCCGCCGTTGAAGACGATGAAATTGAACTGGACGCCGGCCGCCTTCTCGATCAGGTACGCGCAAACGGAGTCGGACGAGCCGAGCTGCGTTCCGCCGACGGTGATTTTCTTTGGGTTGGCCTTGGCGTCGGCGACGATATCCCTGACCGATTTGTACTTAGATTTGGGATTGACCATCAGCATGTATTCGTCGAAGGCGAAGTTGGCGATCGGGGTGAAGTCCTTGAGGCCGACCGGGGTCAGACCCATCAGTGGTGTGGTCATGAAGCTCGTGACCGCGGTGAGCAGGTAGTAGGGGTCCTTCTTCTTGTTGGCCACATAGGCGAAGGCGATGGCGCCGCTTCCGCCCGGCTTGTTCTCGACGACGATCGGCTGCGGAAGGAGCTTATCCTTTTCAAACCCTGCGGCCAGGGTGCGGGAGAAGATATCGCTTCCGCCGCCGGCGCCGGCATGGACGATCAGGGTTATGGGTTTCGACGGGTAAGAACCGGCGCCGATGGCGTTTCCCGCGCCGATGGCGACAAAAAGGACAACCAATAACAATACAAATAGTCTGGACAGGTTTTTCATTCTCTACCTCCATGATGGTTCCGGGACGCCGGCAGTCTACCAAAAAAACCGCAGCGGCCGGACTGATAAAGTAAGGATATCTTAAACCTACACCCGCTTCGTTCAGCGAATATTTCCGCGATCACCCCCTTTGTCTTTCGCAATCAGCGTTGGTTTGACCGGATGCTCGTGACTGTTTTCTTCGTTTTGATTATAGATTTGCTCGATCTGGATATCGAAATGATGCTCTAGTTCGCGGATCGCTTTTTCCGTATTCCGTTCCGTTATCGCTTTGACGATCCGGTCGTGGATGTCCAGCATCAGTTCGATTCGGGAGGGGTCATTCCGGAAGTATTCGCGACGCATGTTGATCCAGAGGGGTTGGATGGTCAGATTCAGCAGTCTTTCCATGATTCCCTCGATGACCCGGTTCTTCGTGGCACGGGCGATCGCCAGGTGAAATTCCTTCCCATAGCGCAGGTACTCTTCAAGATCCCCCCGGCGGCCGCGAGCGCACTTTTCGTCCCAGGCCTCCTTGAGGGCGACGAGATCGGCGTCCGTCGCGACCTTGATGGCGAGTTGCGCCGCACCGATCTCCATGGCCCTGCGGGCCTGCATGTTTTCGTAGGGGCTGTCGCACTCCTCGAGGACGGTCAGGGCCTGGCGTTTAAGGTCTTCGGTGGCTGAGGGGATGCAGACGTAGGTGCCGTCTCCGGGACGGCTTTCGAGGAGGCCGACGATCTGCAGGGCGCTGATGGCCTCGCGCAGCGAGGGACGGCTCACCCCCATCTGTTCGGTGATGATCCGTTCCGAAGGCAGTTTGCTCCCCGCCGTGTACCCTCCGGAATTGATCATCCGCAGGATCTGGTCGGCAATGAATGAACTCTTCTTCTTGAACTTGGTTTGGGCTACCTTTTCAAAAGTCATCCGTTCCCTCGAATTGGTAAGACCGGTAAGACCGGTTGACGGAAACTACCCGAGCAGGAAGCTGAAGTCAAGAGAAAAATGCATCCAAATATCCTCCCGACCGCCCCGGCGCCGTTTCCGAAGGAGAGAGTGGGCAGGAGCGAAAACGGGATGGACCCGTGGTTTCGATGCAAGGTCACGATGATAGAGGTTGGATCACCTCCGGTCGCGCAATGGGATTGCTTTCGTCGAGACGCGTCTGCCAGGTCGAAAGCGCGGCAAGTGCACGCCGGGCGTAACCAAGACCCCTCTCTTTCTTCCGGATGCGGCCGGGTAGCGGCGGGAAGAGGCCGAAGGTTACGTTCATCGGCTGAAAGGGTTTCCGGTCGGTGTTGTTGATGTGACCGACGAGCGCACCCAGGGCCGTTTCGCGCGGCGGTGGGATCATCTCCCGGCCGGACAAATAGCGGGAGGCATTCAGACCGGCCAGCA
>JAPLJX010000048.1:0-7654 GCA_026388375.1 Deltaproteobacteria bacterium
GAAAGACGAAATTGTTAACAGTTTTGGGAGCATGTTGAGGATAGAGCTCCAATTCGATGGTTCCCCGGCTGGTTGCGATGGTGACAAGATAGATCTTCTCCGGATCGATCTGCATTGCAGGCGGTCGATCCCACTGTTTCCCGGCCATCGGATGCCTCCTTTGGGTTTGGCGGATGAAAGTGTGACGACACCAAAGGCGTCACGTCCGATTCCTTCATACCTGGATTTTCCTCATACGGCAACTGTTTTTCGAAACGCAAGAGATGGAGGTCCCGATTATAACCGGATGAGATCCTCATGCACCTCTTCATGCGGATTGATGTGAATCATGACGTCTCCCACGTTGGGAAACCGCTCGAAGATGAGCCGCTTGACCTTGGAGTTAATGCTGTGGGACTCTTTGACCGTCATTTCGGGATCCATGTCCAGCTTCAGGTCCACGATCAGGTACTGCCCGGATCGCCGACTTCGGATCTGGTGGACATGCTCGACGCCGGGCACTCCCGCCGCGATGGCGGTGACGGCGGTGATCAGCTCTTTGGGGGGTTGACCGTCCATCAGGTCGTTGGCCGCGTTGCGGAAAGTCTCCCAGCCGATGTGGCCGATGAAGAAGGCGGTAAGACCCGCCGCCAAGGGGTCCATCAGCACCACGCCGAAATATGCGCCGCCGACGCCGATCAGCGTTGCGACGGAGGTGAGGGCATCCTTGCGGTGATCCTTGGCGATCGCCTCCACGGCCGGGCTCTCCAGCTTTTTTGAGACACGGCGGGTGTAGCGGAAGAGCGTCTCCTTGATGACGATGGTTGCCAGCGCGGCAAGGACGGCGATCAGTTGCGGTTTCGCATAGTCCCTTTCCATGATGGTCATGATCGCATTGTAGAGGATGCCGCCGCCGGTGGCGAAGATGATCAGCGAGACCAGGATGGCGGCGATGCTCTCCGCCTTGCCGTGCCCATAGGGGTGATCGTCGTCCAAGGGTTTGCGCCCGATCTTGAGAGCGACCATGCTGGCGAGGATTGCCACAAAGTCGGCGGCGCTCTCCATCCCGTCGGCAAAGACCGCCTCGGAATGGCCGAAATGGCCGGCCAGCAGCTTCATGACCATCAGGACCGCGTTGATCCAGAAGCCGACGGCGATCACCCTGTCGGCCATGCCGAAGCGTGCGTATCTATCCATCGATTTTGAGGTGATCCGAAAATCCGGACCGCTTTCCGGCGTGCGGGTCGGCACCTTGCTCCTCCTTGCTATTTTTCCCGTGCGTTATCCGGGATCTCCATTTTTTTAGATCCTATACAGGATTTGGACGAAATAGGGTAGCATCTTTATCATCTTTATCATCCGCGATATCTCTACAGCCGAAACGATCCGAAACATGTCGACGATGCCGACAATCCGAACCTTACGTGGGCATATCCATGTCGTAAAGCGAAAACAGATGGAAAACAAATGGAGGCTTGAAAGTGACGGGGATCTGTGATAGCTTTCCCCGCCGTTTACAAAGAGAGTCCATCTTGAGGAGTGCTGTTCCATGGATTACAAGGATACATTGAATCTGCCGAAGACCGAGTTTCCGATGAAGGCCAACCTGGCGAAGCGGGAGCCGGAGATGCTCGCCTGCTGGGACCGGATGCGCATCTACGAACGGATCCGCGAGGACGCGAAAGGGCGGAAACCCTACATCCTCCACGACGGTCCCCCCTATGCCAACGGGAATATCCACCTGGGCACCGCGCTCAATAAGATCATTAAGGACATCCTCATCAAGGCGAAGAACATGTCGGGCCGCGACAGCGTCTACGTGCCCGGCTGGGATTGTCACGGTCTGCCCATCGAGCACCAGGTGGACAAGGAACTGGGTGAAAAGAAGGCGGCGATGTCCCAGGCGGACAAGCGCCGTTTCTGCCGGGTTTACGCCGACCGGTACGTGGGGATCCAGCGGGAGCAGTTCAAGCGTCTCGGGATTTTCGGAGAGTGGGACAAGCCCTACCTCACGATGACCTACGACTACGAGGCGACGACGGTCGCGGAGCTCGGGAAGCTCTACCTGAACGGGAGCGTCTACAAGGGGAAGAAGCCCGTCTACTGGTGCGCCTCGTGCAAGACCGCGCTGGCGGAAGCGGAGGTCGAATACAACGACCACACGACGCCTTCGATCTATGTAAAATTTGCCTGCATTTCTGACATTTCCGAACGCATCCCGAAGCTCGCCGGTGAGAAGGTCTCCGTCGTCATCTGGACGACGACCCCCTGGACGATCCCCGCAAATCTGGCCATCGCCCTCCATCAGGATTTTCTCTATGCGGCGGTGAAGGTGAAGGGCGAAGTCCTGATCGTCGCAAAGGACCTTGTGGACCGCTGCATGGAGGCCTTCGGCTTCCGGAATGAGCCCTATAAGATCCTCGATGAGTTTGCCGGATCCGTCGTGGAAGGGCTCAAGTGTCGCCATCCGCTGATCGACCGGGAGAGCCTGCTGATCCTCGCCCCCTTCGTCACCCTCGACGCGGGGACCGGCTGCGTCCACATCGCCCCGGGCCACGGTCAGGAGGACTACGAGATCGGGATGAAGTATGGCCTGGAGAATTACGCCCCCGTGGACGACGATGGAAATTTCACACGCGACGTCAAGGATTTCGCGGGACAGTTCGTCTTCGACGCCAATAGCGCGGTGATCACCAGACTCAGGGAGGAAGGCGCTCTCCTCGGGCAGATGGAGATCCGGCACACCTATCCCCACTGCTGGCGCTGCAAGCAGCCGATCATCTTCCGCTCGACGGAACAGTGGTTCATCTCCATGGAGAGGAACGACCTCCGGAAGAAGACGCTTCAAGCCATCGACGCCGTGACCTGGATTCCCGCCTGGGGACGCGACCGGATCTACGGCATGATCGAGAACCGGCCCGACTGGTGCATTTCGCGCCAGCGGCTCTGGGGCGTCCCGATCACGATGTTCTATTGCAAGGCGTGCGGGGCGGAGGTGATGACGCAGGCGATTCTCGATTATGTGGTCGATCTCGTCCGGGAACACGGCGCCGACGTCTGGTTCGAGCGCGATCCGAAAGGGCTGATGCCGGCGGGGACCCGCTGTCCGAAATGCGGCGAAGAGGCCTTCAAGAAGGAGACGAACATCCTCGACGTCTGGTTCGATTCGGGCGTGAGCCACGCCGCCGTCCTCGAACACCGGCCGGACCTCAGCTCCCCGGCCGACATGTACCTCGAGGGAAACGACCAGCACCGGGGATGGTTTCACTCCTCGCTCCTCGAATCGGTGGGGACGAGGGGGCGGGCGCCCTATCGGAATGTGCTGACCCACGGCTTTGTCGTGGACGGCGAGGGGAAGAAGATGTCCAAATCCGTCGGGAACGTGATCGACTCCCAGACGATCATCGACGGTTACGGGGCCGAGATCCTTCGGCTCTGGGTCGCCGCCGAGGACTATACCGAGGACATCCGGATTTCCGAGGAGATCCTCAAGCGTCTCGTCGAGGCCTACCGGCGGATCCGGAACACGAGCCGGTTCATCTTGGGGAATCTCTACGACTTTCAGCCGGAAACGGACGCCGTCCCCCACGCGGAAATGGTGGAGATGGACCGCTGGATACTCCACCGCCTCCAGGAGGTGATCCGCCGCGTGCGCGAGGCCTACGAGCAGTATCAGTTCCACGTGGTCTACTACACCCTCTACAACTTCTGCACGGTGGATCTCTCCGCGCTCTACCTCGATGTCCTCAAGGACCGTCTCTACACGTCGAAGGCGGCATCCCAGGCCCGCCGGTCGGCGCAGACTGCGATGAAGGAGATTCTGGAGGCGATGGTCCGGCTCCTCGCTCCGATTCTTACGTTCACGGCGGAGGAGGTGTGGCTGGCCCTGCCTTCCTCCCCCGGAAAGGCCGAAAGCGTCCACCTGACGCAGTTCCCGGAGGTGAATGAGTCGCTTTTGCAGCCGGAGTTGGCCGAGACATGGAAGACGCTGATTGCCGTCAAGGGGGAGGTGGCGAAGGCGATTGAGACGGCCCGCCAGAACAAGGTTCTGGGTCATTCCCTCGATGCCGCCGTGACCATCACCGCGCCGGAAAAACTCCGGCCGCTTCTGGAGACGCATCAGGACGACCTGCGGGCACTCCTCATTGTTTCCGATGTTTGTGTCGTTGCGGGGCAGGAAAGCGCGCGGGCGTATCGGAGCGCCGAGATCCCCGGTCTCGCGGTCGACGTGAGCCGGGCGAAGGGGGAGAAGTGCAACCGCTGCTGGAACTACAGCGGGACGGTGGGCGCCAGCGCCGAACACCCGACGCTCTGCGCGAGATGTCAGGGAAACCTGTAATGGGTCATCCGGCGGACCGCCCGATAACGGGCGGCGTGCAGCAAGGATTGGTGAGGCGGACTTTGCAAAAAAGGAATATCCTCTTTTTGGTGATCACCGTTCTGGTGGTTCTGCTGGATCAGGCGACGAAGGCATGGATCATCTCGACGATGCGGATTTATGACTCCTTTGCCGTGATCGAGGGGTTTTTCAGTATCACGCACGTTCGGAATCCCGGCGCCGCGTTCGGTTTCCTGGCCGGCGCCCCGCCGCTGTTCCGCTATCTCTTTTTCCTTGCCGTAACGGTGGCGGCGATTGTGCTGATTCTGCACTACCTCCGCGTCAGCCGGATCGAGGAGCCCTCTCTGTTCTCGGCGCTGGCGCTCATCCTGGCCGGGGCCGTGGGGAATCTCATCGACCGCATCCGTTTCGGCGAAGTTGTCGATTTTCTCGACGTCTATATCGGCAGCCACCACTGGCCCGCCTTCAACGTGGCCGATTCCGCGATCACCGTTGGCGCAGGGGTCCTGATGGCGGTCCTCCTGCGGAGACGGAAGGAACGGACGGAAGTGAACTGAAACGGGAAACATCCCGGCATGGGGACAGATTTGAAATCTGTCCCCATGGACTTTTCAGGTGGACGGCATGGATATCCTTTTCTTCCGTATCCGAAGATCGGTCTCGCGTCGCTTGACGCCGCCGCGGATCTTTATCCTCAGTTTTGCGCTGGTGATCCTCGTCGGGGCGATCCTGCTCCGGCTGCCCCTTGCGGTGAGCCGGGCTCCCCTGAGCTTTGTGGACGCCCTTTTTTCCTCCGCCTCCGCGGTCTGCGTGACGGGCCTTGCCGTCATCGATATCGGAAAAGACCTCTCTTTCGCCGGCCAGATCTTGACGCTTGTCCTCTTCCAGATCGGGGGGCTGGGGATCATCACCTTTCCTTCAAGGGACGGGAGATCATGCAGAGCACGTTCCTCCACACGCCGCGGCGCGACTTCATCGTGATCATCAAGGGGGTTCTGCTGCTCACCTTCCTCATCGAGGGGTTGGGGACCATCCTTCTGTTTGTACGTTTCGAACAGGATTTCCCGCCGGCCACCGCCTTCTTCCATGCGCTATACAACGCCGTTTCGGCCTTCAACAACTGCGGCTACTCCCTCTTTTCGGACAGCCTGATGTCCTACCGGGGAGACTGGATCGTCAACCTGACGGTGATGGGGCTCATCGTCCTCGGCGGGATCGGCTTCATCGTCCAGCATGAGGTCATCGCCCGCTTCCGGGGACTGCAGAAGAGACTCTCGCTCCACACGAAGCTCGTTCTGCTGACCACCGGCGTCCTGATCCTCGTGGGGGCGGTTCTCTTCTATCTGTTCGAGGCGGATCACGTCCTGAAGGGGGTTTCCGGCCCCACGCAGTTCCTGGATTCCCTCTTCCAGTCGATTTCGCCGCGGACCGCCGGGTTCAACACGGTGGACATCGGCCGACTGACCAATCCGACGATCCTGGTCATGATCATCCTCATGTTCATCGGGGCGTCGCCCGGTTCGACCGGCGGCGGGATCAAGACGACGAGTTTCGCGCTGCTCCTCCTGATGATCTGGAACCGGATGAAGGGGCAATACCATGTCAAAGTCTTTAACCGGCAGATCCCGCGGGAGATCATCGGCAGGACGATTGCCATCATCTTCGCGTCGGCTTTTTCGATCGGCCTGATCACCTCTGTTCTTCTGTTCTTCGGGGGAGGGGAGGTTCTTCCCCCGGAACAGAGCCGCCATTTTTTCGTGGAGTATCTGTTCGAGACGGTCTCGGCCTTCGGCACCGTGGGGCTCTCCATGGGAATCACGTCGAAGCTGAATGATATCCAGAAACTGGCCATTGTTATGATGATGTTCGCCGGCCGGGTGGGGCCGTTGGCGCTCGCCTTTTCCTGGTATACCGAGGGGAAAAAGGAGATCAAATACGCGGAAGAGGGGGGGGGGGGAGGTTTGAGTCATGCAGCAGCGTGTGGTCGTCATCGGATTGGGGATCTTCGGCTTCAATATCGTCCGGGAACTCTATGAGGGCGGTTTCGAGGTGATTGCCGTCGACAAGCACAAGGAGGCGGTCCAGCGGGTGAGGGACTGCTCCACCAAGGCGATCGTCGCCGACGGGACAGACAAGGAGATCATGGATGCGATCGGCATCCAGGAGGAGGATGTCGTAATCATCTCTTTCGGGGAGGATCTGGCGGCGGCGACGCTCACCACCCTCCACCTTCGGCAGATGAAGGTCAAGACGATCATCGTCAAGGCCCCCAACGAGGAGCACAAGCTGATCCTGGAGAAGGTTGGGGCGACGGAGGTGATGATTCCGGAAAAGGAGGTCGCCCACAAGGTCGCCAAGAGCCTCATCTCTCCAAATGTACTTGATTATCTTCCACTTTCTGACGATTACATGATCTCCGAAATGGCCCCGCCCAACAGCTTTCTCGGCAAGTCCATTTCCGATCTCCAGCTCCGGGGGCGTTACCACATCGAGGTGATCGCGATTCGGGATATCGTCTCCGACAAGGTTACCATGGTTCCCGGGGCGGACTTCGTCATCAAGGACGGGGACGTCCTTGTCGTGGTCGGCAAGGAGAAGGACATCCAGCAGATCAGATAGATTTTTCCCGGGTCTTTATTCCAGAATGATTGTGGCGTCGACCGCGATCGGCCCCTCTTTGGCAAGACATGAGGTCATAACTCAAGTTTTAAATGTGACGCCTTGGCAGGATAATTTCCCCCAAGGCATCTAAGTATAAGGCATTGATATTGATATTACAACGTAAACCAGCAAAGCCAGCAGAAACAAGGGTGTCAGTTATTTCTTAATGTATTTGAATAGTTAACTGTGATTCCGTCGGAATCTTTTTCAAGCGGTAGCCGGAAAGTGAGCGCTTCCTCCCTATTCATTTCATTTTGTTTGATGTGGTGGTTACGGCTTTCACCTACCTACTGCTCAACATTAGTCTTATGACTGAAGTGTAGATTACGGATTGAAGATGCGTACATATAATTTCCAACATCGTCAGGCCGTCACAACTTCTTTCCATTTATCTTGTCGACTACCCTCGTTGATACATAATTCCAGCCTGCACCGCTGAAACGCCCCTCCGCCTATCGCTACTGGACCTGGATTGGCACGGGGAGCCATCGCTCCGTCATCGTCCCATCGCCGAGCTGGCCATAGAAGTTCCATCCCCAAGACCGGAACGCTTCGTCGGCCTTCAGCAGGGCAAGGGTGTCATTCTGTCCGGCCGAAACGGCCACCGCGCCCGACAGTGTGGATACTTGCTGCGGGTTGGTGCGGGCTGTTGTCGAATTATCGCCGAGCTGGCCG
>JAPLJX010000048.1:7684-17574 GCA_026388375.1 Deltaproteobacteria bacterium
CCCCAAGACCGGAACGCTTCGTCGGCCTTCAGCAGGGCAAGGGTGTCATTCTGTCCGGCCGAAACGGCCACCGCGCCCGACAGTGTGGATACTTGCTGCGGGTTGGTGCGGGCTGTTGTCGAATTATCGCCGAGCTGGCCGCTGCTGTTGTTCCCCCACGCCCAGACCGTCCCGTCGTTCCGTGCGGAAAGGGCATGGTCGTACCCAGCGGCGATCGACGCTATCACCGATCCCGACAGCGTGCCCACCTGCTGGGGGGTATAACTGTCCGTTTGCGTGTTGTTGCCCAACTGCCCCTTGTTGTTGTATCCCCACGTCCAGACGGTCCCGTCGCTCCCCAGCGCGATGGTATACTTGTAGCCCGCGTCGATGGCCTTTATGTTCGATATGTCGGCGCCGCCGACCTGCGCCGGCGTGGTGCGGCCCGTCGTCGATCCGTCACCGAGCTGTCCGTTGCTGTTGTTCCCCCAGGTATAGACCTTCCCGTCCGTCGTGAGGACGACCGTATGGTCGTACCCCGCGGCCACGGCCTTGACGTTCGACACCCCGGTAATCTTCACAGGGGTGGAGCGGCTTGCCGTCGTTCCGTCGCCGAGTTGACCGTCGTCGTTTTTCCCCCACGCCCAGAGCGTCCCGTCGCGTTTGGCGTAAACGGTGTGGGTCGTCGTGACGCAGTGGCGTTCATGCCGAAGATAAAGACGGCCCGGCTCGCCGGGGTAAAGGTGTATCCCGTAAACGCCGGGGTCAGCGTGTAGGTCCCCTCCTCGACGTCATTGAAGAAATAGTTGCCGCCGGCATCGGTGGTCATCGTGTTGACGGAGGGACCGCTGAGGGTCATGGTCACACTCGAAAACGCCGAGCCGCCCGCCGTCACCTGCCCGGAAACCGACTGGGACGGTTTGCTGCCGCATCCCACGAGGGGGGTCATGATCGAGAGACTCAACAGCAGGCCCAAGATAAGCCCGGTCCGATTCGCATTTGCATTCTTTTTCATGGCTACAATCTCTTGATTAAGGTCGTTCAGTCTTTGGAACGAACATCCCAACAAAAACCGCCGCAAACAATACATAATGGCGTCCATGATAATGTGCCTTTCATTATTTTACAAGGTAATTAGTCTCGTTTTGGCACCAAATCGCAGAGGTAGTTGGCTGCCTGGTCATAGATATCGGAGTTCTTTTTCGCTCGTATTTCAGAAAGTCCTCTCCCGTACGTCTCCAAGGTTCAAAGCATTACACCTAAGTGTTCATCCCAGGAATATACAAGGTTTTGACAGAAGCAATGGTTATTCATTTCGGATCGAAAGGTTGGATGCCGACAAAAAATGCCTGATGCCGCATTACAGGAGGTACAAAGTAAAAAGTAGCTTTCTGATTTTTCAAAATCAAAAAACTAGCAGAATCCTCGGCATTTCCGGTCGGATGATTATTAATAATCATCCGATAGTGCAGCGTCAGAAGCCGAGGAATAAATTTAATTTATCGATATCGCTCATCAGGGTTGCAAACCCCGGGAATGTCAGAGATTGTGGACCATCCGACAGGGCCTTTTCTGGTTCAGGATGGACCTCGACCATTATGCCATGCGCCCCGGCTACCAGCGCCGCTTTGGCCATGGGGGGAACAAGGCTCCGTTTGCCGGTGGCATGGGAAGGGTCGACCATGATGGGAAGGTGCGAGAGCTCCTTGATGAGGGGAACAACTGAAAGATCAAGGGTGTTGCGGGTGGCAGATTCAAAGGTGCGGATTCCCCGTTCGCAGAGGATCACGTTGGGATTGCCTCCATCCAGAATATATTCGGCAGCGGAAAGAAATTCCTCTATAGTAGCGCTCATACCCCTCTTGAGGAGCACCGGTTTGCTTCCCCTCCCTAATTCCTTCAGCAGGTCAAAATTCTGCATGTTCCGAGCGCCAACCTGGAGCAGATCGGCGCATTCTGAGACATGCTCCACGTGTTCAGGGCTCATAACCTCCGTCACGATCGGTAGGCCGCTCTCCGCGCGAGCCAACGCGAGGAGGCGTAATCCCTCTTCCCTCAGTCCCTGAAAGGTGTGGGGGCCGGTCCTAGGCTTAAAAGCTCCCCCTCGCAATAAATCAGCCCCGGCAGCCTTCACTGCAAGCGCTGTTTTGATAATCTGCTCTTCCCCTTCCACAGCACAGGGACCAGCGGCAACCACCGGGCGGTATCCTTCTCCGATTTTAACGCCACAGATGTCGATCACGCTGCTCTGGGGGTGAAAAGCCCGCGAAGCCAACTTGTACGCTTTGGAAACATGGATAACTTCCTGAACTCCGGAAAGGTCTCGGATGACTGCATCGTCCACATATCCCTCGTTACCGAGCACCCCTATTGCGGTCCGTTCGCCACCGGGAATCGGCTCCGCCCGGTAGCCCATATCCTGCACGGCCTTGACCACCCTCTCGATCTCAGCCTTCGTGGCGCTGTAACTCATGACGATCAGCATCGGCCACCCCCTGTACTATGTTGAATTTAAAGACGTCAAACGATAGCAGGGTACGTTACTAAGGTCAATGGCAAACAGGGATATTTTGCATCGAAACGCAGGGGCTGGCGATGCGGTTGGGAAAGGGAGGTGGAGTGGTGTCCGTCATTTAGAGAAATAGACTTACTTTTTGGTCGAGTCGCCATCAAGAAGGCATTTTTGAGCACAATTCAGGCAGACCCCTCCTACATGCCTCAATAAAACACTTCCCCGGAATTATCGCAATTATGAAAGAAGTGCAGGTGGAGACTTTATCGGAGATGAACTAAAATTAAGGGACAAAACGCGGTCTCATCGCCGACACGGCACGAACCGTCGGAGATTAGGGCGCCTTCCACCCCATGATGGGCACTGTGCTGATGCTGTTCTTCGGGCTGCCCGTGATGACCCGGTCGCTGTAGGATACATAGACCAGGACATTGCGCTCGCGATCAAAGAAGCGCACGACTTGAAGCGACTTGAAGACAAGGCTGCGGTGTTCGTCAAAGACGCGCTCGCCGTCCCTGAACTCGCCCAGGAACCGAATCGGCCCGATCTGGCGACAGGCAATGCTGGCGTCGCTCGTATCCTCCGCTACGCCCAGAGCGCCTTTGACGCCGCCGGTCTGGGCCCGGGAGATATGACAGGCCACACCTTGGACCTTGGGGTCGTCGAAGCCGTCCACCACGATCTTGTCATTAGGACCGAGCCATCGAAATTGGGTGCTCACCGAGCCGGTCGTCCCGCGTTCGGGGCGGCTGAAGAGCCACCATCCGAAAAGCACGATGACCAGCAAGATTCCCGCGACGATAATCATTAAGACCTTTTTCATGACCATTCACCTTTTGGATTAAATCTCATCGGGTTATATTCCCCGCTGTTTGCGGCAGGGTGATTCATTACCACAGGAGTCCTGATTTTCAAACCCTTTAAGCATGCATGGCATCTTTTCATTTCTTCTTTACCGGCAAGCTTTTTTATGTAAGCTATTTTTTATTCTCCCGCCACAACATCAATGCCAGCACAGAAGGGACAATACAACCGTCTTGTGACCTTCCGGGTTACGGGATGATCGCGTCGAGTTCCACCCGGCTTTTGGGCGTCTCGTTCTTCGCGGGCGACTTGAAGATATCGTCTTTCTTCTGGAAGATCCGCTCGGCCGGAATCTTTCCTCGATTGATCAGAAAGTGCATCACGGCGTCCAGACGCTCTCGCGCCAAATCTTCCAGCTCATCATTTTCGACCTTGGTATGGGCGAGGATCAGCTTGACCATTTCGGGATCCGGTAAATCGATCTCGCGGCCCAGGGCGTTGCGAGGCTTGGGAAACTTTTCCTTGGCATAAACCGCTTTCAGGTAGGTCGAGTACTCCTCCGCGGAAAGCGGAATCGTCTCCGCGTTTTCCCCTGCCGTGTTCTGCCGCTCCCGGGCCAGGGCAAGGTTTTTTTCCCGTTTCACCTTGCGGTTGAGCAGCTCGTTCCGGTAACCTTCGGCGTCCTTCTCCCGGTCCACATAGGCCGTCAGCGACATTTTGAGCGCCGGGCGTTCATTGAGCCCCTTGACCAGAGATTCGAGCTTCTGCTCCTCCGACGGCTGCAGGACCTGGGTTCCTGGTGAGAATCCTACCACGCTGAGGTCGCTGCCTCCGCCGAAGAGGGATGACAGGAGAGAGAAGGGGGAGGTGACTGCGCCTTCACGAGCAGGTTTTTAAGGACCTGGAAGACGATGCGCCAGATGTTGAATTTGGAATCATCGATTCGTCCCATAACCGGGACGTCCAGATGGATTTCTCCCCGATGGTCCTTCAGGAGGGCGAGCCCGAGCTTGACGGGCAGGCTTGTGGCCTTGTCGCTTTTCACCGGATCGCCGAAGGTGAACTGATCGACCCGGATCCGGTTTTCGGAGTGAAGTTCTTTGTTTTCGATGTGGTACTGCAGGTCGAGGAAGAGCTTCCCCCGTTTGAGGATGTATCCCAGATAGGTTTCCGCGTAAGGACTCATCGGCGATAGGTCGATGTCCATGAACGAGAGCTTGAGGTCGACGAAGAGGTCCTCCCGCAGGGGGTTGATCTTGCCGGTGATCGTCAGCGGGGAGTGGTTTTCAAGGTTGCCGCGCAGGTCGACATCGGCCAGAACAAAGGCCTCAGATGAGAGGCCGCTGATCCGCCCTCCCAGGTTGTAAAAGGTCGTTTCGAAATCATTGAGAAGGTGCTTGTCGGTAAACGCGATGGTCCCGTCCAAAATCGTGACATTGCCGATGCGGACCGACGGCGGTTCCTGCGTGCGGGGTGCGGCCGGTGCGCAGATCGCCCCGGTAATGGAAGGGAGAGGGGGGCAGATCGCCGGCGGCCTGGAGGGGCGTCTCCTTTCCGAAGGTAGAAGCAAATCGGAACTTGGCGGGCCTCGGGGCGGGGCCGCTCAGGTCGGCCAGAGAAAGCGTTGTGTCGCGCAACGTGAAACGGGACTTTTCCGGACGGGTCTGGTCGGTGATGGCGATGTTGAATCGGTCGATCTCGACCCGCTTCAGGTGGTAGTCGAGGGGTTTGGCGGCCCCCTGTTTTGCCGAGGCGGGCTGCCGCGCAGGTGCCGCGACGTTCATTCCCGCCGGTTAGCTTTTTCCCTGCGGGACCAGCAGCGATTGGATGGAGAGCTGCCCGTCGGCCCCGCGGGAGAGGGAGACGTTCCCTTGGGAGAGCCGGAGTTGGTCGATCTCCAGACGGTTGGCTTTCTGGGTGAAGCTTGCGCCGGTCAGTGCCAGACGTGCCAGCTTCGGCCCCTCCTGGCTGCCGTACTGCAGATTTCGGCTTTTCCTCTTTGTTCCGGTGCTCCGCGATATCCGAGAAATTGAAGAGGTCCACCCCTGCACGGACATTCTGGATTGGAAGTAATCGGTGGTCGCCCGGTCATTGCCGGCCAGGATCTACCGGGCATCCTCGATGCTCATGCCCCGAATGGCGTCGGCAAAATGGGAAGCCGCCTTGGGTGCGGCCTTCTCAGCGGCACGGTTCATGCTTTCAATAAACTCGTCCACCTGCTTCTGATAGCCGAGTTTGCCCAGGAGTTCCGCGGTCTGCTGGACCTTGTCGGGCAAGAGAATCTTGATTGCATCGTTTCCGAAGTAGCCGTTTTGCCGGGACACCAGACCGACGGCATTTTTCGTTCCGATGGCGAGGGTTTCCTTAAGCCCGGAGGCAATCGTCAGGTCGTCGAGCCCCGGACCGCTGCGGGACCCTGCGGCTGGTCGAAGAGTCCCGGCAGTTGGGGCAATCCTTTTTCGAGCGCATCACCGAGTAAATCCGAAGCCCACGAGGAGAGCGGAACAAAAACGAACCATAGCAGGATCACAAGGGAGGTCCATAACCGGGTTTTCATAGAAACTCCTTTGCAGTAGTTCAGGCCAAAGACAAAACATGAATCGGTTGAAACTCCTACTTGGAATTCTATCAGCATGGCTCAGATAATCAATCAATATGTTTCACCTTCTCCACTTATACCGGCATAGGCAAACTTACACTTACCGGGAAGGAAGTTCTGACGTGCAGTGCGGGCAGCGGGTGGCCTTGAGAGCGATAGTGGTCAAGCAGAAGGGGCACTCGCGCGTGTTGGGGATAGGGGGCGGCTCCTGACGCTGCAGGCGGTTTACCTGCTTGACCATGAGAAATACGGCAAAACCAACAATCAAGAAGTCGATCGTCGTATTAAGAAAAAGCCCGTAGTTCAGGGTTGCCGCACCTGCCTTCTTGGCTTCCGCCAGTGACTCAAACGTTTTACCGGACATGTTTATGAAGAGATTGCTAAAATCTACCTTCCCGAGCAGGAGGCCAACGGGGGGCATCAGCACATCGCTTACGAAAGATGTGATCACCTTACCAAAGGCTGCACCAATGATGATGCCCACTGCCATGTCAAGCACATTTCCCTTCATGACGAACTGTTTGAATTCTTTGATCATATTCTACCTCCTTTTCTGTGATTTTGTAATGGACTTTATCTGCGTTTTCTTGAGTGGCTGCCCGGCAATAATTTTATCCCCAATTTTATCACATGCCACCCATGATGAAACAATCAAATATTTCGACCCTGTATCCACTGGCACCAAACACTCACAATACGGGTGAGCCATATCATAATTACCAAGAAAAAAATATCAACGATTGTGGATTGAAATATAGCATTTTCTTCGGGTTTGACGGTTTACTGACAAGGAAGAAAGACATTTTAGGCAGGTACGCTTAAACAGGATGGACCATTTCCTGGGTCTTTATTGCAGAATGATCGTGGCGTCGACCGCGATCGGCCCCTCTCCCCCGCAGATCAGCGGATTGATATCGATCTCCCGGATCCGCGGAAAGGCAACACCGGTCTCTCCGAGCGCGACGAGGATCCGGGAGATCTCCTCCCGGTCCACCGGGGGCGTTCCCCGGAAGCCGTTGAGCATCTTCTGCCCGCGGATGCGGCCAATCAGCCCCAGCGCATCCCGACGGGTCAGCGGGGCGACGGCAAACACGGCATCGTCGAAGAGCTCCGCCGTTACCCCGCCGAGACCGAACATCACGCAGGGGCCGAACTGGGGATCGCGGAGGAGCCCCAGGATCAGCTCCACCTTTCCCTGGATCTGTCTCTGGATGAGGATCTGCCCCCGACCTTCCATCCGTTCCATCAGCGTTGCATAGGCTCGCAGTGCGGCCGGTCCATCCGGAATGTCCAGACGGACGAGACCCATCTCTGTCTTGTGAACGCCGCCCGGCAGCAGCCCCTTCATGACGACGGGATAGCCAATGGCGGCGGCCGCCGCCTCGACCTGTTCCGCACTGGTGACGATCCGCTCCGGAACGGTCGGAACGCCGGAGGCCCGAAGGAGCTCCTTCGAGAGGTGCTCGTCGAGGGGGCCTGGGACTGCGGAAGCCAGGAGAGCTGCAAGCGGGACCGGAAGGTCTTTCTGTATGGATCCGATCTCCGGGATCGGTTCCGGGCGGTGACGTTCGTGAAGGGCTGCACCCAGGCATTCCGCCGCCCTCCCGATTTCGGAAAAGAGGGGGATGCCGGCGGCAAGGGCCTCTTTTTGGAATGCGAAGACCTCATCCCGCCGGCCGAGCAGCCAGACTATGACCGGCTTGCCGGAGGCCTGGATCAGCGGGGATAGCTTGGAGAGATTCAGCCGGACACGGGAATTGCCGATTGCAATATGGAGAAAGACGGCATCTACCCCCGGGTCGCCGAGAACGATAGCGAGGGCGCGACTATAGACGTCGACGCCGGTGCCGATGTGGCGTTCCATGGCCGGCCAGAGGTCGATCGGATCGGAGACCGGCATCCAACTGGGAAAGAGTTCCTGCAACGCGGTCCGCGTGGATTCGGCAAGGTCGGCAACAACAAGCCCCTGCTCTTCGACGAAGTCGGTGGCGACGATGCCCGCACCGCCGCTGAAGGTGAGGATGGCCACCCGGTTCTTCCCGCCGGCGGGCGGTTTTGTGAGGGCAAGAGATCGGCAGCGGTCCATCATCTGCCTGAAGTCCCTCGCTTCGATCGCCCCGGCTTGCGCCAGGGCGCCGGCGACGATCCTCCGGTCGCCGGCGAGGGACGCCGTGTGGCTCATCGCCGCTTCCGCCCCTTTCCGGCTCCTTCCACCCTTGAGGACGACGATTGGTTTTCCGCAGCGCCGGCAGATCTCCAGGAAGCGCCGCCCGTCGGCGAAGGATTCAAGGTAAAGGCCGATTACCCGGGTGTCGGGATCCTTGAGAAAGTATTCCAGGAGGTCGCATTCGTTGACATCGACCTTGTTGCCGACGGAGCAGACCTTGCTCACGCCCATCGTGGCGTGGCTCATAAGGTCGATCAGAAAGATGGCGGAGAGCATGCCGCTCTGGACAACGAGGGAGACGGAACCGGGGATGAACCCCTGTGCCTGCGCCTGCGGGTCCATGAAGGAGAAGAAGTGGCTGTGGATCACGTCGACAAGCCCCATGCAGTTGGGTCCCCAGATGCGGATCCCCGTCCGGGCGGCGATCCGGGTGAGCTCCCGTTGGAGTTTGGCCCCCTCCGGACCGGTTTCGGAAAAACCTCCCGATTCGATCATGACCCCCCGGACGCCCTTCGCGGCGCACTCCGTGACCGTCGTCGGCACCAGCGGGGCGGGGACGAAGACGATGGCGAGGTCCACCGGGCCGGGGACGGCGCTCACGGAGGGATAACAGGGAAGGCCGTCGATCTCGCGGTAGCGCGGATTGATGGGGTAAATCCCTCCCCGGTAGCCGAGCAGAAGGTTTTTCAGTATGGCGTTTCCGCCCTTGAGCGGATTCGGGGTCGCGCCGATTACGGCGACTACCTGGGGGGTGAAGAAAAAGTCCATTGATTCTCCTCAACATGAAAGTCTTGAAAAGCGGAATCCGTTTTTCCTGTATTGGAAACGTGATGCAGACCGGTCTTTTCTATTTCATCAGGCCCGGCAGAAACAGGGCGATCTGCGGAAAGATGATCAAAAGCAGCGCCGTCAGCAGTAATGCGATCATCATGTTCATGGCCCCCCGGAAGATCACCTGGAGGGGGACGTCCCGTGCAACGCCGGCGACGACGTAGACGTTGATCCCGACGGGCGGGGTGATGACCCCCATCTCCGCGACCAGGACGATCACGACCCCGAACCAGATGGGGTCATAGCCGAGGGTGGTGACGACCGGATAGAAGACGGGGATGGTCAGCATGATCATTGCGAGGGAGTCCATCAGGCAGCCAAGGAGGAGATAGACAAGGATGATCAGGCCAATGATCACGAAGGACGGCAGAGGCAGTCCCGATACCCATTGCCCGATTTGAGCCGGCATGGTCGTCACGGCGAGGAAATGGCCGAAGACGGTCGCCCCGGCGACGATGACGAGGATCATGCAGGAGATGCGGGTGGTTTCGTTCAGGGAGCGTGTGAAGCCCCGCCAGGTAAGGTGGCCGCCGATCAGCGCGATGACGATCGTGCCGAAGGCCCCGATCCCGGCGGCCTCGGTCGGCGTGAAGAACCCTACAAAGAGCCCCCCCATGACGAGGACGAAAAGAATAAAGGTTTCAATCACGCCGGTCAGGGAGGCGATCCGCTCCCGGAGGGAGGCCTTCGGTGCGGGAACACATAGCCCGGGCCGTAGACGGGTCCAGACCACGATGGTGACGATGAAAAGAACGGCCAGGAGGATGCCGGGCAGGATGCCGGCCACGAAGAGCTTGCCGATGGACTGCTCCGTCATGATCCCGTAGATGATGAAAATGGTGCTCGGCGGGATGAGAATCCCGAGACTGCCGCCGGCGGCCACGACCCCCGTGGCCAGCGCGGGATCATACCGGTATTTTTTCATCTCCGGCAGGGCGACGGAGGCCATCGTTGCCGCCGTGGCGCTGGTTGAGCCGCAGATCGCCGAAAATCCGGCG
>JAPLJX010000156.1 GCA_026388375.1 Deltaproteobacteria bacterium
CATTGCTTCCGGAGAATTGATCGCGATCATGGGTGAATCGGGGTCGGGAAAATCGACGCTCCTGACCGTTATGGGGGCGCTTAACAGCCCCTCCCGGGGAAAGTACCGGGTGGACAATATCGACGTCTATGCACTCGGCCAGGAAGAAAGGGCCGACTTTCGCCGGAACTATCTGGGCTTCGTCTTCCAGAGTTTCCATCTGATCCCTTATCTGACCGTGCGGGAAAACGTGATGCTTCCGCTGACCCCGGTCAACATCCGAAAAAAGCAGAAACGGGCCATGGCCGAAGAGGCCCTTGGCCGGGTGGGTCTCGCCGGGAAGGGTGGGCGACTCCCCAGCCAGATCTCCGGCGGGGAGCAGGAACGGGTGGCCATTGCCCGGGCGATGGTGAACAAACCCCCCATCCTGCTGGCCGATGAGCCCACCGGGAACCTGGATACGAAGAATACCCGGGAGATGATGAACCTCCTGCAGGAGCTCAATTCCGACGGCATGACCATCATCATGGTCACGCACAATCCCGACTGCGCCCAGTATGCCCGGAGGGTTCTGCGTCTGTCGGATGGACTGCTGGCGGAGGAAGAAAATATAAGTTGAAACGATCACCACCCTATGTATCAATAGCTTGGTCGGTCGGAATCTAATGCAGAAGGATGTGAGAGAAGATGAGATTGAAAAAAGCTTTTGTCTCCGGTTTGTTCGCGATGATCCTTGCCGGGCTGATTGTTGCGGGCGATGGATTGGCAGAGTGGGGGAATCCCCCATTCCCATCTTATGGTTCAGGCCCCGTCGAGGTTCGGATCTACTCGGATTATTTTTGTTCCCCCTGTCGGGCGACGGAACCGGCCATGGAGCCGATTCTGAAAGACCTGCTGAAGAAAAATGCGATCCGGCTGACCCTGGTGGATGCCCCCTTCCATCCCCTCACGTCTCTCTACGCCAGATATTTTCTTTACGCCATCAAGGAGAATAATGACGTGGATCATGCATTTCGGGTCCGGAACATCCTTATTCAGGCTTCAACCGATAAGTCTATCACGACAAAAGAACAGATCGAGGCGATCTTCAAGGGAAAATGGATCCCCTATGCGGTCTTTGACGCTAAATCCGCCTTCGATGGTTACAATCTTCTGCTCAAAGAGGACAATATCAAAGCGACCCCGACCTGCGTCATCATTAAAAGCGGGCAAAAGAAAACATTCGTCGGAGGGCCGGACATCGTCAATGCGCTAAAATCTCTGCAATGAATCGGCATCTTCCGGGAGAAATATCGGCGGAGGAAAAGGAATTGTTTTAAAAAAGCCGGCGTGGTAGAGACGCCGCCCATCTATGGCAGCACAGAAAAATAGGACAGGTCTTGAGGGGTTAAAATATTACAGGAGGTTCAAATGAAACGGTTTATTTTTCCATTGCTGTTGTCTTTTTTGTTCGGCATCTTTTTCCCGGTTGCCTCTTTTGCCGAGGGTAACAAGAGCATCACGATCCTTTACACCGGCTCTGTAATTGGGAACATTGATCCGTGCGCCACTTGAGGTAAAAACAATTCGGGCGGTCTGGCCCGACGTGCACACATAATAGAATCTATCCGAAAAGAAAAACGATCCGTCCTGCTCTTGGATAGCGGGGCAGTTTTCGGTGATCGACAGGATACGGCCGAATTGCATTTGAAGGCAATGGAACGGATGGGATACGACGCCTTAAACCTGGGAAGTCCAGAGCTTAATTTTGGAAAGGAATTCCTCGAGCGTACACATTCCCATGCCTCCTTCCCCTATATTGCATCAAATCTGCTTTATGGCGGCAGCAGGCTTCCCTGGACCCGGGAGTACATCATCAAGGAGGTGGGCGGCATAAAGGTAGCCATCCTGGGCATTCTCGACCCGGATGATCTCAAGAAAATCCCCCGCCAGGGTGATGTAACAGGCTTCGAGGTTATACCTCCCGAGGCTGCCCTTGACAGGTTGCTGCCCGAGGTAAGGGGAAAGGCCGATCTGGTCATCCTCCTGTCTCAATTAGACGAAGCAAAGAACCGTGCGCTGGTAGAAGCTGCCCGGGGCATCGACGTGTCCGTTTTCTCAGGAGATAGTAGTACTTTGTACGGAAAGCCGTCCGAAAACACCGTTATTATTCTCAATACAGGGACCAAGGGAAGAACAATGGGACTGGTGACGATCACGCTCGATGATAAGCGGGCGCTCAGCGTGAGCGAAAGAAGACATGTCCTTCTAGATCGTTCAGTTCCCGACAACGAGGCGATCTTGGGGCTCGTTGAAACATATAAAAAGGAGCAGGAAATAAAAAAGGGGAAACCGGAAAAGGAACTGATGGGAGGGCTGCAATTGACTCCACAGGAGTTCATGGAGCGTTACAGAAAAGAACTACTCTAAAAAAGAACACGCTATGGGTGATCAGACTCTTATGGAAAGGAAAAATGAAGAAATGAAGATCAAAATGTTGCTATTGCTGATTGTATTTGTCATTTGCCTCCTCCCCCTGCACGTTTTTGCCGAATGCACCGAGGGAAACTGTACCGATGGCAAAGGGACCATGATCTATCCCCAAAAGGAGG
>JAPLJX010000254.1 GCA_026388375.1 Deltaproteobacteria bacterium
GAACAGCTTGGCCTGCATGGAGTTCATTAGGATTATTGCCAAGGCAGAAGCCGCTCGGGCTTTGGCAATATCCTCCTCCTGCTGGTTAAGGGTTTTAGCGATTACCTTGAAATCGCGTTCGTTTTCCTTGGCCCATTTTCGCAGCACTGCAATAGCTTTCTTTTCCATGTCGGCTTTACTCTTGTCAAGCACGTCCAACAGGTGAAACTGAAAATCCAGTAGCTGCCTTGTGAATTCCACAAACGAATCTTTGAATTCCTCAAAATTGCACTCTCTGAATTTATCCGTCTCCTCCAGCATCTTTTTTCGCACTTCCCCAATGCTCATCTTCCCCATTCCCGCTTTTTCTTTCGCTTTCATGGTGGCCTCCTATGCCGTCGCCGGTGTTCCGAAAAGGTGTTGGTAAATTCCCTCCGCTGAAAACTTCTGTACCAGCAGTTCGTGGACTTTAGTATCTTGATCTTCTGTCAACGGCTCCCGTTTGTTTTTCCTCACCATGATCGCAAAATTAATAAGCTCCAGCGGGTCAATACCCTTTACTTTAAGTTTATGGGTGAGAACTAATATTTCATCAAGCTCATCCGGTCCTCCAGGCCAGTTCTCGCGGAAATCTCTCGCCCATTTCATTTCCGCCTCAAATTGTCTGTATCGTTCCACTGCCGCTTTACAGCCCGCCCGGTGCCTCTCCCGGCGCTCCGGTGTCCAGGGAGGCTGTATCCACTTCCTTTTTCCCTCAATCCCTTGTGTTTGCATAGTCCCCTCCATAAAAAACGCCCGAAGATCTTCCCGGTCCATGAGTGAACCGCCCGGCCGTCACCAGCTCGGGAATCTTCAGGCATTGTTTTGAAGTCGTCTTTTCATCGCTCATGGTTCGGAAGTAACATTGATATCTATGTATCAATGTAAATAGACAATGTCAAGGATTTTCACCTTTGAAAATTGCTTTCTATGTAAACATGTGATATTGACGCACAATGGATACGAATCGAAAAAACTACAATACAACCCTTCCGGCGGACCTGATCAGGGAATTACGGATCCTATCTGCAGAAAACGATAAACGGCAAAATGACCTTTTGGAAGAGGCAATCCGTGACCTCCTGAAGAAATACGGGAAACCTCAGCCCGAAAAGAAATAGCCCTCCTGCACCCGGCAAAGGGCAGGCGATAAATTCCGTTGAAATTCTTCCCTAAAGGGAATATGGACATACTGAAACTATTGACAAGTTACGTGTGTTCATCAAACCTTTAGCGGCAAAGCGAGAGGGATGGCATGGAACGACAAAGAAACCCCGTTTTTTAAAAAAAGAGCGGGGTTTTGTGTTTTTAGTGATCAGGTTTAAGGTCGGGTTGCACCCGTGGTAACGCGAAGCAAGGCGAGAATTTCGCATTTGTCGGTCAGTACAAAGGAGGTGCTATGAGACGTTTGATTAATGTCGTTTTATTATTGCTCGTCTTGGCCGGCTGCGGAGGAATGATAAAATCTAATGTAGTTACATTCCACGATCTGCCTGGCAGTGTAAGGGGGGTATCATACATGGTATTGACTCCTCCAGATAAGAAGGACAGTCTCGAATATAAGACTTACGAAAATCTTTTGAGAATTGAGCTGAAAACACAAGGTTTTGTTGAGACTTCCTTTGATCAGGCGGAATTGCTTGTTTTAATATGGTACGGAATCGATAGCGGTCAGCAGGAAAACTATTCAATCCCAATTTTTGGGCAAACAGGGGTTTCATCCAGTACAACGTATGGATCTCTTCGAAGTTCTGGGGGAGGATACGGTACTTATTCAGGTACAACTACATATACACCTACATATGGAATCGTAGGCGCTGTGCCAGCGTCGAGAACAATCTTCACACGTTTTGTACAATTGGGCATAATAGATAAAACTACCTTTATACAGCAAGGTAGCGTTAAAAAATTATATGAAGGACGGGTCACTAGCCAAGGGAAGTCTGGGGAGCTTTCAGAAATTTTACCGGTCATGATTAAGTCAATATTTGAAGAGTTTCCGGGCAAAAGCGGGAAGGTTCGCACCTCTTGGCGCTTCATGAGGTAAGTGGCATTTTGTCATCTGCCAAGTTCGATCCTGTGCCCAAAATTGTGCCCGCCACGAACAAAACCGGACCAATCTAAACCAACTCCTGCCAACATTGAGATTCCCATGTAGTGTTTCAGTTTGAATTTAAAATAATTGGATCGAGATTTATGGAATGAGGCCGCCTAATGAATCGAAATCGATTCTCCTATTTAACACGTCTATGGATACTTCAAAAATAGGAGACAGCGAAGCAGCCAATGAATCTTTTACATAACTTAAATAATCTTTACGACTAATTCCCTTGCTTTTTGCTTGCTCTATCAAAGGCATTACTCCGGGAAGATATTCCATGAAATATTTTTTCAGTTCCACTTGTGGTACAAGCACCAGACCGCCGAAACAATAGCCCTGGGTTTCCATTTTTGAATGGTCATTCGCATCTATTTCACTATGAAACGTTTTCCATTCAGCGACATTTGAAAATTTGCATTTATTTAGATATCTTTCGTGAAGAATGAGATGGGCTATTTCGTGAGCTAACGTAAATCTATATCTGTAATATCGGCGCTCATAAACAAAGTTATCAATATAGATACACGAAAAATCACTTGCTATAAAGCCATCAGTCTCAAATGAATCCAGCAATCCAGGTACGGGAATAATATTAATGCCATATCTAAAATCGATGATATGCTCTATTGGAACCGGAATTGAATGATCTCCGGTTTCTTTTAAAAATTTTGCTGCTTCTTCGGCAATTTGCTTGTATTTGAGATATTCAACGTCAAGGAACACTATTACGTTCTCCTGATTAGTTCCGCCAGCTCATCCAATTTACTCACGTCCATCTTTTGCCCTCTAAGTGTTCTAAAAACCAGTGGCAATTTTTCGACCAGTTCCTTATCGCTCATTACATCGGGCGGTAATTTTCCAGAACATGCTGCCGCAAAATCAAAATACTCATACCAATCACTGCTATCTTTTTCGATTCCCAAAAGGATCGCATACCTTTCAAGTATCTTATGCGAATTTGGTATTGCCAGTCCTCGTTCAATCTTACTTATATTTCCTGGGTCTAGTCCATGATCAGAGCAAAACTGACGAAGAGTTAGGCCGTTTTTTTGCCTCATTTTCTTGAAAAATTCGCCGAATGGTTTCACGGTATTCATTTTTCAATTCACCTCCCCGTTTATTTGTGTTGTAAAAAAAATACAACTCCATACCCTAAAAGTCAAGCAAAATATTTTAGAGTTGGAGTGCTATTTTGGTAACTCTGCAATTTCTTCAACATCCACACATGATCCGCAATTCCCGCTTCCATTGCCGGGTGCGCTCGCCATCCCCGGCGTACTGCCTACTTTTGGAAGTTTACAACCTGTCCGGCCTGCTCTTGTTCGGTTTGCCCCTTCCATGCCATCCCTAATGCCCTTGCCGCGTCCCTCAGCCTGTTTTCGCTCAGGTGGGCGTATCGTTGGGTCATAACGTTTGTCTTGTGGCCCAGGAGCTTTTGAACGGTGTAAAGGTCCGCTCCCTGTTCGATCATCCAGCTTGCGTATGAATGGCGGCAGCTATGAAAACATATCTGCAATCGGGGGTCGTCAATGCCTTCGTTCAATTTCAGGTCATCAACGGCCCTGAAAAATGTTAAAGACATACGGTCCATTTTTCCTTTACGGCCTTGAAAAACATAATCGGAAGGCTTCCCCTCTTCGCGGTTCCGTAGCATATCAGCGGCTTGCTCCGTCAAGAAGGCATATCGGCTTCCGGCCTTCGCGTCCCGGATCGTCAAGGTCCCCTTGCTCAAATCCACGTCCTGCCATGTCAGAGAAGCTATTTCACCGAAGCGCAACCCGGCATGAAGGGACAGCAGCGTCATGTCGTGAACGTCGGGAGATTTATCTTTCAGGGCAGCAAGAAGCGCAGCCGCCTCGGCCTTGGTCAAGAATCGCATTCGGCCATTGTCAACTTTCGGGTTCTTGACTTTTGCGGTAGGGGATTCGCCCAGGTAGGCCCCGGACCTCTTCGCCGTGTTGAAAACCTGCCGGATCACGGCAAGCGCATATTCAATTGATCGTGGCGCCTGCTTCTCCTTGGCCATGATCTGCTTGAGCTTCTCCAAAGTAAACGGAGCGACATCTTTCAAGGGTAGGTGCCCAATGACCGGCTTAATCCATACCGAATAAAGGCCCTCTTCCCTGTTGGTGGAGCTTTCTTTTTTTGATGATTTGGCAAGAGGCAGATAGGTGTCAGTAAAGAAGGCATCGAAGGTGACAGCATCTTTTTTAAGGCGTTCCTGCTCTGCCTCATCCGCTGCTTTACGACTACCATCAATCTCCCGTTTCTCAGCAAGGCGGACCGGCCCTTCACCTTTGACGGCGGCTTCTCGCAGTTTAGAAAGCTCAGCAATCGCCTTGTCAAGCGTTATGCCTGTTTCCGAAGCCCATCCTAAGCCCTCTTCGATTCGGATGCCGTTCTCCTGGTACCGGATTGCATAATAAAGATCAAACTTCTTGCCATGCTTCCGGGTAGGATGCTGCCGATACCTAATTCCTTTGGTCCCCGTCTTATGCCATTTCAATTGATTCATGATCGCCCCCCCATGCTCAGTCTTATTGGTCCAGTCCCCACTCTGTCCCCATTTTTTCCCTGAAATTGGTTGCTTCTTTATGATGGGTCGTGTAAGTAAGATAAGTCTAAGAATGCTTATTGTCAAGGGTTATTTGCAGATTTCTGATGGTTTGTGAAAGACTATTGCAAGGACTCTGACTCCGTGAATCGTGGTTCGAATCCACGTCTCCCAGCCAAAAAATCGAAGGGTTAACCTATTAGAGGTTAACCCTTTTTTCGTTTGCGGGTCACAGCAACAATACTTGTTGACATGTAAAATGGTTCTTCGTATCCTTACCCCCGCATTCAGGGCGATCATGAAACAATAGGCCTGATGCAAATGCCCGGGCGGTGGGGCGCCGCGGCACTGGACTGGAAGGATGCAGATCGGTCCATGGATCCGCGGTGCATTCAGGGTTGGCGCTCCCTTCGGTTCCGGTACTATTTTGCTGAAGTTCTGAAGATCATTTTATGGGGAGGTAAAGGTGGAACGTTCTCTGGTATTGGTCAAGCCCGACGGGGTGCAGCGCGGTCTCGTGGGTGAGGTGATCGCCCGCCTGGAGCGGCGCGGTCTGCTCCTCGCAGGGGCCAAATTCATGCAGGTCAGCCGGGCGCTGGCTGAGGAACATTATGGGATTCACAAGGGCAAACCGTTTTATGAAGGTCTGATCGCCTATATCATCTCCGCGCCGGTAATGGCGATGGTTTGGGAAGGTCCCAATGCGGTTGTTGCCATTCGGCAGACGATGGGCGCCACCCGCCCGCTGGAAGCCGCGCCGGGCACGATCCGTCACGACTTCGCACTGGAGGTGGGCCGCAACCTGACGCACGCTTCGGACAGCCCCGAAAACGGCGCAAAGGAAGTGGCGTTGTGGTTCAAACCGGAAGAACTGGTCAGTTGGCGACGCGCCGTGGATCCGTGGATTTTTGAGAAGTAAAACCCCATCCTTTGCTGCATAAGAAATCGTCCTGCCGGGGGGATCCGGTGGGACGATAGGTTTGATCCGGACGAAGCCTTGGCCTTCCATTGGGGGGAGAGAGGAGGAGTTTATGACCAATCCGCGCGCCGATTTTATCCCCATCGTTGACCGCAAACCCTTGAAATTGCCGGGAGGCGCCAGGGTTGCCGTCTGGGTGATTGTGAACATCGAGGAGTGGCCGATCCATGAACCGATGGCCCGCACCGTTATCCCGCCGCCGCAGGGCGTCACCATCGTGCCGGATATCCCCAACTACGGCTGGTTTGATTACGGGCAAAGGGTCGGCTTCTGGCGGATCCGGGATGTGCTGGACAGACAGGGCATCAGGGCCTCGGTCAGCCTGAACGCCTCCGTCTGCAACACCTATCCCCGTATCGTCGACGCCTGCCTCGAGAGCCGCTGGGAACTCTTCGGCCATGGTTTTGTGCAGAGGGCCCTTCCCAAGGAGCCGGACGAACGCGCCGTCATCCGGCAAACCATCGATGTCATCAGGGAAAAGACGGGACAGAAAATACGCGGCTGGATGGGGCCGGGCCTGCACGAGACTTTGGTCACCCCGGACATCCTGGCGGAAGAGGGGATCGAATACGTCCTGGATTGGGTGAATGATGATCAGCCCTACCCGATGAACGTGAAAAAAGGCAGCCTCTTTTCAATCCCCTACACGATGGAGCTCAATGATATCCCGATCTACGCCGTGCAGCACCATCGTTCGGCGGAGCTTTTGGACCGATCCCGGGATCAGTTTGATACGCTCTATGAAGAAGGTCGGCAAACCGCGCGCATCATGGCCATTGCGGTGCATCCCTACATTACCGGCGTGCCCCACCGTATCGGCTATTTCAGCAAGATATTTGAGTATATTCAAAAGCACGATCAAGTGATCTTCATGACGGGCAGTGAAATTCTGGACTGGTACAAAGGGGCTGCCGGCTATAACGGCTGACCCATAGGAGGTCATGGCGGAGGAGGTTCTGGTTCGGCCATCGGTCGTCACCCTGTGCGACGGGCTGGTGGAAAAAACTTGGTCAATAAGGGGGGAGAAATGGTTGATTTTGGTTGGCTTGGGCATATTGCGTTCACGTGGCAATTCTTGCTCGCCGTCCTGAGTATCGTTCTGATCGACCTGGTTCTGGCCGGCGACAACGCCGTGGTGATTGCGATGGCGGTCCGGAACCTGCCCGACAGACAGCGCGTGTGGGGTATCGCACTGGGGGCGGGCGCCGCCGTCCTCGTCCGGGTGATCGCCACATTCCTGGTGGCCCAACTGCTGAACATCCAGTTTATCAAACTGGTTGGAGGGGCGGTGATCATCTGGATCGCGGTCAAACTGCTCAGCGAAGGCGCCGACGAGGAGTGCGAGAATAAAGAGTGCGGCAACATCTGGCAGGCGGTCTGGATCATCGTCGTGGCGGATATGAGCATGGGGATCGACAATATGCTGGGCGTCGGCGCCGCGAGCCACGGCAACTTTTTCCTGCTGCTGTTCGGTCTCGTGCTCTCGATCCCGTTCGTGGTGTTCATGAGCAACATTCTCGCCAAGCTGATGAACAAATACCCGATCATCCTCTGGCTTGGCGCGGGGATCCTGGGCAAGGTGGGCGGCGAGATGATGATCACGGACCCGTGGGTCCACGGCCTGTTGAACCCGCCCGAGTGGGTTGAGTACGCGGTGATGGTGTTCTTTGTCGCCTTTGTCTGCGGGCTGAGCAAGTGGATTGCCACCCGGCGCAAGGCGGCAACATGCAGCGCGGAGCCGGCCGTGACGGACGCCGCCTGATCCTGCGATCGCGGCGGTTCCGGAAAAACCTGTCCGGATGACGCCCCTTCGTTTTTCCTCACGCTTCGCTCGGGGCTTTAAGCTTTTGCGGGGAGGGATACAGGGAGGGGGCTTTCCCGAAGTCGTGAAAAATATGAGGACTTTCATGACAATATGGTTGCGGGCGATATTTACGGCGATCCTGGTCGCGCTGCCCATCGCGGCGTCGGCGGCCGGGAGCTTGTCCCAGGACAGGGCGCTGCTTGCCGCCCACGACGCCTTTCTGGCCGGCGACAAAGCCAAACTCGCCCGACATGCGGAAAAAATCGGCCACACGCTCGACTCCTACGTTACCTTCTGGCGTCTGCGTCTGCGCCTGGAGGAAGCGGATCCGGGGGAGTTACGGGGTTTCCTGGCCCGTAATGAGGGGACCGTTCTTGCCGAGCGGCTGCGCAGAGACTGGTTGCTCGTGCTGGGCAAGAGGGGACAATGGGAGATTTTCCGGAAGGAGTATCCTGCGCTGGTCAAAGCGGATCCGGATGTCGCCTGTTATGCGCTTCAGGAACGCTGGCGACGGCAGGACGCCTCCGTGTCTGCCGAGGTCAAATCCTTCTTCATGACGCCGCGGGCGCTGCCCGCAGGCTGTGCGCCGGTGGTCGACGCGATGCTGCTGTCCGGGGAGCTCACGCCGCGGGATCTGCGGGATCGCTTTCGGCTTCTCGTCCAGGCCAACCTCATGACCGAGGCCCGGCGGATCGCCGAACGCCTGCCTTCGAATCAAGCCCCTTCCGGGATTCAGATCGAAAACGCCGCCGCAACGCCGGTCCGATTTCTGGAGCGGTCTGACGCGGACCTGAACACGTTGGCCGGGCGCGAACTCGCGATCGTTGCGCTCACGCGTCTCGCCCGGATCGATCCGCGGAACGCGGTAAGCATCTGGAACGGCAGGCTGCGGGAGCGCTTTCCGCTTGAGGACCAGCAGTACACCTGGGCGATGCTTGCCACCTCCGGTGCATACCATCACCTCCCGGAGGCCGTCGATTGGTTCAATAATGCCGGGGAGATGCCGCTTTCGGACGAACAGCTTGCCTGGCGCACGCGTATTGCGCTCCGGCAGGGAAACTGGCCGGAGGTGAAAAACGCGATCGAGCGAATGTCGCCGACCGAGCGGAATGAACCGGTCTGGATCTACTGGCTGGGAAGGTCGCTGCTCGCACTCGGGGCGCAGGAAGGCGGACAGGCGCTTCTCGGACGCATCGCGGGTGAGCATCATTTTTACGGTCGGCTCGCCGCGGAGGAGTTGGGAATGCCTTTGCAGATCCCGAAGAAGGCGACGAAGCCTACTCGGGAGGAGCTCGCCGAGGTTGCATCCCTGCCCGGCATGCAGCGGTCGCTGGCGCTTTACCGGCTCGGCTTGCTGACCGAGGCCTCTGCCGAGTGGTTATGGAACGTCCGCAGGATGAATGACCGGGCATTGCTGGCCGCCGCAGAGCTGGCGAGGGTTAACGGGAGCTGGGACCGCGCCATCAACACGGCCGACCGGACGGTCGCCGAACACGATTTCACGCTGCGCTACCCGGCGCCCTTCGTCAATGTGCTTTCGAAGCAGGCGCGTGTCCGAAAACTCGATGAACCGCTGGTTTTCGGGCTGGTCCGTCAGGAGAGCCGTTTCATCGCCAATGCCAAATCTTCGGCGGGCGCTTCGGGATTGATGCAGTTGATGCCGTCGACGGCGCGACTGATCGCAAGGAAAATCGGCATGAAGGGTTTTAACATGTCCCGCCTGGGACGGCCGGAGGTGAACGCCGCGCTCGGCGCCTACTATCTGCGGCATGTGCTGGACGGGTTTGGCGGCAACCCGGCGCTGGCCGCCGCCGCTTACAATGCCGGTCCGGGCCGTGCGCGCAGGTGGTGCGACGCAAAACCGCTCGAGGGCGCGATCTACGTTGAGACGATTCCGTTTTCGGAGACGCGCCAGTACGTGAAAAAGGTGATGGCGAACACCGTCTATTACGCCGCCGTAATGGGCGGGGATCAACGTTCTCTGAAGTCGCGCCTGGGTACGATTGACCGGGCGATGGTCGCGAAGGCAGATGCTGCCGAATAAACGCGATCGGTTTTCTTACCCTTAACAGGACACAGGAGGTTTTTTTAGCATGGCAAAAATGACGGAACTGGAAATGTTGCAGGCGCTCAAGGATTTTGACACCCCGTCCATCACCAACGTGGTGGCCACCTATCCTTTGAACCCCCTCTGTCTGGGGCTTTACAATCCCTGGACCGAGAACTGGTATACCGACCAGACGATTCGCTGCATGTACCCCGAGCTCGGGCGAACCGTAGGTTATGCGGTCACCTGCGTCTATGGATTGCCCGACCCGGGCTTCAACCGGCTCACCTTCATGGATGTCATCGATGCGCTCGACGCCTCTCCGAAGCCGACGATCCTGGTTCTGCAGCAGAAGTTCCCGCCCGAGATTGCGGGCAAGGTGGGTTTGTCGGGCGGCAACATGACCTCGGCGATGAAGGCGGTGGGTTGTCTGGGGATGATCTCCAACGGCCCTTCGCGCGACCTGGACGAGATCCGCCCGATGAAGTTCCAGTGCATGCTGACCGGTGTGTCCGCAGGCCACGGCGGCATGGCGGTCTATGCGGTGAACGTGCCGGTTTCGGTGGGGGGAATGGACGTCTGTCCGGGCGAGATCATCCACATGGACGAGGACGGCGCGGTCAAGTTTCCGGTGAACAAACTCGAAGCGGTGCTGACCAACGTGCAGGCCCTGCAGAAAGAAGAGGCCGAGCGAATGGGCCGGTTGCAAAAGGCCACCTCCGCCGCCGAGGTGCGGGCCGTTTTTGCCGGGCAATCCTACGCAAAAAAATAGCGCCTCAACGATCCGAGAGGCCGTCCCGGCAGCGAGGGTACGGCCTCTTTTTTTGCCTGCGGATTGCCGGGCCGGTGGAATCGGTATGATGCTGCAGCATGAAAGGCGTAAGGAGTGGAATCTGAACGGCAGGCTATGAAAAATATTCAAACATCCAATGATCGCTGGGTGATGGTCGGTGTTCTGTGGCTGGTTCATGCCCTTGCCTTCATGAACATCTCCAGTTTTGGAATCCTGGCGCCATTCATTAAAGAGGATCTGCATCTTTCGTCGCTTCAGCTCGGGTTCCTGATATCCGCCTTGTCGATCGGGGCCTCGGTCAGCCAGATGCCGGCGGGGCTCATCGTGGACTTCGCGGGTGTGCGCCGGATGCTGACGTTGGCGATCGGTTTGATCGGACTCTTCCTCATTCTGTTTTCGCTGGCCCCTTCCTACGCGATCGCTCTGATGATTCTTCTGGTCTATGGCATGGCAAACGGAATTGTCGGCCCCGCCGCGAGCAAAAGCATCCTGGACTGGTTTCCTGCCGTCGGTCGGGCAACGGCAATGGGGATCAAACAGACCGGCAACCAAACGCTGCTGCCGGGGGTGCTGCTGGTAATTTTCGGGCCGCTGGCCGTCAGGCTCTACTGTGAGGTTTTAATCGTCTTCTTCCGCATCAACGAGACCCTGACGGAAATCAAGCATCTCCTGGAAGTCCGGGGAACTGACCCCAAGGAGCGGCTATAATTAGGCACTGCCGTTAGAGAAGATAGGTAAGATGAAAGATAAGTTTTTTCGGCCGGCCATAATCTGGTTCGGGATCTGGTCGGCGATATTATTTTCCGTATCCTTAATCGGGTCCTGGCAGACCAAATTATACTGGCAGGACGATGTTACCAGGTCCAGCAGCCTGGAAATCCTCACCATTCGTACTATCTTGCCGTACGCCCTGGCCTTCCTGGAAGAACAAAACCAGCCGGATTTGCTGCAAAAGATCTTCGCTGCCGATTTCGGACCGTATGCGCTGGTGCTTACGGATCGAACCGGGAAGGTCAAATATGCGCCGCCCTCCTGGCCGGCCGGTAAAATTGCCCCAGACCTCCTGAAGGGCAAGGAGTTCTTTTATC
>JAPLJX010000354.1 GCA_026388375.1 Deltaproteobacteria bacterium
CCCACCTCCTGCCGGCCCATGGGCCGCTCCTGATCGAAGCCCACCCAGACTCCGGCGACCAGCGATGGTGTGAACCCCATGAACCAGGCGTCCCGCGTATCGTCCGTCGTCCCGGTCTTGCCGGCGACCGGCCGTCCGAGTTTCTTCACCCGCTGCCCTGTCCCGCTTTCGACGACGTCCTGCATGACGTAACTCGTCATGAAGGCGATCCGTGGATCGATCACCTGCTCCGCCTTGGGCTGCGTCTCCTCAAAGACATGACCCGTCCGGTCGACGATTTTCTTGATGAAGAATGGCTGTACCCGCTTCCCCTCGTTCGCAAGTACGCCGTAGGCCCGGACCAGCTCCTGGAGGGTGACCCCGGAGGTGCCAAGGGCCATCGAGAGGTTCCGGGAGAGGGGTGAGGAGATCCCCATGTTGGTCGCGTAGGAGGCGGCGTAATCCACGCCGATCTCCTCAAGAACCTTGATCGTGATGATGTTCCGGGAGTGGATCAGCGCATTGTGCAGCGTCGTCGGACCGAGGAACTTCAGGTCGAAATTCTGCGGTTTCCAGACCCCGTCCGGTTGCTGGGGATCCGGATAGACGATGGGGGAGTCCACGATCACCGTTGCGGGGGTCATTCCCTTGTCGAAGGCCGCCGTGTAGATCATCGGTTTGAAGGCCGAGCCGGGCTGGCGTCGGGACTGGGTCGCACGGTTGAATTCGCTCCGCTGGAAATTGCGCCCCCCGACCATCGCCCGGATGGCGCCGGTCTTCGCGTCCATCGCGAAGAGGGCCCCCTGCACCTGTCCTTTCTCATATTTCTCCCGCTCCTCCATCTCCTTGAGGCCTTGTTCCACCGCATCCCTCGCCGCCTTCTGCATCTGGATGTTCAGGGTTGTGTAGACCTCGAGGCCCTCCTTGTAGAGGACGTCGTTGCCGTATTTCTCCTGGATATAGCGGCGGATATTTTCAATGAAGTAAGGGGCGATCTTGTCCTTCGGCTTGATCGAGCGGAGTTTGACGACCGTGGAGAGCGCCCGGTCCCTCTCGCGCTGGGTGAGGTAGCCGTCTTCCAGCATCCGGTTGAGGACATAGGCCTGCCGCTGGTAGGCCCGCTCCGGGTGGAGGTAGGGGGAGTAGCTGCTGGGGGCCTTGGGAAGTCCCGCCAGCATGGCCGCTTCCGGAACCGTCAGATTCCGGGCGCTTTTCCCGAAATACCCTTGGGCGGCGGCCTCGACGCCGTAGGTCCCGTGGCCGAGGTAGATGTGGTTCAGGTAGAGGGTGATGATCTCTTCCTTGGTCAGATAGCGGTCGATCTTGTAGGCGAGGAGCGCCTCCTTGATCTTCCGCATGTAGCTCTTCTCCGGGGAAAGGTAGAGGGCTTTGGCGACCTGCTGGGTGATCGTGCTTCCCCCCTGGACGATCTTGCCCGCCTCGAGATTCTTGAAAAAGGCCCGGGACATGCTCTGCATGTCGAACCCGCTGTGCTGGAAGAAGCGGGCGTCTTCTGCGGCGACAAAGGCCTGGATCACGATCTTCGGGATCTCTTCATACTTGATCACCTTCCGGTCCTCGAGGAAGAACTCGTCGATCAGCTCGTTGTTGTCCGCATAGACCCGCGTCGTAATGCTGGGCCGATAATCTTTCAGGACGGCGATGCTGGGGAGCTCCTTCAGCAGCACGTAATAGACCAGGCTGCTCCCCGCCAATGCGACGGTGACGAAAAGCAAGAGGATCACGACGATGATGATTCCCAGCAGGGAGCGTCGGGAGGACGATCTCTTCCTTCGCGGGGCAAAACGCTTGACGGGGGTCATGGGTTCTTATCTTCCATCTCTGCGGCGGTTTCTTCCACTTCTTCCGGTGCGGATTTGTTTTTGCGGGCGAATTTTGCCACAAAAATGCTCACCTCGTAAAGCACCATCAGCGGGATCGCCATCAGGATCTGGCTGAGGGCGTCGGGAGAGGGGGTCAGCACGGCGGCGACGATGAAGATGATCAGGATCGCGTAACGCCTCTGTTTTGATAGCATTTTCGCGTTGACGATGCCGAGTTTGGCCAGGAAGAACATGAAGACCGGCATCTCGAAACAGAGGCCGAAGGCGAGCAGGAATTTGAGAGTCAGGTCGAGATACTCCCGGAAGGAGATCATCGGTTTCAGGAAATCCGTCGAAAAACTGACGAAGAAACTGAAGGCCGGCGGCAGGGCGACGAAATAGCCGAACAGGACGCCGCCGATGAAAAGAATCGTGGAGAAGAATATGAACGGAAAGACGAAGCGCTTTTCGTTTTTGTAGAGCCCCGGGGAGACGAAGCGCCAAATCTCGAAGAGGGTGTACGGCGCGGTCAGAAACAACGAGGCGAAGAAGGCGATCTTCATGTGGATGAAAAAGGCCTCCGGAAGCCCGGTGAAGATCATCGAACTCTGGGCCGGCATCGCGTCGACGAGGGGCTTGGTGATCACCCGGAAGGACCAATCCTTAAACAGGTAGCAGACGCCGAAACCTGCGCCAACGACGACGAGAATGCGGATCAGCCGCATCTTCAGTTCTTCGAGATGCGACGTCAACGGCATTCTTTCTTCTTCGGGCTTTTCGTTTTCCATAGACGAGGGGATTAAAGCGGCTCAGGACTGGGGTTTGGGGTCGGCGGTTTTCGGGGCGTCACTTCCGGACCCAACGGACCCAACGGGCACGACGGGCACGACGGGCACGACGGGAGGAGCGACGGGAGGCGCAGGGGCTCCCTTCTCTTCCCCCGTGCCGTGGAGCAGGGAATCCTTGAACCCGTTCATGTCCTTCTTCAACTCGTCCGTCTTCAGCGTCTCCTTGATCGTTTCTGTGGCGCTGTCCGTCGCCTTGCGGAATTCGGAGAGACCCTTTCCCAGCGCCTTTGCGATGTCGGGCAGTTTCTTGGGGCCCACCACGAGCAGGGCGACGACCGCGATGACCAGCAACTCCGGCATACCGATACCAAACATGATCTCACCTTTTCTTTCTTCCGGATCGTCGGAAAATCCCGGCAAAACAAGCGGATTTTCCCTGCAGCCATTCCGGACTGAAGTTTATAACCGCAGTCGGAAATGTTTGTCAATGTTTTTTCCGGCAGCGGAGCGACCGCAAAATCTTTTGCCATATCAGGGTTTTTGTGTTAGCTATCCGACTGTCCGAGGCGATGCGTTCATCCGCAGGGGAAGGTGGCCGATGTCAAAGAACACGGGGGTTGTTGAGGACTTGCGGTATATCCGGCACGGCACCGGATATACCCATCCCGAAACGCCCGAACGACTCATCGCGATCTACGAGATGCTCGACAATCCCGACATGGCCTGGAAAATTACCGGGATCGATGCGAGGCACGCCACGCGCGAGGAGTTGGAGCGGGTCCACAGGCCTTCCTTCCTCGATTTCATCGCCCAAACGGCGGGAAAAGCGATGACGATGCTTGATCCCGATACGGTGGCCACCGCCGAGACGTATGATACGGCAAGGTTGGCGGCCGGCGGGTTCATGAACGCCATCGACAGCGTGGTGTCCGGGGAGACGGACAACGCTTTTGCGCTGGTCCGGCCGCCGGGACACCACGCCCAGGCGGCCACCGCCGCGGGGTTCTGCATCTTTAACAACATCGCAGTCGGCGCCCGTCATGCGCTGGCCCGCTGGGGACTGGAACGGATCCTGATTGCGGACTGGGACCTCCATCACGGCAACGGCACCCAGGAGGCCTTTTACGAGGAGAGTCAGGTCCTCTACTTTTCGGCGCACCAGTCTCCCGGTTACCCCGGGACGGGCGGCTTGGAGGAGATGGGAAAGGGGCCGGGTCTCGGCTACACGATTAATGTTCCCCTGCGGCCCGGGGCAAACGATGCCTTGTACGTCCGCGTGTTCCGGGAGCTCCTCTGTCCGGTTGCCCGGAGCTTCCGGCCGGAGCTCATCTTAGTATCTGCCGGATTCGATCCCTATGTCGGCGATCCGCTGGGGGAGATGAAGGTGACGCCGGAAGGCTTCGCCTGCCTGACCCGCGTCCTCCTCGACCTGGCGGATGAATGGTGCGGCGGCCGTCTGGTGATGGTCCTCGAAGGGGGATATAATGTTCAGGGGTTGACGAAATGCGTCCGGGCGGTTCTGCTGGAAATGATCGGGGAGACCCATGTGACGGAGGGGACACTGAGCCGGATGACCGGCGAAACGGGTGAACAGGCGGACCGGGTGATCGGGCGGGTGCGGGAGCAGTTGGCGCCCTACTGGAAATAGGAGGATTCATTGGAAAAGATCAAGATCAGCCAGGATGAAGTCACGCACGTTGCCCACCTGGCGAGGCTGGAGTTTGGCGAGGAAGAGAAGGAGAAGTTTACCTCCCAGTTGAACGATATTCTTCGGTATATGGACAAGCTGGGCGAGGTCGACACGACCGGCGTCGAACCGATGACCCACGCGATCGTCCAGAAGAACGCCTTCCGCATGGACGTGGTCGGCGAATCCCTCCCTCCGGATCTCTCCCTGGCCAATGCGCCGGAGTCTCGCGGGGGCTGTTTTCAGGTCCCGAAGGTGATCGAGTAAAAGGGGAAGGTATCCGACTATGGAATTGTATTCGTTGACCATTCACGAACTCTTGGACAAACTCCGGACGGGGGAAACCTCCTCCGTGGAGATCACCGCCTCCGTCTTTGGTCGGATCGACGCGGTAGAAAAGGATGTCCGCGCCTACATCACCCTGATGCGGGAGACGGCCCTTGCCGAGGCGGCGCGCGCCGATCTGGCGATCCGAAAAGACGGGATCGGGGCGCTTACAGGCATTCCCATCGCGCTGAAGGACATCTGCTGCACGAACGGCGTCCGGACGACCTGCGGCTCGCGGATCCTCCAAAATTTCATCCCGCCGTACGACGCCACCGTCGTGGAGAGGCTCCGGGCGGCCGGCGCCGTCTTCACCGGCAAGACGAACATGGATGAATTCGCTATGGGCTCCTCGACGGAGACCTCCTTCTTCGGCGCGACCCGGAATCCGTGGGATCTCACGAGGATCCCAGGCGGCTCCAGCGGCGGCTCCGCGGCGGCGGTGGCCGCCGGCGAGTGCATCGCCGCGCTGGGCTCCGACACGGGCGGCTCCATCCGCCAGCCGGCGGCCCTCTGCGGCGTCGTCGGGATGAAGCCGACGTACGGCCGGGTCTCCCGCTTCGGCCTTGTCGCCTTCGCCTCATCGCTGGACCAGATCGGCCCTTTCACGAAGGATGTGGAGGACTGCGCCATCCTGATGAACGTCATCGCCGGCTACGACCCCAGGGAGTCGACCTCGGTGCCGGAGGAGGTCCCCGATTACCGGCGGTTCCTGGCCCGCGGAATCGAAGGCTGGACCGTCGGGATCCCGAAGGAGTACTTTATCGCCGGGATCGATCCGGAGGTCGAGGCGGCCGTCCGTCAGACGATCCGGGTCGTCGAGGGGGCGGGGGCGAAGTGCATCGAGGTGTCGCTTCCCCACACCGAGTACTGTCTCGCGGTTTACTACATCGTTGCGCCGGCGGAGGCGTGTTCCAACCTCGCCCGCTACGACGGCGTCAAGTACGGCTTCCGCTCCGAAGAGGGCCGTGACCTGATGGAGATGTACAAGAAGACCCGCGCCGCGGGTTTCGGCGCCGAGGTGAAACGGCGAATCATGATCGGCACCTACGCCCTCTCCTCGGGCTACTACGACGCCTACTACAAGAAGGCATCCCAGGTCCGGGCGCTGATCAAACGGGATTTCGACCTGGCGTTCGCGAAGTGCGACGTGATCCTGACCCCGACGACGCCCACGCCCGCCTTCCGGATCGGCGAGAAGACGGACGATCCGATGCAGATGTACCTGTCCGACATCTTCACGATTTCGACAAACCTGGCGGGAATTCCGGGGATCTCCGTCCCCTGCGGCTTCACCGCTGCCGGGCTCCCCGTCGGGGTGCAGTTCCTGGCGGGACACTTCCAGGAGGGGCGGTTGATCCAGTTCGCCTCGGCCTATGAAAAACAGGCCCATATTGAGAAAAGGAGACCCACGCTGTAATGGAATTTGAACCGGTCATCGGGCTGGAGATCCACGCCCAGCTCCTCACGGATGCGAAGATCTTCTGCGGTTGCTCCTCGAAGTTCGGGGCGGCGCCCAACACCCACACCTGCCCCGTCTGCCTCGGGATGCCCGGGGTGCTCCCGGTACTCAACCGGAAGGTCGTGGAGTTCATGATGAAGATGGCCCTCGCGACGCACTGTGTCATCAATCGGGAGTGCAACTTCGCCCGCAAGAACTACTTCTACCCGGATCTTCCCAAAGGGTACCAGATCTCCCAGTACGCCCATCCGCCCGCCGAGCACGGCTGGGTGGAGGTGGAACTCGACGGCGGGAAGAAGAGAATCGGGATCACGCGGATCCACATGGAGGAGGACGCGGGGAAGCTGATGCACGACGAGCACAACCCCGCAAGCTACGTCGATCTGAACCGGACGGGCGTGCCGCTGATCGAGATCGTCAGCGAGCCGGACATTCGGAGCGCGGAAGAGGCGGCGGCCTACCTCCGGTGTCTGCACGAGATCCTGGTCTATCTTGAGATCTGCGACGGGAACATGGAGGAGGGGAGCTTCCGCTGCGATGCGAACGTCTCCCTCCGCCAGCGGGGGACCGAGCCCTTCGGGATCCGGGCGGAGCTCAAGAACATGAACTCCTTCCGGAACGTCCAGCGCGCCCTCGAATATGAGATCAAACGCCAGCAATACGTCCTCGAAGGGGGCGGCCAGGTGGTCCAGGAGACCCGCCTCTGGGACGACACGGCGGGCGTGACCCACTCCATGCGGAGTAAGGAGGAGGCGCACGACTACCGCTACTTCCCCGATCCGGATCTGGTCCCCGTCGTGATCGACAACGCCTGGATCGAAGAGATCCGGAAGGAGCAGCCCGAGCTGCCGCTGGAGAAACGGGAGCGGTTCATGCGGGAATACCAGATTCCCGCCTACGATGCGGGCGTCCTCACCGCGACACCGGCTACAGCTTCCTTTTATGAGGCTACAGTTGCTTCTTTCCCCACAATAAATCCAAAAGCAGCAAAGGCAGCAAGCAATTGGATCACGGGTGATCTTATGAAAATGCTTAACGAGGATAAAAAAGATTTTACGGCTTCGCCCATTCCACCACGTGCCATTGCGGAACTGATACAGATCATTGATGACGGGACGATCAGCGGGAAGATGGCCAAGGACGTGGTCGAAGAGATGTACAAAAGCGGAAAGCCGCCGGGGGAGATCGTCAAGGAGAAGGGCCTCGTCCAGATCACGGACGAGGGCGCCCTCACGAAGACGGTCGCCGGGATCCTGGAGAAGAACCCCGAACAGGTTGCGCAGTACCGCGCCGGAAAGGAGAAAGTGTTCGGCTTCTTCATCGGCCAGGTGATGAAGGCGACCGGAGGGAAGGCGAACCCCCAACTGATTAACGACCTCCTGAAGAAGATGCTGGCGGGCGATAGGTAATGGGAAAAGAGATCCGCACCGTTTTCTGGAAAGACGGCGCCGTCGTGATGATTGATCAGCGGGCGCTGCCGCTTTTGGAGCGGCATGTCACGTGCACCGATTATCCTGAGGTCATCGCCGCGATCAAGGATCTGACCATCCGCGGCGCCCCGGCGATCGGCGTCGCCGCGGCGATGGGAATCGCCCTCGGCGTTCGGCGCCTTCCCCACGCCTCCCCCGCGGCGATACGGGACGCCTTCAACGAAATCTGCAAGCAATTCGCAGCCGCGCGTCCGACGGCCCGGAACCTCTTCTGGGCGATCGAGCGCATGAAACGGTGTTTCGACGAAAACCTGGCCCACCTCCCGGGACCGGATGAGAAATCCTGCCTTCCGGCGGCGGCCTCTTCCCCCCTTTCGGAACGATCCGCCTCCGGCCCACAGAGCCGCGCCGAAAAGACGCTATCCCTTTTTCCAGGAGGCGATCGCCGTGGCTTGGGGGATGAGGTTCCGGTCAGGCAGGAAACGGCAGGAACCTTGCGGCTGATCCGGGAGGCGCTGGTCGCCGAGGCGATCCGGATCGGCGAGGAGGATATCGCGATCAACCGCCGTCTCGGCCGAAATGGATGCGCATTGATCCCGGACGGCGCCCGGATTCTCACCCACTGCAACGCCGGGGCGCTGGCCACCGCCGGTTATGGGACCGCCTTGGGCGTCATCCGCACGGCCCGGGAGGAGGGCAAAAAACTCCATGTTTACGTGGATGAAACCCGTCCCGTCCTGCAGGGGGCGAGGCTGACCGCGTGGGAGCTGATGCGCGAAGCCATTCCCTGTACGCTGATTGCGGACAACATGGCGGGCTTCCTGATGCAGCGGGGAGAGGTCGATCTGGTCATCGTCGGCGCGGACCGGATCGCCGCCAACGGGGATACGGCAAACAAGATCGGGACGTACGCCATCGCCGTTCTCGCCCGGGCGCACGGGATACCCCTCTACATTGCAGCGCCCCTCTCGACGATCGATCCGGCGCTCGCCGACGGTGGGCTGATCCCGATCGAGGAGCGAGACCCCGCCGAGCTGACCCATTGCGGTGGCGTCCAGACCGCCCCGGAGGGGGTTTCCGTCTGGAATCCCGCCTTCGATGTGACGCCCCACGATCTGATTACGGCCATCGTTACCGAGGCGGGTGTGATCCGTCCGCCGTTTGCGGAGGGGATCCGGAAGGTCTGGTCAGCCCGCTTTTCTGATTGACATAAAAAAGTCCTTAAATCATAATCATATAAAATCGGGATTTAGAAGACTTCATCATGCAAAGAACGGAAGCCATTCAGGGAGAAAACTTTCTCGACGTGATCAAGAAGATCGAGGGCACGACCTCTTCCCAGCAGCGGTTCATTCAGGAAATGCTGTCGCAACGCAAACAGGCGCGCACTTTTCCCAAAAAACGAATTCTGAAAAAGAGCTGAGGAAATTCCTCAAGAGCCATGCCTTGAGCATCGGCGATGCCGTGATCGCAGCTACCGCCAAAGAGATGGGCCTGAGACTTGTCACCCGGAATATCAAGCATTATCCGATGAAGGACGTTGAGATCGTCAAGCCCTATTGAGCCCCGAAAATCAGCGAACTGGATAAAGAGATGTTCCCATAACTTACGTTGAAAATGGCGCTTGTGTAGCAAATTTCAACTCGTACTGCGCAGGAGCGATGGTAAAAAAGCGTAATTTCCGTGTTATTGTCGCCACCTAATGCCCAAGGTTTATGGGTTCGACACGGGCTTTGTCGGTTTCTGCCGGGGATGGGAGCCGCTGAGACCGGATGATTACGGGATCCTCTGGGAACACCTCGTCCTGGAATATCTGCAGGCGCATCTTCCCGACCGGACCATTCAGTATTGGCGAGACGCCGACGGCCGGGAGATCGATTTCATTTTGGTACGGAAACGCGATGAAGTCGACGCCATCGAATGCAAATGGAGCCCGGATCATTTCAATGCCGATGCCCTGAAAATATTCCGGGGCTTCTACGGCCGAGGTGTAAACTATCTCGTCTGCCCCGTTCCGGCGCCCGGTTACCGGAAACGGATTTCAGGGATGGAGATCCGGGTCTGCAATCCGGATGGGTTGTTGGGCTGAAGGCAAAATGATATCATTCGGTTCATGGAAAGATCGCGTCAAGGCCCTGAAGCGGGAGACTTTCACCCTCTACCTGGCCTGCCGCCACCCCCTCGTCCCCTGGTACGCGAAACTCCTCGCATTGATCGTCGTCGCCTACGCATTGAGTCCGATCGATTTGATCCCGGACTTCATCCCCGTGCTTGGATACCTGGACGACCTGATTCTGATCCCGCTCGGGCTCATGCTCGTGATCCGTCTCATCCCTGCGGATGTCCTCGCGGAATGCCGTCAGAAATCGGAGGAAATCGTCGGAAGAGCGACCCGTGCGGGGAAGATCGCGGCCGTCGTGATCGTTGCGATCTGGCTCCTCACCGCGGCACTCGTCGTTTGGCTGATCCTCCGGACGGCGGATTGATGCGGCTCGTCACCTCTACGAAGCATTCGGTTTTCACCTTGTCTCCCAAGGGGAGGGCGAGCAAAGGGTCATTCCTCTTTGATCAGATCGTACAGCAGACGGTCCATGGGGTCGATGAGGCGCTTGAAATGTCCCCCATGACTCATCGCCGATGCGAAGAGCTCATGCCTCAGACGACTGATCTCCAAAAGGGGATGAGCTGCCCCCGGATCTCTTTCAGCTCCTCTTCCCAGCGCGATGGATCAATCTCCTCAGGAATGGCCGGCAGGCCGTCGGGACCGGAAGCGCCGGGGTTGTTGAGAAGGCTTTTAATCTCCCCGATCATTGCAGCCAGCGTGGAGTACTCCAGACCCCGGACGCCCCGTCGCCATTGGAGAAGCAGGGGATTCCGCCAATACCACAGGAAGTTTCTCTCGCCCGTTGCGATCAGCTCGGTGATGGCCGCGTGGATTTCTTCGATCGATTCAAGAATGTTCTTCGGAACACCCTTGAAGGACCGCCCCGGCTCATACTTCACCTCCATCGGAGGATCGGAAGGACGGCATGAAGCCAAATGGCTCCAGAGATTTCGCAGAACGGCGGCGCCGTTCCGGTCTCCAAGCGTATCGAAATGGACCAGCGACAGGATCACCCTCCCGCGGCCGAACCGTCCCTCCAGAACCCCGGGCTCACCTCGCAAACGCGACGGGTCCAAAAGAATCCCGTAGCGCTGCTCCAGCTCGGACCAGCCGATGGTCCTTCCGTCCACCACATTGATGTCCGCGCTGAAAGCGTCCGCTTGCGCCTCTTCATACCTCGCCAGTACTTTGATATTCGGATCCTCGACCTGGAACTGGGAAGGCCACCAGACGAAGAATACGGGGGTATCGATCTCTTGCCACATCGCGTGCTCGGCACAGGAGAAACGGATAGGACCGCTGAAGCTGGGGACCCTTTCTCTCGGAGGCTTCCTTTTGATCGGCAGGAGACCAAGCCCGTTTTCCGTGGCCATTCCCGCACCACCGCAGATCCCCAGGTAATTGCCTCCTCCTGCTACAAAACGCCGGATCTCCTCCATCCCCTGATCTCCAAGGGCGTTGATCTTGTTCGACGCCCAACCGCCCGGGACAAAGACCATCCGGTAACGGGAGAGCGCTCCCCTCTGAACATCCTCCGACCGGAGAAGATCGAAAGGCAGCCCCGCCTCTCTGAGTGCCCGCCAGGCCATCACTCCCCAGAGGAACGATTCATCCCAGAACAAGGCGCAGGGTCTTTTGGGAAGGGTTTCCATATTGCAAGAGGTACGATCCGTGGTCACCGATGCCATATTTCCTTTGCCTCGCGCTGATGGGATAAGGAGGAAAAAACACAGGATGTCCTATATCTTTTTTGGCGTCATATTCCAAATAAAAATCGTTGCTCCGCCGGTGGTTGCTCTGGCAACAACATATGGGGAACCGTCAGCGATCGGCGGGCGAACCGCGATCACCAAAGCAACATGAAATATCTTGACAAGACCCCTTAGATATATTTATACATAGTAAACATACATTACCTCAGCCGCGGGCTGATATTCGAAATTTTTGTTCAAGGACGCACACAATGGATCAATTGGACGCTATTTACCTCACAAAACACCGTCAGATTATTGAAGCCTTAACAACGGAGATGCAAGAGTGCCGCTTGAAGCCTTACGATCGCCTCCCCTCGGAAAAAGAGTTGTGCGAACAGTGGCAGGCCAGTCGGAGCACGGTGCGCAAGGCCATGGATCAGCTTGCTGACCGTGGAAACATCTTTCGTGTGCCCGGGAAAGGCAGCTTCGTATCGTTCCCGAAGATATCGCATAACGTGTCTCAGGTTCTGAGCTTTTTGGAAAAAATGAAGGCGCAGGGCCTGGATGTTGTGACAAAGCTCATCCAGAAGCAGATCATCGAACCGAACGAGGAGATCAGGGCGGCCTTGAAACTTGACAATGGGGCACGTGTTTTGAAGATCCAGCGGTTGCGGATTGTGAAAGGCGAACCCCTGGTCCTGCAAACCGCTTTCATGCCATCGAATATCTGCGGGGAACTCATGAAAGCAGACCTCGAATTAGAGTCTTTGAACTATTTACTTCGGGAGCAATGTAACATCAAGTTGTCGCGAAGCGACATCTTGATCGAAGCTCCGATTCTTTCCACAAAGGAAAGGCAACTGCTGGGGAATCCCCGTGTCCCTATTTTTTTGGCCGTCGTCGGTTTGACATTCGATCAGAATGACAAACCGATCCGATTCAGTCGCGGCATTTTTCGCGGGGATCGGGTACGATTGAAGATCAGCGACTCGAGCGTCTTTGAGTTGAACTATTCAGATCTCCTGGGGTAATCATCTGTAGGCCGAACCTTTACCCGCATAGGAAAACAGGCGGATGGTATCGCAGAATGACTGCGATTAGGCGATGAATATCTCCATGACAGAGAAATGATAAGAAAAGGGTCAGGTATGGCTAAACGTTTTGAAGGCATTTATCCCCCGGTCATCACGAGTTTTACGGAAAGCGGCGATATCTACGAAAAAGGGATTCGCCAGGTGATCGGCTATCTGATGAGCGAAGGCGTTCATGGCTTTTTCATCAACGGCTCTTACGGCAGCGCAGTTCTGATGACCGTCGAGGAGAGAAAGAAAGTTGCCGAAATCATCCATGGTGAGGTGAACGGCCGTCTTCCCATCATAACCCATGTCGGCGAGGCATCCACGCGGGCGACGATCGAACTGGCCAAACACGCCGAGGGCCTTGGTTCGGCAGCGGTGGCGGCCGTTGTGCCTTACTACTATTCCGGAGCGAACGCCTACGATGAGGGCCAGATTATCCGTCATTACGCCGATATTGCGGCATCGGTCGATGTGCCGACGTTCATCTATAACAACCCCCGGACAAGCTGCTACAACCTGACTCCCGAATTATTAGCCGGGCTGGTGAAGGTCGGAGTCCTCGGGATGAAGGATTCCAGCGGCAGCTTCACGCTGCTGGGAGAGTTCAATCAGGCGGCGACCCAGGTGAATCCGGATTTTACCTGCATGTCCGGTTCGGTAGGACTGCTGCAGCCGGCATTCAACATCGGCCTCAAAGGGTGTATCGCAGGAACTGCAAACGCCTTTCCCGAGCTGGTCGTTTCCCTGTACAAGGCACTGGAAGCCCACGACTGGGAGAAGTCCAGGGAACTGCAAACCATCGTCATTGCCCAGCGCAAGATTCAAGCTGCAAGCGGGTTTCGTCCGGCGGGATGCTACACCTTCCTCAAATTGAAAGGGATCGATTGTGGTACGGTCCGCCGACCCTGGCGTGAACCGAATGAGCAGGAAACCCGATACATGAAGCAGGAAGCCATAAAACTCGGCCTGCTCAGAGGATAAGAACTGCTGCGTAAAAACAATTCATGACATCGTGTCATCATGGGCTTGTTTATCCACGGGTCTCCAATAGGCGAACCACCATCCACACCCTATCCTCGACATCATCGAGCACCAACATTTATGCCGGACCTGTCGAAAGCCTTTGGACCTTCGACAGGTTCCGGCACATTTTTTACGGTCACCTCCCTATGCCGCTCAGAATGTCGGCACCGGGAAGAGGATCCCACCAAAGATCAGGTAGGACAGAATCAGCGTCCAGATGATGTTGACCCCCTGAGCTGTCAGAAACACCAAGGCCGGTTTTCCGCCGCCCATCTGGATGAGTTCCTTGAACTTGGTCTCAAGACCGATGCAGAGGAAGGCGAGCGTGAACCACCAGCCCCGAAGCCCCGCGGTGACGCCCGCTACGGATTTTGCCTGAGCTTCCGTAATGAAGAAGGAGAAGACGATGGAAGCGACGATGAACCCGAGGACGAACTTGGGGAAACGCGTCCAGATCTCCATGAGGCTCGGTTTCTCCCCCCCGGCTGACTGCCCCTTGAAGGCGAACCAGATGGCAAGGAGGAAAGCCGCCACTCCGATCAGGACATTCTGCGCCATCTTGACAACGACGGCAACCGCCATTGCCTCCGGCCCGGCGATCGCACCCGCGGCCACGACGGCCCCGGTCGTATCGATGGTGCCGCCGATCCAGGCCCCGGTAACGCCCGGCAGCATGCCGACAGCCTTGGCAATGATGGGTTCGAGGATCAGCATGGGAATGGCGCAAAGCAGAACGAGGGAGATGGTGTGGCTCACCTTTTTGGAGTCGCCCTTGACGGCGCCGCCGGCGGCGATGGCGGCGGAGACGCCGCAGATGGACACGGCCGAGCCGAGAATGGCGGCAAATTCATCGTCGAGTCCCACTTTGCGGGCGAACCAGATAGTGAAGTAGAAGATGCCCCCAATGACCAGAATGGACTGGACCATTCCATAGGCGCCCACCTTGGCGATGGTGCCGAAGAGAACCTCGGCGCCCAGGAGGACGAGACCGATCTTGATGAAGTACTCCGTCTTGAGGGCAGTCTTCAACCAATCGGGCACGCCCACTGTGTTGCTGATCAGAAGGCCAAAGATCAGTGACCAGAAGACGACCTCCAGACCGTAGTATTTAACGATATCGTTTTCGGAAACGAAATAGGCAAGGGCCGAGAGGATGAAAATGATGGGAAACCCGGCCATGAACTTGCCTACCGGCATGCCCATGAAGGCCATGCCGATGACGCAGAGGATCGCAAACCCGATAAACAGGTAGAGCGCCTTCATGAGGTTGTCACCGGAGAAGACTTTTGCCACGGTCGCCCCGGCGTCGCCCTTGATATCCGAGGCCACCTTTGCGGACTTCTTTTGAAAATCCTTGTCTTTGACCTCCTTGGCGGCCGCTTCCATCTTGCCGGCGGCTGCACCAATGGCCTTTCGGTCCTTGGCGTCGAGCGCTGCCTTGAGCGCCGTCGCCTGGTCTTTCAGGGCGGTTTCACCTTTTGCTTCCGCGTCCTTGGCTACGGAATCCACTTTTTTTGCATACCCTGCAATCTTGTCCTGGAAGGACCCATCCCCGACCCATTTCCATCCGGGCAGCGACATGGTCATCCCCGCCAGGAAGAAGATGAGGATGAAAAACCCGATCCAGACGGACATCCAATCATCGCTTTTCCACAGAACAGACCAGTTGATACCCTTGCTATTTTCTCCCATGCATTTATACCTCCCTTTCAAAAAAATTTTCAGCTCGTCGTGATCATGGCAAACTGAAGACACCCAATGAACCTTCAGGTAGGAGGGTGTTCTTTCCGGACACCTTCATACCCTCACCGAAAACGCCAAAAGAGCAGCCGACCTGCTGCGGAATATCATCATTGGATAGGGATATGGTTATGGTTAACAGGGAAGGGATGATCTTTCTGTGGGCAAGGCACATGTCATCACCAATTGAATGTTAAATCTAATAAAAATAAGGTGATTCGAGTTATATAAAATTGCGTTACGGATGCAAGCTTCTCAAACTCTCTTCAGTTGAAATCGATTATTACCCTCCTCTCTCAGGATTAATGAAAACGTGGACACGTGTATAGCAGAAGAATGGTTTTGTTGCAATAAAAATTAATAAATATTGATAGCATTGTTAGGAGGCTTCTGCCCGGGATGTGATGTTTAACCTTCCCAAAAACCGTTAGAGATTTTGACAAACCTGAGCTAAGATACGCCTGCCATAGGAGAAAAATGCCGTGATTACTCCTGCAGAGGAAGCCTATACCCGGGCACAGGCCTATGTTCCCGAGCACATTGTGAGCCTTATGACCCTGATTTCGCACGGGGATCCTTTTCTTATCGAGGACTACCTGGGGCTTGTAAAGGACAACTGGCTCATCTTTGTGGGATATCCGCTCGCAAGCAATTTTCTCAGGGAAAGATGTGGGGGGATTGTGCAACGGGCGGTGGAAACATTCCGGCCTGAATACCTTTGGTTTATCGGACCCGAAATCCCTCCTTCCCTTTTGGATGCCTGTAAAGAGAGGCAAACGGATCAATACTACAACATTGACATCGAGCAGACAAAGCTGAAGCCTTCTCTCCAAAAGGCGGCCGATAAAGCCGCTGAGGAATTAATCGTGGAAAGGGGTCACTCTATTTCCAAGGAGCATGAGGCGCTTATCTCAGAACTCCTGAAGAGGGAGAAGTTGCCGGCGCGTGTGAGAGAACTTTACCGTGCCATGCCCGATTACGTCGGTCACTCATCAAGCGCCTGGATACTAAATGCGCTTGATAAAACGGGAAAACTTTGCGCCTTCACGGTTGTCGAGTTGGGGGCAAAGAATTTTTCCACCTACGTCCTTGGTTCGCATTCAAAAAAGCATTATGTGCCTCATGCCTCTGACCTTCTTTTCCTCGAAATGATCAAGCTGACACGCGAACACGGAAAAAACACCATCAATTTAGGACTGGGAGTAAATGAGGGCATCCGGAGATTCAAGGAAAAGTGGGGCGGCAAACCATTTCTCAGGTACGAATTCTGTGAGTGCCGATACGCGGCGGCAAGGAAAGTCTCGCTGATTGATGCACTCATGAGAAAATATAACCATCCATAAACCTTCGTGAGATATCAATGAACTTATTCCCCTGGAAGGAAAAACGTTTGAGGACGGTTTGGAGGGTGGAAAAAAACGGCACGGGATCTTTCCTCGTGGGAACGGCCCATTTTTCGCCTTACAGCTTCCGGAAAGCCCTGACCGGGCTGGTCCAAGGATCCGAAACCGTTCTCTTCGAAGGCCCTCTCGATCAGGAGAGCATGGCCGGGGTTGCCCTATACGGCTCCCGCGGAGAGGATACTCCCTCCGTTTACGATTCTCTTGACCCCGCCGTCATCCGGGAGATCAACCGGCAGTTGGCCAACCGATCGGGACCGATTACCACGGCAGGTTCCTTTCTGGATCTCATCAATGTGAAGACTTCCGGTTTTCTTGAAGAACACGCACGGGGTGTCCGCCCCTGGATGGCTTTTTTCACGACATGGTCCGCCTTTTTGAACTGGAAACATTCAATGGACGTGGAAGCCTTCCATATCGCCCGGAAGCTTGGGAAAGAAGTCGGATACCTGGAAACCATTGAAGACCAACTAGCAGCCCTGGACGGGATCCCTTTTGATAGAATTGTGAATTATTTCCATCGGTTTCAGCATTGGAACGTCCACAAGGAATTGTTCGCCAAGGTTTTCATCGAAGGGAATCCGCAGAACTACCTGTCCATAACAGGAGAATTCCCGACCCGTTGCGAATCCATCATCGGGAAGCGTGATCCCATATTCTTCAGGGGAATAAAGGCCTCCTTCGAGAAAAGGCAAACGACCGCCTTCGTTGGGGTCGGCCATATCCCCGGAATCCGGAAAATGTTTCTCGACGAAGAATACCGGGTCACTCAGGAATGGCCATGATCACCGCCGCACAGGAAGAGTATATCGAACGTCAGGCATACCTACCGGAACACGTTCCCGAGTATGTGACTGCCATTTCCCAGACGGAGGCGTTTCTCTTCGGAGACTTTCTTGCCTATGCTAAAAAAGGCCATTTAATTCTCGTCGGATATCCTTTAGAGGAGCCCTTTGAGGAGAAACGAATGGAAAGGGCGCTTGAAGATGCGGTAAAACGCTTCAACCCGGGAAGTGTCTCCCTGATGGCCCCTTCCATGCCCGCCTCCTTTGAAAACGGAGACCATCCTCCCACCGACCATTACTATCGCCTGGACCTTTCATCCGTTAATATTTCTCAAAAATTGAGAAATATGGTAAAGCGGGCGGGCAGAGAACTCTCAGTGGGGGAAAACACCCATTTTGATGAGGGCCATAAGGAGATGATTGAAGCATTCCTGAAGACCCATGCCGTGGATGAAGCAACCCGGTTCATCTTTCAGAGAATCGATCAATATCTCTCCTCATCAAAGACTGCAACGATCTTCGATGCGAGAACCAGCGGGGGTAAGCTTGTTGCCTTCACCATTGTTGAGTTTAAACCAAGGGACTATGCCCTGTATATGTTTAATTTCAGCTCGGACGCCCGATACGTTCCCGGGGCATCGGATATTCTTCTTTCCCGGGTGATACAACAGGCCAAAACAGAGGAGCAAAGATATATCAACCTGGGTCTGGGGATCAACCCCGGTGTCTCGTTCTTTAAAGAGAAGTGGGGGGGCGTCGCATTTCTCCCCCATGCCTTCTGCCTATACCATCCATCACGAAAGGGGCTTCTGGAGATGATTCTCCAGTGGTTGTGAGGCGATGATTGAAAAGATTTTTGGTAAGTTTCAGCGAAGAAAAAAAAGGCGACCCTTTTCAACGTGGCAGATCGAATTGACCACACGCTGTCCTCTCCTGTGCAAGATGTGCATCCGCTCAGAAAGTACGGAATGGCAATACCAGGATATGCCTCTTGAGGATTTCAAAAACATCCTTCCCTACCTGAAGGATGTTGAAACCGTTGTTCTCGAAGGGTGGGGGGAATCCCTGCTTCATAAGGATCTTACTGAATGCATCAGGCTGGTTAAGAACGAGGGGACACAGGTTGGGTTCGTCACCAGCGGGATGGGATTAACAGAGAATCGCGTGTCTGAACTCATCGAAGCGGGTATTGATTTTGTGGGTTTCTCGATCGCGGGAACAACTACGGAAACACACGATGCCATCCGGGTCAACTCCCACCTCCCAGAGGTTCTTGACGCCATTCGTCTATTTCAGGAAGAGAAAAAACGCCGGGGGCTTCTTAGACCGAAAATGCACCTCATCTTTCTCATGGTCAAAGACAATATCCATGAGGTTCCCTCGGTTCCCTCTTTTACGAAGGAAGCAGGACTTGAAGAGGTTATTCTCACCAACATCTGTCATACGATTAATCTCTGGCAGGAAACACAGAGGGTATTTATATGGGAAAACGCGGTGAACCAATATGACGAGATTCTTAAACAGGTGGAAATCAATGCACGAAAGTTGCATATTCGCCTCAAGAAACCATCCCTGTCCGTCATCGATGTGCCTGTGTGTGCAGAGAACCCGTTCGGCAGCCTTTACATCTCCGCAGAGGGCGAGGTTTCGCCCTGCGTCTATCTCTACCCTCCTCTGCCATCACCGTTTAAACGAATCTTCTGTGAGAAGGAATACCTGACTGAGAAGGTAACTTTCGGCAACGTCTTTAGCGATTCTTTCTCCGCGATATGGAGTTGCAGCAATTATGAAGCGTTTAGAAACCGTTTTCATGAGAGAAAAAAAGCATATCGGGATCTATACTTTTCGCTCTGGGATAGTCCGCGGTTGAAAAACGCTCAGGAGAACGTCCTTCCGGAGCCCCCGGAGCCGTGTAAAACCTGCCATAAAATCCTTGGAATCTGACACGAGGGGGAAAAAATACATACCGTACCCTGGACAGAACGATCTTACGCGGCTATAAAAATTTTTTATTTTCTATTGCAATAAGATTATTCCTCTGCTATACGCGTCTACACGTTTTGTAATATTAAGAGATAAGGCTGGTAAGCGGCCTTTAAACAAGCATATATGAGCGAATCATAAGAGAGAGGAGGAAAAGTAATGGCGGAATCAAAAACACCCCTTCTAGATCAACTGGAAGGAGGAAAATGGCCCAGCTTCGTTAAGGATATTAAGCAGGCAGCAGAGAAGAAGCCTATGGCGGAAGATCTTCTCCAGCAGTTGGAACTTTCCTATAAGGATAGGATCGGTCACTGGAAACACGGGGGCATCGTCGGTGTCAAAGGCTACGGTTCCGGGGTGATCGGGCGATACTCGGACCGCCCCGATCTGTTCCCCAATGTTCAGGCCTTTCATACCATGAGGGTCAATCATCCCACGGGGTGGTTCTACAAGACGGATGCGCTTCGCCACCTCTGCGATGTCTGGGACAAACACGGCAGCGGTCTGATGAACATGCACGGCTCCACCGGGGATGCTATCCTCCTGGGGACAACGACGGATCATATACAGCCCTGTTTCGACGATCTTACGGAAGCCGGATTTGACCTCGGTGGCTCCGGCTCCGCCCTCCGGACCCCAAGCGCCTGTGTGGGACCGGGACGTTGTGAATGGGCCTGTATCGACTCTCTCGATATCTGTTACAACGTTACCATGAGTTTCCAGGACAAGATCCATCGCCCAATGTTTCCCTACAAGTTCAAGATCAAGGTTTCGGCCTGCCCGAATGACTGTGTCGCCTCCATCGCCCGCGCGGATTTTTCCGTAATCGGCACCTGGAAAGGGGATATCCGTATCGACCAGGGAGAGGTTGAAGCATACGCCGCTTCCGGACTCGATATCCAGAAGGAGGTCTGTGATCTTTGCCCCACGAAGTGCATGGAGTTGGATGGGAAAAAAATAAAAATCTACAACAAGGACTGTACCCGGTGCATGCACTGCATCAATCTGATGCCGAAGGCACTGAGGCAGGGTGAGGAGAAGGGCGCCACCATCCTCGTCGGTGGTAAAGCACCGATTTTGCAGGGGGCTCTCCTTTCCTGGGTCATTGTACCGTTCATGAAACTGGAGCCGCCCTACGAGGAGCTGAAGGATCTCGTGCTCCGGATTCAGGACTGGTGGGACGAATACGGCAAATCGCGGGAGAGGCTCGGTGAGCTGATCAAGCGCCTGGGGATGAGGGTTTTCCTGCGCGCGGTGGGACTGCCCGCGGTACCGCAGATGGTAAAGGCCCCGAGGACAAACCCCTATGTCTTCTTCTGGCCCGAAGATATCAAAAAGGAGGTGAAGTAAAATGGCAAAGACGGATATCGGCCCCCCTGATTACAAGACCATGCTGCCCCCCGTGATTGCTCGCAACTACGGGAAATGGCGCTATCATGAAATTCCCCAGCCGGGGTTACTTGTGCATACGGCGGAGTCGGGAGAGAAGCTTTACTCGGTCCGGGCCGGATCGCCGCGCCTCGTATCGACGGATCACATCCGGGAGATCTGCGCGATCGCCGAGAAATACTGCGACGGCTACCTGCGCTTTACGAGCCGCCACAACATCGAGTTTCTCCTCTCCGACAAGGACAAGGTGACCCCCCTTCTGGCGGAACTCGAAAGCAAGGGCTACCCCGTCGGCGGCACGGGACACGCCATCTCGAATATCGTCCACACCCAGGGATGGGTGCACTGCCACACGCCGGCGACGGATGCTTCAGGTCCGGTCAAAGCCCTGATGGACGAGATCTATGACTATTTCGTTACGATGAAACTTCCCAACCATGTGCGGATCGCCTTGGCCTGCTGCCTGAATATGTGCGGCGCCGTCCACTGCTCCGATATCGCCATCCTCGGCATCCATCGGACGGTTCCCAAGCCGGACAACACGCGTGTTCCAAATGTCTGCGAAATACCAAGCACGGTGGCCTCCTGCCCCACGGGCGCAATCCGCGGGGATATGAAAAACAAGACCATCACGGTAAATGACGAAAAGTGCATGTACTGCGGAAACTGCTACACGGTCTGTCCGGCCATGCCCATCGCCGATCCCGACAACGACGGCATTTCCATCTGGGTGGGGGGGAAGGTTTCCAACGCCCGCAGCGCACCCTCGTTTTCCAAGCTGGCGATCCCCTTCCTCCCGAACAACCCGCCGCGGTGGCCGGAGGTTGTTGATGCCGTAAAGAACATCATCGAGGTCTACGCCAGCCATGCAAGGAAACATGAACGGGTCGGGGAATGGATCGAGCGGGTCGGGTGGGAGCGGTTCTTCACCCTGACCGGAATTCCGTTCACTGACAAGCACATCGATGATTTCGATATGGCCACGGAAACCTTCCATTCATCGACGCTGTTCAAATGGGAGTGATTATGAGTGAGGGTTTAAAGGCAAGCGTGGTGGAGATGTTCCGGGGAAAATCCTGCGGGGATAAGAAGATGTTCTATGTGCGTGACATCACCCGATGGTTCCCCGGGGAGGACCGGCATGCCATCCAGAACATCCTGAAGGAACTGATCGACGAGGAGGTGCTCCGGTACTGGTCGAGTGGCAGTACGACGTTCATCATGCTTGCGGAATTCTTTCCGAAGGAAGAAGGGCCGTGCTCCCCGTAGGTGACGGCTGATGAACCGACCGATCCCCCGCCTTGTCCTGGCCGCCCTCCGGGGCGGCGCAGGGAAGACCACGATTTCCGTGGCCCTGGCCGTGGCCATGCAAAGGCGGGGAATCGGGGTCGTTCCCTTCAAGAAGGGGCCTGACTACATCGACGCCGCCTGGCTATCCCTGGCGGCGACGGGGCCCTGTTATAACCTCGATACCTTCCTGATCGGTCGGGAGCAGGTTATCCGCTCTTTCTCACGTCATGCACCGGAGGGTTCCGTGTCGCTGATTGAAGGTAATCGGGGGCTCTACGACGGAATGAATCCGGAGGGCGAGCACAGCACCGCCGAGCTGGCAAAACTGCTTCGTGCCCCGGTGGTTCTGGTGGTTGACTGCGATAAGGTCACCCGCACTATAGCGGCCATGGTTCTCGGGTGTCAGGGACTCGATCCGGAAGTGGATATCCGGGGCGTGATCCTCAACCGGATCGGAGGGAGCCGCCATGCGGCCATTGCACGAAGATCCGTTGAGGATTACTGTCACGTCCCTGTCCTCGGTGTCGTTCCGAGGCTGGGGGATGTGGACTTTCCGTTTCCGGAGAGGCATCTCGGACTGATTCCGCCGCAGGAGCATGACCGGGCCCGGGGGGCATTGAGCAGGGCGGGCGACATCGCCGAAGAATGTCTGGATGTCGAACGTCTGATCCATCTGGCACAAGGCGCCCCCCCTTGGAACGTGGATGCGATTCAGCATGGCGCTACCGAGGAGGGGATCGCGTGCGAGCCGGTCACGATCGGCGTGATCCGGGATGCGGCCTTTCAGTTTTATTATCACGAAAACATCGAGGCATTGGTAGACAGTGACACCCGGATTGTGGAAATCAGCGCCATCGAGGGGGAAAGCATGCCCGCCGTGGATGCGTTATACATCGGCGGCGGCTTTCCCGAAACGCAGGCAGGGCTGCTCGCCGAAAATGAGGGTTTCCGCCGTTCCCTCCGCGATGCCGCAGAAAACGGTCTGCCGATCTATGCCGAATGCGGAGGATTCATCTATCTGGGCGAATCCCTGACGATCGGCGATGCCCACTACCCGATGGTCGGCGCCCTGCCCATTTCGTTTGGGATGGAAAAGCGCCCCCAGGGACACGGGTATACGGTTCTGGAAGTGGAGCGGGAAAACCCTTTTTTCCCGATCGGAATGCAGTTAAAAGGCCACGAATTCCATTACTGCCGGATCCTCTCCTGTGAGGTAGGCGAGTACCATCTGGCCTTTCGGGTCACGCGGGGAACAGGTATGGACGGCAAGCGGGACGGCATGACCAGGAAAAACATCCTGGCCGGCTTCACCCATCTTCACGCCTTGGGAACGCCGCAATGGGCTCCCGCTCTGATCGGTGCAGCCAGAAGGTACCGTGCCGAAAGGCACAATAACGCACAATCAACCATTTAACCCTTTCCCCCTCACGGGAAAGGGAGGATGAAGACGGATTCCTTCAGGAACTCGACAAGTGGAGCGAAGAGTTCGCCCAGGCCTATGCTTACGCGGAGGATATCGAAGGACCATTGACGGAAGAGCACTGGAAACTGATCAACTATCTGCGCAATTATTATCAGCAGTTCGGTATCGCACCCATGATCCGCAAGATCTGCAAGGATTGCGGCGTCGATATGAAAAAACTCTATGAACTCTTTCCCACGGGGCCGGCCAAGGGGGCATGCAAGCTCGCAGGCCTTGCGAAACCGACGGGATGCGTCTGACGACGTTATGAACGCAACCGACATGACCGTGCGGAAGCCCCGCTCCAGCGAGAGTGGGGCTTCCGCACGGTCACCTTTATAAGCCGGCAGTTACAGTACCCAGGGAACTGGAGACTTAAGGAAACATCCTATCCCTTTTCCAGCACCTCCCGGGTTACATTTTATTTGAGGTAATGCGATTCATTGATGCAAAAAGGGAGTTTGGTTATGCTGAATGAATTAAGGGTGAATGAGAAGATAATCCGCTTGATGGTTGGATTTATCACCGACATAAGAAATATGGATGGGATCGTATATTACGCCCGGCCGGATTTAACGCTGGGAGCCGGATTCGGCACGGCGATTTCCACCCAGGGGGGGCCAAAAGTGCAGGAGGAGTTGAAGAAGGTCGGTGGCGCCAACATTACCGATGTCGTCGTCACCGGCGGGGGAAACCTTCAAGCCCGGTACATCCTGCACGCTGTTGGCCCCCGGTTCCAGGAAGAGGATAGCGAGGAAAAACTGAGGACGACCACGCTGAATACTCTACGGAAGGCGGAAGAGTATAAACTTCAAAAAATCGCCTTTCCAGCCATGGGAGCGGGATTCTATGGGATTCCGCTGGAGGTCTGCGCCCGCGTGACCCTGGGAGTGGTTAGGGAGTTTTTGGAAAAAGCTGCCGAACCAAAGGAAGTTGTTTTCTGTCTTCGGGACTCCCGGGAGTTGAAGGTTTTCCAAGAACATCTGCAAAGGATGAAATGAAAAAATCTTGAAGTCAAAGGGGAATTTTTCGTTTCCCCCGCGAACAAGGTATTTCCCTTCTAGAGTTTTTTGCTCCAGAGCAGGAAAGCAGGTTCAGGAGGATAGGATGAGCGAATCCCTTCGTTTTGTTTCCGATTATTTGCAGTTGATGGCCATGAGCTTTATGGCTGTGGTCTATATTTTCCGTATCCGTTGGCTTTTAAAATTCAAAGCATCCCGGGAACGGCAAGCGCCTTCCGAGAACGTGGATGCCTCTTCGTTCAAAGGGATTGTCTATTCCTGGGCGAATATCGCCATGCCCTGGTCCATGGAGAGCACCCGGCACATGTCTTTTTTCTACATTCAGTTCGTGGTCTTCCATCTGGCTGTGGCGGCTAATATCGGTATGTCTCTTGTCATTCCTTACGCACCCGGTCTGATGAAACCCATGATCGTTGTCCGCCTTCTTCAGATCCTGTTTGCAGCGGCCTGCGCTATCGGTTGCTACCGAATGTTCCGCCGTCTCAGTAATCCGGCGATGCGCCTGATCAGCACCCCGGATGACCTTTTTTCGCTGGTCCTGCTGACCGTCTGGTTGTTCGCGTCCGTCTTTGCGGCCCCGAACCGCCCGGATCTGGGAGAAGGTCCGTTAATGGTCTATTTCATCATGACCGCCTTCTTTTTGGTCTATGTACCCTTCAGTAAAATCTCCCACTATCTCTATTATCCGTTTACCCGCTTCTATTTCGGGAGAACCATGGGCTACCGCGGCGTATATCCGATTAAGCGGGTTACGCAGCCGAAACCGACCAATAATAAAGGAATAAAATCGATTTAGGAGTAACGAATGGCCCAAAACGCGAGATCCCATAAAGCCAGTAAGGTTGTTGAGAGAATGGGCAAGAAACTGACCCGCCAGATGGTTGGTTCTTTGGTTGGCTGCGTTCATTGTGGCATGTGCACGGATTCCTGTCATTACGTCCTTGCCAACCCGGACGATCCTACCTATGCACCGGCTTATAAGGCGGATCAGATTCGTAAGATTTTCAAACGCAACTTTGACTGGACGGGAAAGATTTTCCCCTGGTGGGTTCATGCCCAGGACGTTCGCACCGATGAGGATTTAGAAAAACTCAAGGACATCGTATTTGGGAAATGCACAAACTGTCGAAGATGCTCACTAAATTGCCCAATGGGGGTAGATTTTGCCACGCTCAACCGGATGGCCCGGGGGTTGCTTGTTTCCGTGGGGGTCATGCCGGAGGGCGTCGCCGTCGTCAGCAAAGACCAATGGGAGGTGGGAAACCAGATGGGGGTTCTGCCACAGGACTACCTGGAGACCCTCGAATGGCTGTCCGACGAATTGGAAGCTGAGTTCAAAGATCCCGCGGCCCGGATTCCCATCGATAGGATGGATGCCGATATCGTTTATGCTATCAATCCCAGGGAGGTGAAACCGCATTTTCTATCTTGCGGGAGAGAATTGGACCATGCCCAGCGAAGGATGGGACATGACCAATTTTGGTCTCTTCTCAGGGGACGATGAACTGGGCGGGGCGGTAGCTCAGCGAGTCTACGAGAAAGTGATCGAACTGCGGGGTAAGAAGTTGGTATTATCCGAATGCGGGCATGGATACCGCTCGACCCGGTGTGAAGGGCCGAACTGGTCGGGAAACGGGGTGCCCTTTGTAATAGAAAGTTCGGTTCTGACCATGCTCCGCTACATCAAGGAAGATCGGATTCGGGTAGATAAAGAAAAAAATAGACATATGGTTACTTTCCACGATTCCTGCAACAATGCCCGAAGCTGTGGATTCTACGAGGAACCGCGGGAGCTCTTGAACCTTCTGGTTACCGATTTTCGGGAGATGTATCCGAATCGTGCGGAGAATTTTTGCTGCACGGGCGGGGGAGGGGCGATGTCCATGTCGGAATATACCCCCCAACGCCTGAAATCGGCTATAATTAAGGCTGACCAATTGAAGGCCACAGGCGCGAAAACCGTGGTTACTTCCTGCCACAATTGCGTGGACGGTTTAACCGACGTGATCCGGCATTATAAATTGGGCATGAAGGTGACGCAATTGGTCAACCTGACGGCAAACGCCCTGGTGATCCCGGCGAGGGTCGTTGTACCGGTTGAAGTACAGATCCCGTTTGTAACCATGCCGCTGCAGGGATTCAAGATTCTGGTCGTAGATGATGAGCCGGATATCCTGACCTTCCTCGCTGCGGTTTTGGAGGATCAGGGAGCTACAGTGATTCAGGCGGCCGATGGCGAGCATGCGGTGGCGTTGACGATCCAGGAGAAACCTGATCTGGTTACACTCGACCTGTCCATGCCGGGGAAAATGGCGGATACGTATTTGAGGAGATCCGAAATAATCCGGAGATTGCCTCCACAAAAGTCTGTATCATTACCGGAAAGCCTGAGTTGCGGCGGCTCATTTACGAGCGTCCCGTCGCCCCACCGGAGGGGTACTTGGATAAACCGGTCAACGAAGATACCCTGTTGACCAGTATTCGGATGATTCTTGAGCTGAAACATCCTCATGGGCACGCGTAAGGACACAGGGAAAAAGGTGTTTGATGATCGATAATCCCTATAAGAACTACTTCGAAATGATGCCGGCCTACCTGACGATCCTGGATCGGGATCTTCGGATCGTTGAGGCGAATAGGCGCTTTCGCCGGGACTTTGGAGCTTTCGAGGGGCGGTACTGCTTTCAGATCAATCAGCACCGGTCGGAGCGCTGTGAACATTGTCCGGCGGAGCGCACCTTCCGGGATGGGTTACGTCACGGGATCGAAGAGAAATTCCTCAACCACTTGGGGAATGAAATCTTCCTGCTCATATACACCACCGGGAACGATACCGCCAACTTTTTGAAGAGGTGCCCTGTTACATTTCGATTCAGGATTCCGATCTGCGGATCGTGGAGGCGAATCGGCGGCTCCGGGAAGATTTCGGGGCTTCTCCGGGGGAAAAATGCCATCAAACTTACATGCACCGGACAGAGGCGTGCGTTCCCTGCATCGTGAAACAAACGTTTGGAGACGGCCTGGTCCACCAGTCGGAGGAAGTGATGACGTCCCAAAAAGGGGACCAGGTTAATGTTCTGGTGTATACGGCCCCCGTGCGCAATGCGGAAGGGCAGATCAAGAATGTAATCGAGATGAGCACCAACATTACCCAGATTCGCCAGCTCCAGTCCCAGCTGACTTCCCTCGGGTTGGTGATCGGTTCGATCTCCCATGGAATCAAGGGGCTCCTGACGAGTCTCGACGGCGGAGTTTACCTGGTCAATACGGGACTTGCCAAAAACGATCGGGCGCGTTTCGAACAGGGCTGGAAGATGGTGGAGCGGAATATCACCCGGATTCGGAGGATGGTGCTGGACCTGCTCTATTATGCCAAGGACCGGGCGCCAGACTTGGAAAGGATTCCGGCTCTTGCGATAGCGGAAGAGGTCTGTGAAGTGATGCGGGGAAAAGCAGCGGAAATGGGTATCGACTTCCGTTGGGAAATTGACCGAAATCCTGGGGATTTCGAGGCCGATTCCAAAGCGATCCGTTCTTTGCTGATCAACCTCGTGGAGAACGCCATCGATGCCTGCCGGGTAGACAAGAAGAAAAACGCCCATCAGGTGCGCATTGGATTGAAGGGTTACCCGGATTATATCGAATTTGACGTGGAAGACAATGGCATCGGCATGGATCAGGAAATCCGGGAACGGGCCTTCAGCCTCTTTTTTTCTTCCAAAAGAGGAAGTGGAACAGGCCTAGGGCTTTTTATCTCCAACAAAATCGCCCAGGCCCATGGCGGGGAGATAAAAATAGAGTCGGAGCTGAATAGAGGAACCCGCATGATCGTAAAACTTCCGCGGAAGGTTCCAGCCTCAGGGACCGCAGCGACCAAAGCGTGATCAAGGAGGGTGTTATGGCCGGCCCGAAACGGATTTTGATTGTGGATGACGAGCAGGATATTCGGACCTACCTTTCCGCTTTGCTTGGGGATCAAGGCTACGAAACCGTTCAGGCAAAGGATGGAGAGGAGGCGATGCAAAAGGTACAGGCAGGACCTCTGGATCTGATTACCCTGGATATTTCCATGCCGGAGAAGTCAGGGATCAAATTTTTTCGCGAGATGAAAACGGACGACCGGTGGAAAAATATCCCGATCATCGTTGTCACCGGGGTCTCCGAGGACTTTAAAAAATTCATCTCGTCCCGTCATCAGGTACCGGCCCCGGAGGGGTTCGTTTCGAAGCCTATCAACCAGGAAGAAATTCTTGATCTTGTCCAAATACTCACCCAGCAAGGAAACAGTTAATGGGATTCTATGCTTTGTCGTATTTATGCGTTGCCGTGTTCGTCATCGCGACCGGATGGCTGGTTTACAGGCAAATGACCCTTCCCGTCCATGTCCGCTGGGAGATCTACCCCGTCCAGCATGAGACAACCGCCAAGGTGGCCTATGGCGGCTCCTACATGGAAGACTTGAACTGGTGGGAAAAGAAACGTGAAAGCTCCCTGCTGAATGAACTGAAATATATGGCGCCGGAGATTTTATTCCTCCGGGGATTGTGGAAAGAAAACAGAAGCCTGTGGCGGGTCTCCTTCCCCTTTCATTTCGGGTTGTATCTGATGATCGCCACCTTCGGCCTGCTGGTGCTCCATGCCCTTCTCGTCCTGTGGGGGGAAGACGGCTTGCCGGCGGGCGGCGCCGCAAGAAGCCTCTTGGACGGCCTCATCGTTCTTGCAGGCTGGACTGGCCTGATCTTGGGAAATATCGGCAGCTTGGGGGTTCTCTACAGGCGGCTGGCCGATCCGGAACTGAGGCGCTATTCGTCTTTTGTCGACTATTTCAATATCCTGTTCATCTTCCTTTTCTTCCTGTCTGCCTTCATCACCTGTCTGCTGAGCGATCCGTTTCTGCAAGGCGCAAAGGCCTATACGTTTGGCCTGCTGACAGGGGGACATTCTCTGAATTCATATGTTCCGGGTCAAAGCGTCTCCGGGGGATTGGCCATCGTGTTGGCATCGCTTCTGGTCGCTTATATCCCCTTAACGCACATGTCCCATATGTATATGAAGTATTTCTTCTATCACAATGTCAAATGGGATGATGCCCCGAACCGGCAGGGCGGATCGATCGAAGCCGCCATCCTGAAGAATCTTGAACTCAAACCGACCTGGAAGGCAAAACATGTTGAAGCGGACGGACGGAAATCCTGGCGCGATATTGCATCTTCCGCACCCAAGGAGATGAAATGAACAAACGCCTGAAACCCTCCGCCATGGCCGAGCCGTCCGACTGCTTATGTCACATTGAACCGGGTGAGCTTTCACCGCTGCCTCCTCCCTATGAGGATTTCAATCAGGCGACGATTCCCCCTCTGAAACCGGAAAAGGTCAAGAACATTGAGACATCCCTGGACGACACGGTGGCCATCGGCATCCCCAAGCCCGCAAGCAAGGAGGAAGAGGAGGAGCTGGTTCGTCAGTTTCTCTCGGGTCTGAAAAAACTCTTTGAGAAGGAAAATAACTGGACCTTTCTGCAGCCTCTGATGCTTTCCATGGAACACTGTGCCAAATGCCAGACCTGTTCCAATGCCTGTCCCGTATATGAAATGAGCGGCCGGAAGGAGATCTATCGGCCCATTTTTCGTGCCGAAGTCCTGCGTCGGATTTACAAAAAGTATCTCAAGCCGGGTGGAAAAATCACTGCCAAGCTGACCGGCGACATCGATCTGAACTGGACGACAATCGCGCGTCTTGCCGAACTGTCCTATCGCTGCACTCTGTGCCGGCGATGCGCCATGGTCTGCCCCATTGGTGTGGACAACGGGCTCATCAATCACGAAATACGCAAACTCTTCTCACAGGAAATGGGCATCGCCCCCAAGGAACTCCACGAAAAAGGCACTGTTCAGCATCTTCGCGTCGGCTCTTCCACCGGCATGAACACGCTTGCCGCAAAGGACAGCATCGAGTTTATCCAGGAAGAGATGGAAGAGATCACGGGCTATAAGGTCGAGATCCCCTGGGATGTGGAGGGTGCGGATATCCTGCTTCTGCACAACGCGGGGGAGATGCTCGCCTGGCCGGAAAACGTCGGGGCCTTTGCCATCATTTTTCAGGCGGCCGGCCTTTCCTGGACCTTGTCTTCGGAGGCCGTCGGTTACGATGCGGTCAACTACGGTTTATGGTATGACGATGTGCAATTTTCACGCGTCGCCGTCAGGCATGCCGACATTGCCCGGAGGCTGAAGGTCAAAAAGATTGTCATCGGCGAATGCGGGCATGCGCATAAAGCGCTGACCGTTATCGCCGACCGTCTGTTGACGGGAGATCTCAATGTTCCGCGTGAATCGGCCTTGGTTACGCTGGAGGACATCGTCCTGAGCGGAAAATTGCAGTTCGATCCCCGCAGGAACGATTTCCCCGTCACCCTGCACGATCCCTGCAATGTGGTACGGGCCATGGGTATTGTTGAGCCCCAGCGGCGTATCCTCAGAAAGATCGCCCTGCGATTCCGGGAAATGACGCCCCATGGGGTGGAGAATTACTGCTGCGGCGGCGGTTCCGGCTTTGCCATCATGTCGGGATATAATTTTGTGCACTGGAGAAACCTTGTCAGCTCCCGCAAGAAGTTCCTGCAGATCCTCAATGCGTTCCAAGGCGAACCCCGGGAGGTACCGAAGTATGTCTGCGCCCCCTGCTCGAACTGCAAAGGGGCAATCCGGGACATCATCTCCTACTATCATGCGGAGGAGCGCAGCCGTCTGTATTATGGCGGTCTGGTCGAGTTGATCGTCAATGCTATGGCAGGTATGAAGAAACCTATTATTCGATTCGGAGACGAACCATCTTGGCGATCATGAACGATGCCATGATCCCATATTTCGCACCTTTAACGCACCGTCGGTGACATTTTCGCCGATGTACTCGTCAACGGGAAGATCCTGAAGATCGCTGCCTCACCTGCCGCCATCCGGCGGGGCAGGAGAAGACCGAGAAGGCAAAATCGCATACGTCGCACGCAGGCAAGATGAGCTGCGCGAGTTGCCACGCGTCGGGCGAGTACCGGAACTGCTACGATTATCATCTGAGGAAAGGGGCCGTGTCGAAACCTACCTTTATCATCGACCGCAGCCTTCGCGACAAAAAAACGATCACCACCCTGTGGGTTACTCCGACCGTAAGGGATACCTTTAAGGCGGCAGGGATCGCGATGGAGCAGTTCGACCTCCTACCAAATTATTGGGACACGGTCCCGCACACAATCAAGAAACGGACCGACCGGACCCGCTCCTGCGATGCCTGCCATGCGGACAGAGATGGGTTCCTGACAAAGGAAGCGCTGATCAAAAACGGCTCCAAGGCGGACGAAGGACTGATCTATACGCCGAAGCCGATCGAAAAGTAGGAGGTTGTATGAAAGGAAGAAGTTTCAAAATGGTGTACATTGTGCTGATGTTTGTGTTCGCAATGCCGTTGTTCGCAGCGGCGAGAGATATCGCGCCCGTCGTTTCGGTTGACTGGCTGGAGAAGAACCTCAACGACCCCAATCTTGTCATCGTCGACATCCGCAAGGTGGAAGAGTACAAAGAGGGGAATATTCCGAACTCCGTAAATGTGTTCTATGGGACGTGGGCCGTTAAGAAAAATGGTCTCGACAATGAGCTTCCCGATGACGACGACCTCTTCGATGCGATCGCATCTGCGGGGATTACGGCCGGCTCCCGCGTGGTCCTTGTCGGCTTCACCGAGTCGGTGACTGATCTGGTAAACCTGACGCGCGTTGCCTGGACGCTCATCTATGCAGGCATTAAAAACGTCGCCATCCTGGACGGCGGGTACAACAAGTGGGAAGAGGCCAAGAAGCCGATCTCCACCACGACTGTCAAGACCAAAACGAAAACCTATCAGGGAAAGGTCAATAAAGCCATATTTGCGCCGAAGGCGTACGTCCTGAATAAAATCGGCAAAGCCACCTTCGTCGATGCGCGAGTGCCCGATTTTTTCTTCGGCGTTTCAAAGTCCAGTCTTGTGGCAAGGGAAGGTCATATCAAGGGTGCGGCATCCTTGCCTGCGGCGTGGATCTTCACGAAGGAGGGGACATTCAAAAGCAAGGAAGAACTCGAGGAGATGGCCGCGGGCATCGTCGGCAAGGACCTCTCGAAGGAGATCATCGCCTACTGCGACACGGGAAGGCTCTGCACCGGGTGGTGGTTTGTCCTGCGCGAGATCCTCGGGTACAAGGATGTGAGGTCCTATGACGGCTCTTCGCAGGAATATGCCAAGGACCCGAACGCGCCGATGATCAAGTATAGGTGGTGTGATTAATTCGCAACCGGGTTCGGCGAAAAAATAAATTTAAAGGAGAACCATAACGTATGTCGGAAAAACAGTTAGTGT
>JAPLJX010000026.1 GCA_026388375.1 Deltaproteobacteria bacterium
GGGCGTTGAAACAGGCCGGCATTGCCAGGATTTATAAGTACTCCCATCTGATCCTTGCGGCGAAGGCCTTGTCCGCCATGCCGCTCCCAAGGGGAAACCGCGTGAGTTATTTGGCGCCTTCGGGGGCCATGCTGGTAACGATGACCGACATGTGCCAGAAGTACTGGAACCTGGAAGTGCCGACCTTGGAGGAATCCGGCCGCAGGCGCCTGCAGGAGATCAGTCCGCCGTACATCCGCATGCGCAATCCCGTGGACATCTGGCCGTCGGCCATTGTGCATGGGATCGAATTCGCGTACCGGGAGGGGATGGAAGCGGTTTTGAAGGATCCCCATATCGACGCCGTTGTTCCGATTCTGATGATCACGGATGAGACCGGCGTTCCCGACCTCCAGTTCGTCGTGGATCTCGCCCGGAGATATCCGGAAAAACCGATCTACGTCACCTTCAGTGCGGAAAAAAAGCATATGGAGGCCGCCAAGGCGTTTCTGGAACCGAGGGGCGTACCGACTTTTCCGATGATCGAGGAGCCGTTCGAGGTCCTTTCCATATTGGCGCAGTGCCGCAGATACATGGATCGCGGTGCCGGGAAAAAGGATGCGATATGAAAGAAATAGAGAGCCTGTTGAAAGAGGCGATGGGGAAAAACCGTCGGACCCTTTCGGAATATGAGAGCAGCCTTCTGCTGGCGGCTTACGGGATTCCGACGGCGAAGGGGGTTCTGGCGCAGGATTGGGATGAGGTGAAAAAGGCCGCCGCCAAGATCGGCTACCCGGTGGTGCTGAAGATCTGCTCTCCGGAGGTGAGCCACAAGACCGAAAGCGGTCTGGTAGCGGTCGATCTGCGCAATGTAACGGATCTCAAAGCGGCCTTCAAGAGGATCGGCGAAGCGTCCCCCGTGAAATATGCGGACTACCTTGTCCAGCAGATGATCAAAGGGGGGCGGGAGCTGGTCGTGGGGATGGTCCGCGATCCCCAGTTCGGTCCCTGCGTCATGTTCGGTCTGGGAGGAATATTTACGGAAGTCCTGGGCGATGTCACCTTTCGACCGGCCCCGCTGGTTGAATCGGATGCCATGGAGATGCTGATGGAGATCCGCGGAAACAAGATTCTCGGCGCCGTCCGCGGTATGGAGGCGGTGGATTTGGATTCCCTGGTGCAATGCCTCATGGCCATGGGCAAGATCGGCATGGCGCATGAAGAAATTCAGGCGATAGACGTAAACCCATTGATTGTAATTGGAAGCAGCCCTGTCGCCGTGGACGCCCTGGTGATCCTGAATAAGGAGTAGGGGCGATGAATGCTCTGGTATATCAAAGCAAAATTTGACGTCGTCGCCGTTTTACCCGGCAACCATGAAAAACGCCGTTGCCGGGAGAAGGAAGCAGTTTTCCGGGAACGCCTCGGCGGCATCGGCATTGAGGACGATCTGGTGGAAGGGAACCTCCAGTCTGGCGGCGAAGTACCTTCCATGGGCGCTGATCTTTTCGTCGCCGCGCTTCGCCTCGATGAGGCAAACCGGATCGCCGTTTTTTACCAGCAGAAAATCCACTTCCCGTTTTTCCCGGTCCCGGACGTAGCGGATCTCGAAATCCCCAAGGCCGGTTTCCGTAAACCTGGCCGCCATTCTCGTCAACGTCGGGGCGAGAAGGTTCTCGAACCGGAAGCCGGGGTCATCCAAGACGGACCAATCATAAAAGTAGAGCTTCGCTTCCTTGCTGAGGGAGCGCTTGAGATCGCGGCTCCAGGGGCTGATCGTGAAGACCAGGTAGAGCGCTTTCAGGACCTCGATCCAGTTGACAATCGTCTGGTAGTGCACGCCCAGATCCTCTCGCAGAGAATTGATGCTGAGCGGCGCGCCGACCTTGGAGGGAAGCAGGGAGACCAGGCGTTCCATCCCCTTGAGGTCGGATATTCTCGAAAATTCCCGGATATCCTCCCGGGTCAGCAAGGCAATATATTCCCTGAGCCAGCGGCGATGGAATCTTTCGGAATCCTTGAGGAAAGGTTCCGGAAATCCTCCGAAGGCCAGGAGTTTCTCCAAGGTTTCCCGCAATCCGCTCCGGGAAGCCCGGCGGACCCGTTCCAGCAGAGCGTCTCCCTGCGAAAACGGGATGTCATCCTTTAGAACACGGGAAAAGTCCCCCACCGCTTCGGGAAGGCCGACCGGAAACATCTGGAACGGAAAATAGCGGCCCAGCAGGGAATCGCCGGACTTCCAATAGAGTCCCAGGCGGGCGCTCCCGGTCACCAGGAGCTGCATACGCTCTTGGTTGACATCGTACAACCCCTTGAGGATCCCACGCCATTCCCTGTGTTTGTGGATTTCGTCAAAAACGACCGGAACGGGCGTCCCCCGGTGGCGCTCGTCGATGATATTCTTGAAAAACAGGGGATTTCTTTTGTAGGCCTGCAGGACGGCCGGATCATCCCAGTTGAAATAGGTTCCCTCCACGCCGCTCTCTTTGAGCCAGTTGAGGGCGAAGGTCGTCTTGCCGACCTGCCGGGGACCGGTCAGAAAGATCATCTTTCCCGAGATGAGTTCGGGATCGAAAAGATAGATTCCACCAAAAGATGAAAATTATATCCGAATAAAGAGCTCTCTTACCAACCCGAGCACCTTACGAGTGAGGATGCATAAGCTAGGGATAGTCCGCCTGGAGACAAAAGAACCAGATTAGACTGTCCACCTCTCTTCAAAGTATCCCTCAATATATTGAGGTCCCACTAAATATTGAGGTCAAACGAATCGTCTCATATTTTTTGCTGTTCTCTTCTATCAACCTAATCCACTGTTTTTAAATGGCGATTCCAAAATTTGATTTTCTTTCGCTTGTTGGCAAGCGACTTGCTTCTACGATCCACGATGCGTATGGTCCTGCTCCTCATACGAATGATGGTGTTTTCTGAGAAGCGCATGGATTTTTCACAGGCGGTTGCTTCCCTGATCGGATGTTGGGTAGGGTTTGGTGTAGACGGACGGGATGGAATTTGAATATCTGGTCACGGTTTGCAGTTCAAATGACAAGGAGGATTATGTATGAAGAGAAACATGGTTTCGCGATATGTCGCAACAGGACTGGCTGCTATTGGCGTGAGCATGGTAATCGGGTGCGCAACAACGGATACGGTCAGCTCACGTTTCCCCCCACTGCAAGAGAATATCAACGCCGCCAAAGCGGCTGACGCTGAAGTGTATGCTCCGACTCCTCTCAAGTCGGCTGAGGCCAAGCTGGAGGCAGCCAAATCGGCTGTGGCGGCCAAGGATATGGTTTCTGCCAACAAGCTTGTCGATGAGGCCATGGTGGATGCTGATTATGCACGGGCCAAGGCCCCTACTGAAAAGGCCAAGAACGCCGCAATGAAGCTGCGTGAGGCAATACAGATCGTGCGCGACGAAATCAAGAAGATGCCGGCCGTTAAGTAACCACCCATCCATTCAAAGGAGGAGTTGATATGAATTCCAGTTGTTTTTCCAGTCAGTTGAAGGCCGTTGCCCTTGCAATTACCGTCGGAGTTGTTCTGGCCGGGTGCGGAGCGGTTGATCCCAGCGAACAGATCGCCAAGGATCGCCTGGAACAAGCGCGTACTGCCTATGCCCAGGCAAAGGCCAATCCGATTGTAGAATCGTACTCCATGAAAACACTTCTTGGAGCAGAAAAAACATTGCAAGATGCTGAGCAGGTGAGAACGAAGGCCTATTCCCCCAATCCGTCTGATCCTTCCAAAGGGTATACTTCCTGGGAGAAGAATCTATTTTTCAATGACATTTCCCGCCTTGCCTACATGGCAGAGCGTAAATCGCAGACCTCTGTAGCTCTTGCAGAGGGGGTCGTCACGCGCAACGAGATCGTCAAACTGGGCAAGGAAAAGGCAGAGGTGCAGTTGCTGAAAAGCCAGATGGAGCAAAAACTTCTCCAACAGGATTTGGATGAAAAAATTTCTGCGCTGCAGCTTGCAAAGCAGCAACTGGCTTCGGCGAACAGCGAGGCCGAACGGACGAGAATTCTTGCCGACATCCAGGCTAAAGAGGCAGCGTTGGCAAATGCACAGGCTAATGCAAAAGCCAGAGAGGCAGAAAGGGCAAGGGCTGAAGCTGCGGATCAGGCCAGAGAGGCTGAAATGGCGAGGGCTGCGGCTGCGGATCAGGCTAGAGAGGCTGAAAAGGCACGGGCTGAAGCTGAAGATCAGGCCAGAGAGGCTGAAAAGGCACGGGCTGAACTCGCCCTGCTGATGAAGGAATTGTCGGAACTGCAGGGCCAATTGACTGACCGCGGTATCGTGCTGACTATCGGTGATGTATTGTTTGCCACTGACAAGTCCAATCTGAATGCCAGCGCCCAGATCAGTATGGACAAGTTAGCCGTGTTTCTCCGGGAAAAACAGAACAGGAATCTGCTTGTTGAAGGGCATACCGACAGCGTCGGCAGCGATGAGTACAATCAGGGACTTTCCGAGCAGCGTGCCGCATCAGTTAAAAGCGCCCTGGTAAAACGCGGCATTGCCAGTGAACGGATTGTCACCATCGGATATAGTAAGAAGTACCCGCTGGCAAGCAATGATACCGCGGCAGGCAAACAGCAGAACAGAAGGGTTGAGGCGATCATTCTTAACGAAGGCGTCAACCCGGAGAGTCAGTTCAGGAAATAGGTTTTGAACGGGACTCGATAACTCTGCTGTATGAGTGATACAAAGGAATTTTTGAGCACAATTCAGGCTTCTCCTGCATGCCTCTTGTTCACGCTGCACATTGAATTTCGTTTGAAAGAAAGTATATCCGTGAAAATTACCGGATGCTACATTTCAGGAAGAAATACATTTCAGACAAGTACGCTTAAACTGGATGAACCTTTTTTGCCTTCAATATCTCCTGTACGCGTCGGCCGATCTCGGCGGGATTCTTTTCCACCAGGACGCCCGCCCGTTCGAGGGCTTGGAATTTCTCCTCAGCGGTCCCTTTCCCTCCCGAGATGATTGCGCCGGCGTGTCCCATCCGCCGTCCCGGAGGGGCCGTCCGCCCCGCGATAAAGGAGACCACCGGTTTGGTCACCTGCCCCCGGATGAACTCGGCCGCCTCTTCTTCCGCCGTACCTCCGATCTCGCCGATCATCACGATCGCCTCCGTCTGCGGATATCGATGAAGCCGGACCCCACGATCGGGTCCCCGCCGATCCCGACGGAGGTGGACTGGCCGATCCCCAGGCCGGTCAATTGCCAGATCATCTCGTAGGTGAGGGTACCGCTGCGCGAGACGACGCCGACGTTCCCCTGTTTGTGGATGAAGTTGGGCATGAAGCCGACCTTTCCTGCGCCGGGGGTCGTGATCCCCGGACAGTTGGGCCCGATCATCCGCGCGCCCGAACCCTTCAGAGCCTGTTTTACCCGGATCATCTCCGCGACCGGAATTCCCTCCGTCATGCAGACGATCAGACCGATCCCCGCCTCGATCGCCTCGAAGATCGCATCCGGTGTGAACGCCGCCGGCGTGTAAATTCCCGATACATTGGCCTGCTGCCTTTCGACGGCGTCGCCGACGCGGTCATAAACGGGAATGCCGTCCAGCGCCGTCCCCCCCTTGCCGGGCGTGACACCGGCCACGACCCTCGTGCCCAGCCTCACCGACTCGCGGGTATGAAAGCTCCCCTCCGAGCCCGTGATCCCCTGAACGACGACGCGCGATTGTTCATCCAGCAATATGGCCATTGGGATTTCTCCTCTTGTTTCCTTCCGTTATTTCGTCAAGGATACGGCCTTCTCTGCCGCCTCATAGAGTCCGTCGGCCACTGTGAACCGGAGCCCCGATTCCTGCAGCATCCGCCGCCCTTCCTCCACATTGGTTCCCTGGAGCCGGACCACCATCGGCAGCCTCATCTCGATGTTCTTTGCTGCCTGGATCAGCCCGGCGGAGACGCGGTCGCACCGGAGGATACCGCCGAAGATGTTGACGAGGATGCACTTCCCGTTCGGGTCGGAGGTCAGGATGCGAAACGCCTTCTCGATCTGCTCCGCCGATGCGCCGCCCCCCACGTCGAGGAAGTTCGCGGGCTCTCCTCCCGCCATCTTGATCATGTCCATCGTCGTCATCGCCAGCCCCGCGCCGTTGACCATGCAGCCGACATTTCCGTCCAACTTGATGTAGTTCACGGCGGCATTCTTGGCGGCGACCTCCAACGGCTCCTCCTCGTCCGGGTCCCGCAGTTCCTGGATCTCGGGATGGCGGTACAGTCCATCATCGTCGAAATTGATCTTCGTGTCGAGGGCCAGCAGCCGGCCCTCTTCGGTGATCGCCAGCGGGTTGATCTCCAGAAGCGAGCAGTCCTTCTCCAGGAACAGCCGGTACAGGTTCCGGACGATCTCCGCGAACGGTTTTTGCTGCTCCGCATTCAGCCCCAGCGTGGCGGAGAGCTTGCGTGCCTGAAACGGACTGAAGCCCACGGCGGGATGGACCGCGCAGTTGACGATTTTCTCCGGAGCCGTCGCTGCAACCTGCTCGATGTCCATGCCGCCCGCCTCCGAGGCCATGAACACCACGCACTCCTTTCCCCGCGAACGGTCGACGACCAGGCTCAGGTAGAGTTCTTTCCGGACGGCGGATGCCTCTTCCACCAGAACCTTGCGCACCTTTTTTCCCTCCGGGCCCGTCTGGTGGGTCACGAGCTGCATTCCGAGGATCGCCCGGGCGGCCGCAAAGGCCTCATCAGGAGACGCGGCCGGCTTGATACCGCCGCCTTTACCCCGGCCACCCGCGTGGATCTGCGCCTTGACGACGGTTTTCCCATGGAGCGTTTCGGCGGCCTCGCGCGCCTCGTCCGGAGTCGAGGCTGCCCTCCCGCGGGGTACCGGGATCCCATACTCCCTTAGAAGCTGCTTTGCCTGATACTCATGGATTTTCATTGGTTACCTCCAGGGGGCCGGTTCTTCCTTTTCATACTGCGGATGCAGGAACAACGAAAGCCGCG
>JAPLJX010000323.1 GCA_026388375.1 Deltaproteobacteria bacterium
ACGGGCGCGGATATTTTGGGCCTGTATTGTCCCGGCTGCCAGATGATCCTGGGGGCAGAGGGGCCGAATATATCCCTTCCGGTTGAATCCATCCTCACTCTGCTGGGAAAATCCCTGGGAATTGCATAAATGCTTCTTCCTTGTAATGTAGCACGACTAATTATGACGGGCATACTTTCCCGTCTTTCGGCTGGTTTACTCAACAAATAAGCATTATTACTCCGGCAATTAAACATGACCATTAAATCTGCGCGAGGCCCGTATTTCCTGTAAACGGCGATCATCCATAGCCATATTTAGTTGCCGCAGTAATATAAAAAAGAGACGTGCAGAAGATGTCTACCTGAATTGTGTTTAAAATGCCTTCTTGACGGGTGACTCGACCAAAAGGTGATCCGATTTCTCAAAAGAGCGGCCGCTGCTCCACCTTCCTTTCCCAACCGCATCGACAGCCCCTCCTTATTCGATGCAAAATATCCATTGACAAGCAAAAACAGCCCGCCTATACAGCAATGTCTTATCCAAGATCCAATAGAAATCACGCCTGCTAGGTAAAGAAACAAAGGAGAGGACAAATTACCGGTGACAAGGCAAATTTTACATTATAGAAACAGCCCTGGAAATCGTGATTCGGAATATATTACCTTAGTAAGGTTTGCTTTATGTCCGTTTTCATTCGTCTATTAGGGAATGCTGATCTGGAGAGTGCTGATACTATTCTTAAGTCAGTTTTTCGGCCTTCGGGGAACTGGATTGATGAACTACGGTTGTGTCACAGAATACAGCCCAACGCGTTGTTTTTAGCGCTGCTGTGCGGTGAAGAATCAGTAGTGGACCCCATTTCGGTGTCAACCGGATCAGTGCCCGAGAAAGGTTGGCCGCGATGCCCGCCGTTACCACAACCACAGCCTTAGGCAGCGATCGCGATACGGCGGTCATCGCATCGGTCTCGGCCGCTCACTATGTCAGCCACGTGATGCAACTGGCGCTGCCGTCGCTCTTTCCCCTCCTCCATACCGTTTTCCGGGTCGGATTCACGGAACTCGGCCTGGCGGCTACCCTGTTCTACGGCGCCTCCGGACTCGGGCAGGCCTTCGTGGCCGGATTTCTCGTTGATCGTTACGGCGCACACCGGATCTTGCTGGGGGGGCTTGCGGCCATGTCCGGGGGCATTGTCCTGGCGGGATTGGCGACATCTTACTGGATGTTGCTGCCGCTGGCACTGGTTGCCGGTTTGGGCAACAGCGTCTTCCACCCTGCGGATCTCTCAATACTCAGCCTCCGAGTGAAAGAAACACGCCTGGGCCGGGCGTACGCCATGCACGGCATCGTCGGCGCTGGGGTACGCAACCTCTCCCGTGGTTGTGACCACCATCACCACGTTCGGCAATTGGCGCATCGCCTTGGTCGTCTGCGGAGTCGCCGGTTTCGTCGTCGCGGCGATCCTTTTTGCCAACCGCTCCTTGCTCGTCTGTACGTCCAAGCGAACGGAAGTGTCGCCGGCCGGCGGCGCACCGCAACAGACCCGATATCTCGGCGCCGTTCTATCGCCGGTTATTGTGATGGGTTTCGCATATTTCGCGTTGACATCCTTCTCCGTACAGGGCGTCCAGACGTTCGGCATCGCCTCCTTCATCGCCGGCTATGGTTTCACCCTGCCGGTCGCGATGTTGGCCGTGACCGCCTACCTTGTCGGCAATGCCGTCGGCATTGTAGCCGGAGGGGTTCTTGCCGACCGCACCAACAAGCATCATCGCGTAGCGACGAGCGGCATGACCGTGGCAAGCGCGCTTATACTTCTCGTCAGCGGCGTGAATGGATTTGCTGAGATCGTCGTACCGGTAATGGTCGTAGCCGGCATGGCCTATGGCATCACCCAGCCGTCGCGGGACATTATCATCCGCCAGGCCGCGGCCGGCGGCGGATTGGGCAGTGTTTTCGGTTTCGTCTACTCCGGGTTCGATCTCGGCTCGGCCACGGCGCCGCTCCTCTTCGGCACGCTTCTCGATCATCACGCACCGCACGCCGTCTTCCTGTCCATCGCCACTACATTGGCGCTGGCCGCCATCACCGTCATGCAGGTTCGCCAGCGCATTACCCCCCGTTTCCCTTCCCGCCGAGGCCGGCCGACCCGCCGCAGAGCGAGGGACGAGCGCAGGCGGAGGGGAAAAGGAGTTGACCCCGATGGTCTCAAAAGCGCATAGTATGCCGCATAGGCAAACACTCATTCATACCTGGCCGGTCAGGAGAAGGTTTCCCTGAAAACCGTTCCCGGTCTTTTGAGGCACAAGAACCTTCGGACAACGGAAATCTACCTGCACCACCTTGACCCTTCGCCCAAGGCGGCAATATCCAAAATGGACGACAAATTTACATCGAATAATGAAGATCCACAAACATCATCCACAAGCATAAAAAACCTGGTTCATCCGGTTTAAGCGTACTTGTCTAAATTGTCTTTCTTCCTTGTCAGTAAGCAAGCGGAATCAGGGAAAGTTGCTGCTTTCAGATGGCATGATCACCCCTATAGAGACCCCGATTACTCCTGGAATGAATACACCCGATCATAACGCATCGTGAAAAGAGGCGTGCAGGAGAGGTCTGCCTGAATTGTGCTCAAAAATGCCTTCTTGACGGGTGACTCGACCAAAAGATGAGCCGCTTTCTCAAAAGGGCGGCCGCCGCTTCACCTCCCTTTCCCAATCGCATCACCAGTCTCTGCTTTTCGATGCATAATATCCCTTGACAAGCAAAAACAGCCCCCCATACTTTGACCCCTCGAAAACAATACCTTCAAAATCAAACAAATTATCAAACAAAATCGCCTTGAGATCCACTTTCTCCGCGAGGGCCTCACGGACGAAACCGGTCGTGGCCAACCGGACGACCATTCCCTTCACAATGGCATTGCCGGGCATCATCTGCTCCCTTGCGTCTTCGAGAGGATCATCTTCCCGATCGCGGATCAGTCGCTGATCTTACATGATATCAAGATGATTGCATTCGTACGTGGATGCGGTGGTACGTCGCCGTCACGATGCAAATTGAATCGGATACTCATATTTGTGTTGATACACGTTTTATTTTGTATTATCAATCATAGATGAATGAAAGACGACCATCCCGAACGGCTTCCGACGGCCATCGTATACGGGAAGCGGCTGCGCTTCGCAGTCCGTCCCTCGAATAACCCATGAGCATGAACCCATCCCGCGATCCTACCACACCGGAAAAGGGGCAGCCCTGGCAACTGACCCTCTACATCATGTTCGCCGCCCAGTTCCTCTCCATGGTCGGTTTTGCCTTCGTCCTGCCGTTTCTTCCGTTTTACATCAGGGAGTTGGGAGTCACCACGGAACGCCTCGTCCCCGTTTGGGCGGGCGTCATGGCGGGCTCCGCCAGCCTGGTCATGGCCTTCTTCTCTCCGCTCTGGGGATGGCTCGCGGACCGGCACGGGCGGAAGATCATGGTGGAGCGGGCCATGTTCGGTGGCGCCATCATCACCTTCGCGATGGGGCTCGTCTCCAATGTGTGGCAACTCCTTTTCCTTCGGCTCCTCTCCGGGGCGACGACGGGGACCATTTCGGCCTCCATCGCCCTGGTTTCGACGGTCGTTCCGAAGCAACGGCTGGGATACGCGCTGGGGCTCATGCAGGTAGCGGTTTTCCTCGGCATGACCCTGGGACCGTGGATCGGGGGGATCATGGCCGATGTTATCGGCTACCGGTTCACGTTCATTATGGGCGGCGCAATTCTCCTGTTGGGCGGGGCGCTCGTCCTCTTCGGAACCCGGGAACGGTTCAACCGACCGTCGAAGGAGACGCTCGCGAAAAGCGATCGGATTTTCTCCCTCCTGGCCTATGGGGGCTTTCCCGCACTGCTCGCCCTCTTCTTTTTCTTCCACTTCACGGTCCATTTCGTCTCGCCCATCCTGCCGCTCTTCATCGAAACGGTTTACGGCCCGGCGCGGGGCGGTGTGGCCTCGACGACGGGCATGCTCTTCGCGATCAGCGGCGCGGCGGCCGCCCTGAGCGCCGGTGGGATCGGCTACCTCAGCGACCGGATCGGCTACCGGCGGATCCTGCTGTTCCATCTCCTCCTGACGGCCGTGAGCATGATCCTGCACGGTGCGGCGCAGGGCATCCTCCATCTGATTCTGCTTCGAGTTTTGTACGGCCTGGCGGCGGGGGGCATCCTTCCCACGATGAACGCCCTGGTCGGGCGCCTGATCCCGCCGAACAGTTACGGCAAGGCCTACGGACTGACCTCGTCCATGACCGCCCTGGGGATGGCCGCCGGTCCCTTGTTCGGAGGGATCATGGCCTCTTTCTGGGGATACCGCTGGCCGTTCGTCTTCGTCGGTGTCCTGATGATCGCCGTTACCCTGCCCGTGGTCCTCAGCATCCGCCCCCGCCCGCGCTGAAAAGAAGACAGTATGGATTCTGGCGACCTTGCGTCCAGAAGGTGATTTATCGGTATCTGGATTGCGGCGATCTGCGCAATGGTTTTGCCAGCGTGAAATATCGTTTATAACTGATAATCCTCACCGCAATTCGGAATTTAAAATCGTATAGGTATAGGTAGTTGAAATCATCGGGGCCGATCAGGTGCCAGTCCTCCATGACAAAACTCTTTTCAACGGCGGCGCCGATCTGTGCAATGGACGGCATGTTGCCTCCCGGAAAAAGATACTTGGTCATGAAAGGGTCTGCCGTTGTCGTTGTCGAGAGCTCTTTACCGATGGTATGCAGAAGAAAAAGGCCGTCATCTGCCATCCTCCCGACAAACCAGAGGAATCCCTCTTCATCGAGACGGCCGATATCGCCCGTATGGTGCCAACCCTCCCGAAAAGTATGGTTCGTCAGTTCCTCTTCGCCCCAGTACCCTGCAAACACAGGCGGATAGTTTGGACCAGCTTCCGGGTCGGCCCGGGAAAATCGTTCGCCATCCGATCCAGCCTCTCTCTGTCCAGGAGAGCGAACTCCAGCTCATCCCGAAAGGGAATCGCCTTGCGCAGGTAGATTGTATCGAGCAGCGCCTTCTCCGGAAGGGCCAGGTTGAAGCCGTCCCGGGTCTCGAAACCGGTGAAGAGGCGGGGGGCCAGATGGGAAAATTCGATCGTCACCCCGCCGTATTGGACGTTCCGGGCCGAACCGACCGCCGTGCTGAGCGTCAGCACGGTGCAGACCACCGGGGATTGCAGCAGGATGCCGTGACGATTCAGGGCCCATTCGCAGGAGATGTAGGCCGGGGTGCGCAGAAAGCAGGCGACCTCCTCGATCGCCGGGCGATTCTTCAGGAAGGCGTTGACATATACCCCCCTGACGATGCGCTCGACCAGCCCGTTTTGCAGCGCCCGCGTCAGAAAGACATTGGCGTTGCCAGTGAATTTCTCCACATCGGCGTAGCGGAAAAGTTGCGGCAACTGCTGGAGAGTTTTCACCGCCGTCATGGCAGGGCCACCTCCGCCTTCCGCAATTCCGCAAACAGCGACTGAAGCGCAGCGAGGAAAGAGGCGTATCCGTCCGCCTGATGGACCGCGAGGAGTTCCGGCGGCAGAAATCGGGCAAGATCCTCCCGGATCGCCGTTTTCAGCTCCTCCCGCACCGCAGATGAAGGGTCCGCAAAAAAATCCAGATTCCGTGCGGCCTGAAACGGCCAGGCATACATCCGGAATTTTCTTTCGATCATCTCCTTGTCGGCGGCCGCATTCAACACCACCCGCAGATACCAGAGATCGAAGATATCGCGGCCCTTGAGGTAACGGCGTTCCAAGAGCGCGCGGATCTTGTCGGAGAGGATCTCCGGAAAGGTTTCCACCACCAGCACGGCATTGGGACGCGGCACACGGAAATCGCCGGAGGCGATCAGGTAGGAAACAGCCGGAAGGGCCGACAGAATATGGTTCTTCGTTTCCGGAAGGCTCTCTTTCCGGATACCCTCAAATTCAAGTTTGACGGAAATCTTCTCCCGCGAGGCCGCCGGCCGGTAGTCCGCGAAGAGCTTCAGGGTCTCCGGCCGGGTCGATTTGTCGGACAGGGTCAAGGCCCCTGGTCCGAAATGGGGAACCATCTCCCTTTCCACCGCCTTCAGCGCTCGATTCAGCTTCGCGCGAACGGCATCGGCGCCGAGGGGCGTCACAAAATCCAGGTCCTCGGAAAACCGGCT
>JAPLJX010000119.1 GCA_026388375.1 Deltaproteobacteria bacterium
GAGATATCGTGGACGTTAAGTACATCATCCCGGTGGTGCGGGGTGCTGAGAAACTGGATGAAGTCATCAAGATGATGCAGGGACAGATGCAGGAGGGCAAATTCATGGCCCTCGTCCTGAACGCGACACCACTGCAGCAGGCCATGTTTCCGCTGGTGTTGGCATGGCTGCATCTTTGGAGTCTGACCATCACCACCCCAACAGTGAAGGCCCTTTTCGGCCAGGCCAAGGGTGAAGAACGTCAGAAGATCATCTCGGAAAACAGCGAGGCGGCCTACTACAGCGGGAGGATGCTCTCTTCACAGTTTTACATCGGCGCTGAGTATCCCAAGTTTTTTGGCAGAATGGAATGTATCATGGGCAATGAAGGGGCGGCGCTGAAGGTCGCGTCGGAAAATTTCTCGGGCGCGCCCAAAGAATAACCCATGGAGCCTCAGCCACACTTTCATGGCCTTCAGCCCGCTGTTTCGCGAAATGAGGGGATCAATCAACGATTCCTTATTAAGGAGGAACAATGAGAACCAAAAAAGATTACATCAAGGGGCTGTCCAAAATGAAGCGCAATATCTACTTTGATGGCCAGTTGATCGACCGGACGGACGAACTGCAGATGGATTGCCTCAACACCATCGGACTGACCTACGACGAGGCGGAGAAACCGGAAAACCAGGAGTTGTGCACGGCCATCTCACACCTGACCGGAGAGAGAATCAACCGATTTACCCATATCCACCAGAATAAGGAGGATCTCCACAGGAAACAGGACATGACGCGCATGCTCTGCCAGAAGGTAGGTGGCTGCATCCAGCGCTGCATGGGCATTGACGCATCCAATGCCGTCTATAACGTCTCCTACGAAGCGGACAAGATGAACAATGGGGCGACACAGTACCACGAAAATTTCAAGAAATGGCTGACACGTTTCCAGAAGGAAGATCTCATCGGTTGTTGCGCCCAGACGGATGTGAAGGGCGACCGGATGCTGCGGCCCGCGGAACAGCCCAATCCCGACGCCTATGTCCACATCAAGGAAAGATTGAAAGACGGCATCGTGGTTAGCGGCTGCAAGGTCCATATCTCTGAGGCCTCCGTTGCCGATGAAGTGCTGGTTGTACCCACGAGGGCCTTGCGGCGCGACGACAAGGATTACGCCGTCGCTTTCGCCGTTCCGGGGGATTGGGACGGATTGAAGCAGGTGGTCACCATCCATAACCTCCGGCCGAGGGAACATTTCAAACGCGGCATGGTCCAGGGCGCCACCGATTCCTACATGATCTTCGAAGACTGCTTCGTCCCCTGGGATAGGGTCTTCCTGGCCGGCGAAAACCTCCTCGGCGGGGCGATGGCGCTCCTCTTCGCGCTCTTCCACCGCCACTCCTATTCCGGGTGCAAACCGGCGATCGGCGATCTGATGTTGGGAACGGCCGCTCTCGCCGCCGAGGCCAACAATATCCATAAGGAATCCCATGTCCGGGAAAAACTGGCGGAACTCATCATGATCACCGAACTGGGCTACGCCGCCGGCTACACGGCCTCCGATCTCGGGAAACCGGAACTGTATGTCCCCGGCCACGGTTTTGTGCCCTTCGGTCCGGGGTCCTATATTCCCCATTCCATTTACTGCAATGTCGGCCGCTGCCTGACCGGCGAGGCGGTCTTCCGGGAGGCGGAGATCCTCTGTGACATCTCGGGCGGCGTGACGGCCACCTTCCCCCATGAGAAGGATTTCCTGAATCCGGACACAGGGGATCTACTTTTGAAGTACACCAGGCGGAACAAGGAGATGCCCGTGGAGGATCAGGCCCAGCTCTGGAGATTCCTGGGAGACGGCCTCTGCTCGGCGACGGGCGGCATTGCCAAAATAGGCAGCTACCACGGAGGGGGCTCGCCGATCATGGAACAGATCGCGATCACGACCCAGTACGACATCGAATCCCGGAAGAAGCTGGTGAGATTCATCGCCGGGATGAGCGGCGGAGACCGGGAGGCCCTGAGCAAGAATTTGAAACCGACGAAATAGTATAACGAAATGCTATGCAAAGGGATCTGTACCGTTAGTCAAATCCAATCAAAAAGGAGGGCAAAGAGATGAGGTGCGGAAAAGGTATTGCGGGCATGGTTTTGGCGCTTATGGTCTTCGGGATTGCGGCGGATGGCTATGGCCAGACGGCCAAAGAGGTGGTCATCGGGTATACCGGACCCATCAGCGGAATAGCGGCAGAATACGGACAGGACTGCGCCAACGGCATCGAAATGGCCATTAACGACATCAACGCCGCCGGAGGGATTACGGTCAAAGGACAGAAGCACGTTTTCAAATTGGCCAAGCTTGATGAAGGGCTCGACCCCACAGCGTCGGTGAACAACAGCCGTCGGCTTCGGGACCAGTACAAGGTGCCGGCTATTTTTAACCCCTTATTCAATTCCCTCGCGGCCATCGCCAAAATCAACCAGGAAAAGGGGAACGAATTTCTCGTCATGGCCTATACCAGCACGCCCAAGGTGATTGAGATCGACAACAAGCTGCTGACGGCAAGCCCCCCGCCATTCACGATATATGTGAAGGCTTTTTCTGATATCGCCTGGGAAAAAGGATGGCGCAAGGCGGCCATGGTCGCAACCGTTGGGGCCTACGGCGAGGAATGGCGGCATGCCTTCAGGGAATACTGGCAGAAGAAGGGGGGCGAGATCACCGCAGACAAACCCGCCAACTACTACGCCGAGACGGATTTTTCCGCGCCGCTGACCGCGGCTTTGGCCACAAAACCGGATGTTATGCTGATCGGTGGACCCTCGGCTTCAACGGCCTTGGTCATTGAGCAGGCCCGGGGCCTCGGTTACAAAGGCGGATTTATCCTGATGGACCAGGCGAAGATGGATTTCATTGAAAATATTCTCAAGAGCACCAAGCTGATGTACAACACGATTGGGGTGGCGCCGGTGGAGCAGTCCCCCACGGTAGCGGCCCCTGCGTTGGAGAAGCGGTACCGGAGTCTCTACAAGCGAATGTCAACCTGGGAAGTGTGGCTGAATTATAATGCGATGTTCGCCCTGTCCAGGGCCATGGCTGCGGCCGGAACCGTGGAAGATGTTTACGCGATCCGGGCCGCCTTCCCGAAGGCATTCCCGCTCCTGGGAGACAAGTTTCCTTCCGAGTTCTTGGGAATTACGCCGGCTGGCCGCATGTATTGCCCAGGGTCGATCCAGGTTATCGATCAGGCCGGAAAATATGGGCAGGTACAGTTGGCCCTCTGGCAATACAAGACGGAGAAGGAATTCAAAGAGTCAATCGCCCAATCGCAGATTAACGCGAATATAAAGTGGGTGTTTCTCAAATTTGAAAAAGAGCAGTAAGAAGTGAAAAACATCCGTGGTCTGTAAATAACATACCTTTCCCCTCTCGCGGAGAGAGGGGAAAGGTGACGGGGAAACGGGGTTATTATGCAACTGTTTTTTCAGCAGATCTTCAACGGCGTCATGTTGGGCAGTACGTACGCCATCGTGGCCTTGGGACTCACCTTGGTCTTCGGCATCCTGCAAATCCCCAATTTTGCCCACGGCCACCTTTACATGCTTGGGGCGTACATCACGTTTTTCCTGATGACGCTTTACGGGTTCGGTTTCTGGAGTGCCCTTGTTACATCGATGGTCGCACTGGGTCTGATCGGGATGCTGATCGAAAGGGTCGTCTACCGCCCCCTGCAGGACCGGCCCCACATTAATTCATTTATTTCCGCCGTCGGCGCGATGATCATCCTCGAAACCAGCGTGATCGTCTTTTGGGGTCCTCAAGGCCGGCGAATTCCCAACCCTTACCCTGACATGGTGGAATTATTCGGGATTACCATGAGCCATCAGCGGCTCCTTGTCATCGTGGCCGCCTTCGTTTTAATTTTCCTGCTCCAAATTTTCATCAAAAAAACCACCCCCGGAACCACCATCGAAGCCGTTGCCCAGAACCGGGAAGGGGCCATGCTTGTCGGGATCAACGTAAACCGGGTCTCCTCCCTGACCTTTGCCATTTCCACGGCAACGGCCGCAGCCGCGGCAAGTCTGGTAGCCCCCATTTTTATGATTTCCCCTACGATGGGGGCGCTTTTGGGAATGAAGGCCTTTGTCATTGTTATTCTTGGAGGGGTGGGCAGCATTCCCGGAGCGATTCTGGGGGGCTATATTCTGGGAATTCTCGAAGCCATTGGGGGAGGCTACCTCTCCGCGGCCTACAAAGATGTCTATGCTTTCGGCGCGCTGATCCTGATCCTCTCCATCCGGCCCACCGGCTTGTTCGGCAAGGAGGTGAGTTGATGGCCGTGATCAGGTTTCTGCGCGATAAATGGTTTTATCTGCTCTTGCTGGTGCTGGCGCTCTGCCTTCCGCTGCTGATCACCAACCGCTACCACTTCCAGATCGTGATCATGGGTTGCCTTTTCTCGATTGCCACGCTCGGCATGAACCTGATCCTGGGCTATACCGGCCAGGCATCCCTGGCTCACGCCGGGTTCTTCGGCATTGGGGCTTACGGGGTGGCTCTGCTGATGAAAGGCGGGCTCTCCTTTTGGGTGGCCCTCCCGCTTTCCGCCCTTATCGCGGCCGGGATCGGCTTTCTGATCGGACTGCCCACCTTGCGCAGCCGCGGCTCCTATTTTGCCATCTCGACGATGTGCTTCGGAGTCATTGTTTCGATTGTGGCCGGAAACTGGATCGATCTCACCGGCGGATACAACGGCATTGTGGGAATCGCGCTACCCACCCCGATTCACCTCCCGCTGATCGGAAGTGTCGGTTTTCAAACCCAGGTTGCCCAATATTACCTGGTCCTGGCCTTCCTGCTTTTGACCCTGTTCATCATGCATCGCCTGGTCCATTCTCTTTTGGGATTAAGTTTTATGGCCATCCGGAACAACGAAGCCCTGGCCGGGTCCGTCGGAATCAACACCTTTGCCGGGAAAATATTGTCCTTTGTGGTAGCCAATTTTTTTGCCGGGCTGGCCGGCGGCATTTACGCCAGCTTGATGGGCGCAATCAGTCCCAGCACGGCATCTCTCGATCTGACCTTCAACTGGCTCATCTTTCTCCTCCTGGGAGGCGCGGCAACGCTGGCCGGTCCCGTTATCGGCGCCTTTGTGATCCCGGTAACCATGGAATATCTGCAATCTCTGGCGGAATACCGTTTGATCATTTTCGGAGCCCTGCTCATCGTGGTCATCATCTATTTTCCAAGGGGGGTGATGGGCGCCGTCGGCAATTTACGGCAAAAGGTCCGGGATTTCTATGATCGAAAGAAAGGGGCGAAGGGTGCTGCTGCAGGTTAAAGGTGTTAGCAAGCATTTTGCCGGCCTGATGGCCGTAAATGACATCTCCTTCGATGTCCGGGAAGGCGAAATCCTCTCGATTGTGGGCCCGAACGGCGCCGGGAAGTCAGTCCTCTTCGGGTTGATCAGCGGCATGCTCCGGCCAACGAACGGCCAAATCTTTCTTCAAGGGGAAGAAATCACCGGCTTCAAACCGTACCGGATCGCCGATCGGGGAATCGCCCGGACCTTTCAAACTACGGCCCTGTTTGACCAGTTGCGGGTCGCGGACAACCTGGCCATCGGTTTTCGGCTGCGCACCGCGGGGGGGTTCTGGAGCACGATTTTTCATGGTCGGCTCTGGAAAGAGGACCAGGGAAAAACAACCGCGCAGGTCATGGAGACGCTACAATTTATTGGTTTGGCGGACAAAGCCTTTCATTTTGTGTCCACCCTTTCCCAGGCCGAGCAAAAGCGTCTGTCGATCGGGGTCGCGCTGATCAGCCAGCCCAAGATGATTCTCCTGGACGAACCCACGGGTGGCCTGATCGTGGAAGACACCGACCAAATTACGGATC
>JAPLJX010000163.1 GCA_026388375.1 Deltaproteobacteria bacterium
GACAACCTCGCCGGTGGCCGGATCTTTCACGACATCGACGCAACGGATGAAGTAGCCGTAGCGGAGGCGCACTTCCCGGCCGGGGGCGAGACGGAAGAACTTCTTCGGCGGAACCTCCATGAAGTCCTCCTGCTCGATGAACAGTTCCCGGGAGAAAGGGACCTTCTGGGAACCCATGGCGTTCTTGGGGTGATAGGGGCAATCGAACTCCTCGACCCGGCCCTCCGGATAATTTTCGATCACCACGCGGAGCGGCCGGAGGACGGCCATCACGCGGAGCGCCTTCTCGTTCAGGTCGTCCCGGACGCAGTTCTCCAGAAGCGCCATGTCGATCAGGCTGTCGTTCTTCGAGACGCCGATCCTTTCGCAAAATTTCCGGATCGCCTCCGGGGTGAACCCCCTGCGGCGCATCCCCGAAAGCGTCGGCATCTGCGGGTCGTCCCAGCCGGAAACGACGTTGTTCTCCACCAGCTCCAGCAGCTTGCGCTTGCTCATCACCGTGTAGCTCAGATTCAGGCGGGCAAACTCGATCTGCCGCGGACGCGGCCCCTCGACCAGTTGGTCCAGGAACCAGTCGTACAACGGCCGGTTGTTCTCGAACTCCAGCGTGCAGATCGAATGGGTGATCCCCTCGATGAAGTCGGAGAGGCAGTGGGCAAAGTCGTACATCGGGTAGATGCACCATGCGTCGCCGGTCCGGTAGTGGCTCTCCTTCTTGATCCGGTACATGATCGGATCGCGTAGCGTGACATTGGGGGAAGCCATGTCGATCTTCGCCCTGAGGACACGCGCCCCGTCCGCAAACTCCCCGGCCCGCATCCGCTCGAAGAGGTCCAGATTCTCTTCCACCGAACGGTTGCGGAAGGGGCTCTCCTTCCCCGGCTCGGTCAGGGTGCCCCGGTACTCCCGGATCTCGTCCGCGTTCAGGTCGCAGACGTAGGCCAGGCCTTTGCGAATGAGCTGGAGGGCGTACTGATAGAGCTTTTCATAGTAGCCGGAGGCGTAGTAGAGACGATCCCCCCAGTCGAACCCCAGCCATTTCACGTCCCGGATAATGGACTCCACGTATTCCATGCTCTCCCCGCTGGGGTCCGTGTCGTCCAGGCGCAAGTTACAGGTTCCGCCGTACTGGGCGGCGATCCCGAAATTGAGGCAGACCGATTTCGCGTGTCCGATGTGGGGGTAGCCGTTCGGTTCGGGCGGAAAGCGCGTGGCCACGCGCCCCCGGTGCTTGCCGGTTTTCATGTCGTCGTCGACGATGTCCCGGATGAAATCAGAGGGAAGGGATGGGGTAGTCTGTGTCATATATTGAATTTCCTTTCTGAGGTGAGATTGTAGCAACAGCCGACCAGAAAGGCAAGGACAACCCATCACCATGTCCCAACATTCCCTTGACAAAATAAAATCCGTATCGCATGATTTCATCGCTCGTTAGGGGTGTCCTGTGGGACTGAGAGACCGGATTTCCGGTGACCCTTTACCGACCTGATCAGGGTAATGCCTGCGTAGGGAAATGAGCCGAATGTGCAACGCGCATAAAGGCCGCTTCCCCAAGGGAGGCGGCCTTTATGCATTGAAAGGGGACGGATGAGATGACACAACCGGATTCGGCCAAAGCGAGGGAGGAAATACAGATGGTCAGGCAAAGCATGGATTTTACCCTTTACCTCGTGACGGATCGTCGCTGGCTTGGTGAAAGAACCCTTTGGGATGGCGTCGAAGAGGCCATTCTCGGCGGTGTAACCCTCGTTCAGCTTCGTGAAAAGGAGATATCCTCCAAAGAATATCTCGAACTCGCTCAAAAGGTGAAAACCGTAACCGACCGGCATGACATCCCGCTGATCGTTAATGACAGGTTGGACATCGCTCTGGCGATCGACGCCGACGGTGTCCATCTCGGTCCGGAAGATCTGCCCGTTCCGATTGCCCGCAGATTGTTGGGCGACGGGAAGATCGTCGGCGCTTCCGCCGCCTCGGTGGACGAAGCGCTGCTGTTTCAGGCGCAGGGCGCGGATTATCTGGGGGTGGGCGCCGTCTTTCCGACCGCCACGAAACGGGGGACAGAGAAGGTCGGCCTTGAAGATCTCAGAAGGATAAAAGCGGCTGTCCATATCCCGGTGGTGGCGATCGGCGGCATCAAGGCGGAGAATGCAAAACGGGTCATGGAAACGGGGGTGGATGGCGTGGCCGTGGTCTCCGCCATCATGGATCAAACCGACATCCGGGAAGCGGCCCGGCAGCCGACATGAATGGAACCCGATACCGTTGGCCTGTCCTGTGGGCCGCGTTTGTGACCTATCTTTTTGACAGCTACGATTTGATGGTTCTGGCCATCGCCATGCCGGTTCTGCTCAAGGTCTTGAATATAACCCTTCCCGAAGGCGGGCTGCTGGGATCCGCCACGATGCTGGGCGCCATGGCAGGAAGCGTGCTGTTCGGGCTGATTGCCGAGAATTACGGCCGGCGTTTTGCCCTCGTGCTGGCCCTGGTCTGGCTCGGGATCGGCATGGGGGTTGTCTATTTCATGAACTCCTGGACCCATTGGCTGGTCCTCAGGTTCATCACGGGGATTGCAATCGGAGGGATATGGGGACCCTGCGCCGCCCTGGTCGCCGAACACTGGTCGCCTGAATACCGCGGACGCGCCGCTTCGTTTGTTTTCAGCAGCTTTGCGATCGGCGCCGTCCTGGCCTCCCTGGTCGGGCGGCTGGTCCTCCGTGTCGAATGGCAATGGTTGTTTGTCGCCGGAACCGTTTCCATTCCCACCGCCCTGCTGGTCCTCCGTCTGGTGCCTCCCGATCCGGAGCGATCGGTATCGGCCGACGGCATTCATGGGAAATCCAGGATCGGCATCGGGGCTATTTTTGAAGGCGGCCTGGCCAGGACCACTTTTCTCGCCACGCTGGTCAGCGTTGTCAATCTGGCAGGCTACTGGGGCGCGGCCTTCTGGATTCCGACCTTTTTGACCCAGGAGCGAGGGTTGAGCCTGACGACCATGGCCGGGTTTTCCTTCGTCATGTACCTCGGAATGTTTCTCGGCTTTCAGTTCTTCGGCGTACTCTCGGACCGGATCGGTCGCCGTCGGGCCATGATTGCCGCCTTCGTCACCGTCGCCGCCGCGGTGGCGGTCTATATCGTGGTCCGCCATCCTCTGTTTCTGTTCTGGTGGGGGATTGTGGTCGGTTTTGGCCTCTGCGGTTCCGGCGGCGTGCTGGGGGCGTATTATGCGGAGCTCTTCCCGGAGCGGATACGCGCCTATGCCGGCGGCTTCTGCTGGAACATGGGTCGCGTCGGCGCCGCGCTGGCCCCTTTCACGATCGGTTACATCGGCAAGGTCCACGGCCTGCAGACCGGTCTTGCCGTCACCTGCGTCATCTACATCCTTGGTGCGGCGATGCTTTTATTGCTGCCCGAAACCTTTCAGGGCCGGAGGGGTGCTTGAGAAAGATGCCGGAAATTCATCCTGAGGACTATCTCAGCCGAAAAACCCTGATCCTGGGCGACGTCAATACCGGAAAGACCACCCTGACGAGGAAGGTATTGGAAGCGCTGTGCCGTCGAGACCTCGGGGGCCGGATCGCAATCGTGGATATGGCGCCGGAGGTCCCGGAAAAACTGGCCAAGGAGAAGGGCCTGCCCGGCGTCGGCGGGAAATTGACGCCGCCGGAAGGGCACGACATTCTTTATCTGGGAGGCCATTTTGAGCCGCCCCGCCTGAGTTCGAAAACGGAAGAAGAGGCCATGGAAAAGGCCCGACAAAATCGGCGGATCATCGAAGGGCACTTCCGTAAGCTCGATTTGCAGACGCGGGACATCCTGCTGGTCAATGACGTCAGCATCTACCTCCAGGCGGGAACGACGGATAACCTGACCCGGCGGCTGGATCGGGCCGCAACGGTCATTGCAAACGGCTACTGGGGGAAAAGGCTGGGAGGAGGGACGCTGACCGAACGGGAAAGAATCGAGACGGCGAAGCTTAAGACTTATTTTGAACAGAAGGGGAGAGTCCTGATTTTAGAGCCCTGTCCACTTTTGACGGCTTCGTAACAAGTTGAAAGAGGAATCATGGCCGCCCCAGCCATATAAACCCGTTTATTATAACTATGCGCCGACGCGTACTGCGGAGGATGGGCTAGAGGCTAGACCTCTACCGTTTGGCCTTCATGCGCGGCGAAGCAGTGGAGCGAAGATCCGCGCTCGGCGATCAACCGCTGTGCGGTCTCGGCCATCGCGGCGACTGTCGCGTCGTCGTGCAATGGATCATGATGGGAGAAAGCGAGGGTGCGCACGTTTGCGGCCAGAGCCGCTTCCACCGTCGCCGTGATGGACGAATGTCCCCAACCTATGCGCGCCGGATATTCGTCGTCCGTATATTGTGCTTCGCCGATATAGAGATCCGCAGCGGCGATAAAGCTCATGAACTCCGCGTCGAGTCGTCGGCCGAAGTCCCGGCCGGCTTCCGCGCGCTGTCCAAGATGCGCGAGCGTTTGCTGATAGGGCTCGTTGTCGGTCGCATACACCATCGACTTTTTTCCGCACGTTATCCGGTAGCCGAGAGTCATACCGGGATGATTCAAGAACTTCGCCGTTAGGGTCGCCTCCCCAATCTGAAACGGCTTGCCTTTGAACTCGTGCACATGTAGCGCAGACTGCATGTCGCCGAGTGCCACCGGGAAATAATCGGTGTCCATCTGGCCACGGATGACTTTCTCGAGTGGGCGCCCCCGCCCTGTCGATCCGTAGAGATGAACGGTGGTGGTGGGCAAGTAGGCCGGCACGAAGAAAGGAAATCCCTGGATGTGATCCCAGTGCGTGTGGCTGAGGAAGAGATGGATCGTGAGCGGGCGGTCCATAAACTCTTTCATGAGAGACAAGCCCAACGGCCGGATGCCGGTGCCGGCATCAAAGACCAGAATGTCCGTTCCGCATCGGACCTCAACGCACGAGGTGTTGCCCCCATACGCGATCGTCGCCGGGCCTGGCGTCGCGATGGAACCGCGCGTGCCCCAGAAAGTGACCTGCATCTAGCGCGCCTCCTGCAGTTGCGATGCCGCCACGTGGCGTTCGATCAGGGCCATCAACTCGTCGGTTCGGAATGGCTTTACGACGTAATCGGTGGCTCCCAGCTCGCGGGCGCGGTCGATGTCCGGCTTGTACGCCTTGGACGAAGTCATGATAATGACGGCGTTCTTGGCGTCCGGGTGCGCGCGCAGCGTCCTGAGCACATCGAAGCCGTGCATCTCGCCCATGATCACATCGCAGATAATGGCCGTGGGCTTGTGCTGCAGGGCAAGCTTCACGCCTTCATCACCGTCAAAGGCGGTGTAGACGGTATAACCTTGCTCGTTAAAATAGAACGCTTCCACGCTGCTCAGCGCCTCGTCGTTTTCGATGATCAACACGGATTTATTCATTGGCTATTTGGCCCGCCCTTCATGCAGATCGATGTTGCGCAAGCGCTCGAGATCGGCCCGCAGCTTCGCGACCTCGCCCTTGAGGCGGTTAACATCGACCTGCCGGTTCGCGTGCTCGCGTTGCACGCGATCCAATTCGACTTGTGAAGCCAGCAAACGTTTAAGCGCAACCGAGGTCGCGCGAGCGCGCTCCGCCTGCGAGCTCTGCGGATTGGTTTGCAGGTATTCGGTATACAAAACCAGCGCGCCGCTGTAATCCTCTGCGGCCATCTTCGCGTCTGCCTGCTTGAGCACGGTCGAACACGCCGTACAGAGCACCGCCACTATCACCATTGCGAGTATCGCTTTCATGCTGATTGTGCCTCCGCATCTATCGCTTCGACCGGCGCAATTTGCCTGGGCAGTCTCACCGTGAAGCGGCTGCCTTTGCCCTCTTCCGATTCGACTGTTACATGACCTGCATGCGCTTCCACCAGGGACTTGACGATCGCAAGCCCCAGGCCGGTCCCGCCTTTCCCGCTATGCGCTTGGCGGAAGCGTTTGAATAGCATCGGCAATACGGCCGCTGGAATGCCGATGCCCGTGTCTATCACCTGAATCTGAGTTTCGTTGTCAGTATGGTCCAGCCTCACGGTCACACTGCCGCCGGACGGTGTGAAACGCAACGCATTCGCCACCAGATTCACCACCACCTGCACGATGCGGTCCTTGTCACCGAACACGCGCTCCGGCCCGGACGCGAGCTCGAACCTCAATTCGACACCCCGATGTTCCGCCTGAACGCGTAATTCGTCTATGGCGTGCGTCACTGCAGCGTCAAGCCAGAACCAGCGGCGCTCTACCGTCATCATACCCGCGTCCGCACGCGATAGATCGAGCACATCGTTCACCAAGCGCAGCAGACGCTCGCATCCCTTCTCCAAGATCGCGATCAAGCGCTCCTGCTTCGCGTTGAGCGGGCCAGCCATTTTGGACTCCAGGAGACGCGCGGCTTCGCGCATCGCGTTGACCGGGGATCTCAGCTCGTGCGCCACCGTTGCGTAGAAATTTTCCTTAATTTCGTCGATCTCCCGCAGCCGCGCTGCCATGCTGTTGAAAGACTTGGCCAGCACACCGATTTCGTCTTTGCTGTCGATATTGAGCGGCTTATGGAATTGCCCTTCGGCAACGGCTTTGGTCGCGTCCGAGAGGCGGGCAAGCGAGCGCGTCATGCGCACGGCGATAAACGCAGTCCCCGCGAGCGCTGCCAGTAACGCGATGATCATGGCCGTGGTAACGGCCTTCCACGTTCGGCTCCTGAGCGTCTCGATTTCGGAGCGTGCTTGATCGAGAGCAACGGTCGCTTCGGTCAGAGCATCACGTGTGATGCCGATCAACTGATCCAAGTCGGCGACTACACGATCGACCACAGTCTGGACTTCGCCGTGCAGCAATTTTTCCGCGGCCTTGGCATCTCCGTGCTTCTTAAGATCGAGCGTTTTGACGACGGTTGCGTGATACGCCGCAAAGCCGGCGTCAGCTTGTTTGACTAGAGCTTTTTCTTCGTCGGTGGATACGAGACCGGCCAAGCGATCGAGTTCCTGAGCGATGCGGGTAGCCTGGGCTTGCGATGCTGCCGAGTATTGCTCGTTGCTAAAGACCAGGCTGCGCATATCCAAGCGCCGCGCCTGCAACACCACCTCACGCAAAGACACGGCGCTGCGCATTGCCTCCGCCGCTTTGACGGTTACCGTGCGATCGGCAACGGAGAGTTGGCCAACCTCGATCAAGCTCCACACGGCGATCCCGACCAAGACGAGGATGACCACCGAATAGGCCAGAAAGATTTTTACCGCAAGCCGCATGGGAAACCCCTTTTTTGATAAGAGCTCGCTTTTCGTTTGGCTGACTATATCAAAATGGCGCTTGGGTATCAAGTTTGATAAGGCATTGCTTTTGACGGGGGGAGTATAAGTGGCAACTGACTTGTATGTCAATGAGATATTGGCACCTAAAATATGGGTATAAAAACGGTCCGATCCGGCGTATAATGACAGCGCCGTGGGAGGGCCGACTTGGAAGATCCCACGGAAATCCGCTGCCTTGGAGGGATCCACACCATGCTGATGACAGGGAGCCAGTACGAGAAGAGCTTGAGGAAACTGAATCTGGTCGTTTACCTCTTCGGCGAACGGATCGTAAACGTCGTGGACCATCCGATGATCCGGCCGTCGATGAACGCCGTCGCGCTGACCTACGGCCTCGCCCACCGGCCCGAACACACAGAGATCATGACGGCCGTCTCCCACATCACCGGCCGGCGGATCAACCGCTTCACCCACATCCACCGGAGCACGGACGATCTCGTCAAAAAGAGCAAGATGGGGCGGCTTCTCGGTTCGCTCACCGGCTGCTGTTTTCAGCGCTGCGTCGGGATGGATGCGCTGAACGCACTGTCGATCACGACGCACGCTCTCGACGCCAGTCGCAAAACGGACTATCATCGCCGTTTTCTGAAGTTCCTGGAATATGTGCAGGAGAACGACCTGACCTGCGACGGTGCGATGACCGACCCGAAGGGAGACCGGTCGCTTGCGCCGCACGCTCAGGTGGACCCCGACCTCTACCTCCGCGTGGTGGAAAGGCGGACGGACGGGATCATCGTCCGCGGGGCGAAAGCCCATCAGACCGGCGCGGTGAACTCCCACGAAATCATCGTGATGCCGACGATCGCGATGCGGGAAGCGGACCGGGATTACGCCGTCGCCTTCGCGCTCCCCAGCGACGCTCCGGGAATCACCTACATCCTCGGCCGCCAGTCCTGCGATACCCGGAAATTGGAAGAGTCGACCTTCGACCGGGGGAACCTTTTCTACGGAGGCCATGAGGCCCTCGTCGTCTTCGACGACGTCTTCGTCCCGTGGGAACGGGTGTTTCTCTGCGGCGAGCACGAATTCGCCGGTGGCCTCGTCGAGCAGTTCGCCTCCTACCACCGGCAAAGCTACGCCTGCAAGGTCGGCGTGGGGGACGTTCTGATCGGCGCCGCACAGACGGCGGCGGAGTACAACGGCGTCGCGAAGGCGTCGCACATCCGCGACAAGATCATCGAGATGAACCACCTGAACGAGACCCTCTACTGCGGCTGCATCGCCTGCGCCGCCGAGGGGCACCGCGAGGCGAGCGGCACCTGGATGGTGGATACGCTCCTCGCCAACGTCCACAAGCAGAATGTAACCCGATTCCCCTACGAAATCGCCAGGCTCGGCCGCTGGCTGGAGAAGTACTGCCGGGGCCGGGCCGACGTTCCGGCGGAGCACCGGATGCGGATCCTCCGGTTGATCGAAAACCTGACGCTGGGGGCGGCGGCCGTCGGCTACCTGACGGAATCGATGCACGGGGCGGGCTCGCCGCAGGCGCAGCGGGTGATGATCGCCCGCGGGGTGAACATGAAGGAAAAACAGGCGGCCGCGAAGCGCCTCTGCGGTATTCCGGAGGAATAGAGAGGGGCCGCCGGAGCAGCCCCTCCTCGTGGTACGTTACTTCCCGGAAGGTTCAGACGGCTTGAGGATGATCCGGCAATCCGCGACGGTCGCCTCTTTCCCTTCCTCATGGACCAGCAGGGGATTGATATCCATCTCGATGATCTCCGGGTGGTTGACAACCATCTCGGAGAGCCGCACCAGATTTTCCTCCAGGCTGTTGACA
>JAPLJX010000202.1:0-2394 GCA_026388375.1 Deltaproteobacteria bacterium
GACATTCCCTTCAGGACGAGGATGACATTGTGATAGATCACCTCGATGTTATTGACCAGCAGTAACGGCTCCACCTTGCGCTATGCCCCCAGCCTCGAATACGTTAAATCGACCTGACCCAGATAGGCCTTGATCACCTGTTCGTTCTGACGCACTTCGGCCGGCTCTCCTTCGGCGATCTTCTCGCCGAAGTCGAGCACGCAGACGCGGTCGGAAATGTCCATGACCACCCCCATGTCATGTTCGATCAGGATGATCGTCACCCCCCATTCCTCATTGATATCGAGAATAAAACGGGCGATATCCTCAGTCTCCTCCAGATTCATGCCCGTCGCCGGTTCGTCGAGCAGAAGGATCCGGGGCTTCATGGCCAGCGCACGGGCCAACTCCACCCTTTTCTGAAGACCGAACGGAAGCGTATGGACGACGCTTTTCCGGATCTGCTCGATTTCGAGGAAGTCGACAATCTTCTCTTCGATCTCTTTTCTCAGGACCATCTCCTCGTGGCGGGTCTTGCCATAGTAGATGCCGCCTGAGAGGAATCCCGACCGGAGATGGACATGATGCCCAAGTTTGATGTTGTCGACGACCGTCATGTGTCTGAACAATTCCACATTCTGAAAGGTTCGGGCAATCCCCCGGGCGGCCAACTGATGGGGCTTCAGCTTTAAAATGTTCTGCCCCTCAAAAATGATTTTCCCCCGATCCGGGGTATAGAACCGGTTGATGCAGTTGAGAAGGCTGGTCTTGCCCGCGCCGTTCGGTCCGATGATCGAGAAGATCTCCCCTTTTTTGACGCTCGTACTCACCCCGGCCAGAACCTTCAGGCCGCCGAAACTCAGGTGGATGTCCTCCACCTGAAGCTGGATCTCTTCCGCCACGGGTTGCGTCATCTTCTAACTCCCGACATGCTGCACCTTGACCATGGTCTTCATCTGAAACCCTTTGCCGTCCCGGTAGCGAATGTTGGACTCCACTTCCAGTTTCTTCTCGTCTCCATAAAGGGCGTCGATGAGATGCTTGTACTTTTCCGCGACGAATTTTCTTCTCACCTTCCGGGTCCGGGTCAGCTCCTCATCGTCGGCGTCCAGCTCCTTGTATAACAGCACAAACCTTTTCACCTGGGCCACCTTGGGAAGGGTTTTATTGATCTTGGCCACCTCCTGTTCGATGAGCCCATAGACGCTCTCTTTCTGGGAGAGGTCCGCGAACGTGGTATAGGGAACCTGATTATTTTCCGCCCACTTGCCGACATTGTTCATGTCGATGTTGATCATTCCGGTAATGAAGGGCTTGTCCTGACCGATCACCAGCGCATCAATGATATAGGGGCTGAATTTCAGCTTGTTCTCAATCAACTGCGGAGAAAATTTTCCTCCATCCGCCAGCTTCATCACGTCCGACACCCGGTCGATGATGACGACCTGGCCGTCTTCGTCGATGATCGCCGCGTCGCCGGTATGAAACCAGCCGTCCCGCAGCGCTTTTTGGGTCGCCTCCGGGTCCTTGTAATATCCATTGAAGTTCGTCTCCCCCTTGATCATCATCTCCCCATCGTCGGAGATCTTCACCTCGATTCCGGGAAGGGGCTTGCCCACGGTGTCCAGGCGGATGTCGTCCGTCCGGTGAATCAGCGTCCCCCCGGACAATTCGGTCATGCCGTAGGCCTGTTTGATGTTGACGTCCAGGGCCTGAAACATCTGGAATATCTCCGGTCCGAGCGGCGCCCCTCCGGTGTAAACATGACGGACCCTGGCCAGCCCGAGATAATTTTTCAGCGAGCGGAAAAGGAGCCAGTAACCGATCCACTTGAATAACCGCAACTGGACGGGGGGCGTTTTCTTGTTCAGCTTGAATGCGGTGGCCCGGTAACCGACGGCCAAAAAGATGTTATAGACTTTGCGCTTGATCCATGCGGCGTCCTGTATTTTGACCTGGATGTCGGAACACATCTTTTCCCAGATCCGGGGAGGCGCCAGCATCAGATCGGGACCGATCTCCCGGATGTTCTGCTGGGTGGTCCCCACCTTTTCCGGAAAATTGACCGTGAAACCCTTCGTCAGGCTCCAATAGAGTGCAAAGTGCTGTTCCCCGATCCAGGAAAGAGGCAGAAAGGAGACATAGTTGTCCGTCTCCCTGGCTTCATCGACCTCATCCAGGAATCGGCCGATGCTGGTCATATTCTTGTGGGTGATCATGCTTCCCTTGGGCTGGCCGGTCGTTCCCGAGGTGTAGATGATCAGCCCCACATCATCCGGGGAGAGTTGATCGATCATCTCATCGAAAAGAGCGCGATTCTGCTCCGCCAGCGCCCGGCCTGCCTGCTGGACATCCTTCAGGAAAACCAGAATGGGGTCGTCATAGCCTCTCATCCCCTTGGGATCATCCACGATC
>JAPLJX010000202.1:2415-7199 GCA_026388375.1 Deltaproteobacteria bacterium
TGGTTGACGTTGTATTCGACCTGGTCCAGATGGCTGTCCGGATAGATCCCGACAACCGCCCCACCCAGAGACTGCGCGGCGAGTTCCGCATAGAACCATTCAGGCCGGTTATCGCCGATTACCGAGAGCTTGTCCCCCTTTTGGAATCCGAGCAGGTGGAGCCCCAGCGCAAGGTGCTTAACATTTTCGTAATAATCCCTCCAGGTTATCGCCTGCCAGATTCCGAATTCCTTCTCGCGGAGGGCAACCATCTTCTCCCCAAACCGGAGGGCGTTTCTTCTCAATAATCCCGGGAGTGTTGAAATTTCCACGATCGGTATCATCCTGATTTTCCGGTTCGCCTCCCGCTCCCTCTCCGCCCGCCTACCGGCGGGAGAAGAGGGAATGGAGAGGGGAAAAGGGTTCAAGGTCAATCCATTCGAATCCAATCGGAGACCGGATCAAATTGCATCGTACTTGCATTGCCGCGATAGACCCTTCCTACCGGAATGCTGTTGTCTTTGATGGTCACCGGCGGCATCAGCCCGCCGACGTCATAATTTTTGATCGACTGAAATGCCTGGACCATATTGTCCGCCGTAAAGCCGCCCTTCATCTTGTCGGCGCGTTTGAAGCTCTCCACAAAAAGAAGGGTGGTCATGAAATTCTGCATATAGGATTGGGACCGATATTCAACCGTCGGATATTTCTTTTTGGTCCACTCCTTGATCTTTTTCATCATCGGGAGGTCGTCCTGGTAAAAGAAGGAGTAGGCGGAAACCCCGACATACTCGCCGGCCAGAGGACCCAACTCTTTTATGAGTTGCTTTTCCGTCGACCAGAAGGTCCCCATAAACTTGGCATTCAGGCCATAATCCTTGCTCTGCTTGATCACGGTCGCAATCGGATTGCTGACAAATCCCTGGAAGATGCAGTAATCCACTTTCTTGGCCTTCATATCGAGAATCTGTGTCGTGAGATCGACCCCGCCCACCTGGGAAACCTCTTCAGCCACCACGTTCAGCCCCATTTTCTTGCACATCTCCCGGCCTGCCGGAATGGGCTCCCTGCCGAATTCCGAGTCGCCGTAGAAGAACGCAATGTTGGCGCCGGGTTTTTCTTTGGCAATGTATTTCAACAGAACGCCAAACTGCTCGGCATACGTGGGGGCGGCGATGAAAAGATATGGATTTTCTTTTGGATTGGCTGCCTCACTGGTCATGGTGTACGCGGAGTAGAGAACCTTGTACCGGCTCTTGATCTCGGGACCCAGCGCCTTGGTCATGCCGGTGCTCTGTCCGAACATCACCTGCGGGGTATACTGGGCATAGAGGCGCTTGAAGGCGGCAATCCCAACATCGTTTTTATATTCACCATCTGACCAATAGTATTGTATCTTTTTCCCGTTGATGCCTCCTGCCTCATTGGTCATGTCGACAACATCCTGCATGGCGGCACTCCCTTCGATTCCCGCAAAGGCAAAGGGGCCCGTAAAGGGGTGAACCGCGCAGATTGTCGGCAGTTTCTGGGCGTTGGCGATGCCGGACAGCCCAAGCAACAAGATAAGACTGAGGATACAAAAACTAACTTTCTTCATGATCGGCTCCCTCCTAAAATAAAGAAACGTGGTTGCGCAATGGATGTCCCATTAAAGAGATTGGAAATCACCCCCCCTTTCACGAAATGACCTTCAATAGGAAAAAGGCCACAGGGTGAAGAACTTTTTGATGCGGCTCCAGATTTCTGCCAGACCCCTGGGTTCAAAAATGAGGAACCCGACAATCAGGGATCCGAAGACAACCTGCTTGAAGGGAATGATCAATTTTCCCATTCCCGGCGAATAGGACTTGACCATATCGGACAGGACATTCAGAATTTCGGGAATCAAGGTCATGAAAACGGCGCCGAAAATGGATCCGATCACGCTTCCCAGCCCCCCCACGATCACCATGGCGAGATACTGGATGCAGAGCATGAAGGGGAAGTGTTCCGGGGTCACGACCTTTAAAAAACTTACCCACAAAGCCCCTGCGACGCCCGCATAAAAGGAACTGATCGCAAAGGCGCTCAATTTGTAGCGGAAGAGGTTGATTCCCATGATTTCAGCGGCAAGATCCCGATCGCGGATGGCCACAAAGGCCCGTCCCATTTTGGAACGAACCAGATTCCGCGCATAGCCTACGCCCAGGATCACGAAGAGAAGGGTGATCCAGTAGAAATTCTTTTCGGTATCGAATTGAAAACCGCCGATCGCCGGCGGCGGGATATGGATCCCGGTGATCCCTTTGGTCATCGATTCCCAATGCACAAAGGTGAATCCAAAAATAAACTGGGCCGCCAGCGTGGCGATGCAGAGATAGAGCCCTTTGACCCGCAGGGAGGGGATGCCGATCACCATGCCGGCCAGTGCGGAAACCAGACCGGCCAACGGAATGGACAACCAGAAAGAGATCCCGTAGCGTGTGACCAGGATGGCCGAAGTATAGGCGCCAACGCCGATAAAGGCGGCATGACCCAGGGAAATCTGTCCGGTAAATCCCGCCAACAGGTTGAGCCCGACCGCCCCGATCACCGCAAAACCGATCATGTTGGCGATGTAAAGCAGGTGGGCATTGGCCATGAAGGGGAAGGCGATCAGGAAAATAAAGAAGAGGGCCAGCCAGAATTTGGTAAAAGGGGACGGGAAGAGCTCTTCGTCGTCGATGTAATTTTCTTTGAAATCGCCACAACGCATCAGGCATCAACCCATTTCATCGTTCGTAACGGCTCAGGTGTCCCGACTGAAGTGTCTTGACCGCTTTCCGCCTTCAGTCTCTCTCCCTGTGCAGTGAACTAAACCCTTTCGATGGTGACCTTGCCGAATAACCCGTAAGGCCGAATCATGATGATGAGCAGGATAATAAAAAACGGGGCCACCTCTTTCGCCCCCCCGCCAATCAGCGGGTCGATGTACAGACCCGCCAAATTTTGTAATATGGCCACAATAAACCCCCCCAGGATCGCCCCTCCAATGCTGTCCAGCCCCCCCAGGATGATGACGGACAACGCAGCGAGGCCGATATCTCCCATGTAGATGTCGATGCCGCTGATATTGCCGATCACAATCCCGCCGATGACGGCGGCAATGGCGCCAAAACTCCATGAAAGGGCGAAGACGCCCCTCACACTGACGCCCATGGACAGTGCGGCCTGCTGGTCATTGGCTGTGGCCCGCATGGCCACACCGGTGCGGGAGAATTTGAAGATCACGATGAAGACAAGGGTCGTAATCAGCGCGAAAATGAATCCCCAAAGGAGTCCCGAAGGAATCACTGCGAAACCGAGGTTCAAGGGTTTGGGTGGAAATATGGGGGGGAAAGTCCGGTACGTGGGATCCCAGATCATATACATGAGGCCTCTCAGGATCGCGCCCAAGCCGATAGTCACCATGATGACCGAAATGACCGGCTCTCCGATCATGGGTCTTAAAATGAGAGTTTCGATAACGATCCCGAGAATGACGGCAAAGACAATCGTGATGAAAAAAGCGATATAAAAAGGGACATGAATGATGGTCAAGGAGGTGAAGCAGATGAAGGCGCCCAAGGTCATGAACTCACCCATGGCCAGATTGAGAATACTGGTGGCCTTGTAGATGAGAACAAACCCGAGGGCGATCAGGCCATAGACGCCGCCGGTGGCCACTCCCGCAACGACGACTTGAATTAAAATAGAATAATCCACAGGTTATTTCTTCCTGGCCTTGTCAAATTGAGCCGATCACTCCCAACAGGTACGCGGAAGACGCCATTTTATCTTGGCTTTTATACTGGCCAATTCTTGCGTGTCAAGACAAATTCCAAAAAAATCTTCTGAGCAATAACACTTGCCAGTTTGTTACAAGGAGTGGTAGAAGGCCCGTAAGATCAATGGAAATGACCATCATGCCCAAACAGCCCATCACATTCATAATGTTTGTTTTTGTTGTGTTTCTTGTCGGATTGCTTTCAGCCAATCTTACGCCGGATTACTGCTGGGCATCGGATAAGGTATCCGCCAATTCCACGATTACACTGGACGTAAAAAATGAGCCGCTGCGAAGCGTACTTGGGAAAATTTCCAAAACAACCCGATGGAAGATCAAGGCACCAGACAAATGGATGGACAAGCCGGTTACGCAAACACTCAGCAATGTTACACTGGAAGAAGGATTACGGTCTGTGTTGACGAGTGCAGGAATTGAGGACCTTCTGCTGATGTATGATGAAAATATCAAGGTGGTTACCCTTTTTGATACCGAAGGCCCGCAAAAGCAAGCCGCCGGGCGTCCCCCGGCGCCGATCCGTGTGCAGCCGCCGCTTGTTTCCACATCCGGCCGACCCGATCCGATACTGGAACGCGCCGCCGAGAGAGCCGCAGGGAATGCTCCTCCACGGGGGAACAGAAGATCAAGGAGACAGGCCGCCTCGGAGGAAGAGTAAAAATTCAAAAAGCCGAATGGCATCGTTTTGTTTACGGTTGTTCTGATCAACGAGGAGATGGGGTACTAGGCCTTGCAGGAAAGGTTGCGCCAGCCTGTAGCTGACAACTTACGCCCTTTCATATTAAAATCTCTCTTTAATCGCCCTGATAATGTGCGCCGGGATGTTGTCATGCACTGACTGTGGAAGCTGTATTACACGATACGCTCTCCGGTTGCGATGATTTCCCTGACGAACGGATCCGTTTCGTCAAAGTCGGTGCGGGCAAAAGAATGGGGTTCAATCCGTAGATCGATATCCCAGCTCAACATTCTTAATCGGATGTCCTCGTCCAGTCCGTCAATA
>JAPLJX010000135.1:0-444 GCA_026388375.1 Deltaproteobacteria bacterium
CGGCAACCAGCGAGGAGAAGAGGATGCCGCACACAAACGCGGAGTAAATCGAAAGGCCGAAATGGGTCGTCAGGACACCCGTGGAATAGGCGCCGATGCCAAAGAAGGCGGCATGCCCCAGGGATATCTGGCCGGCATAACCCATCAGCAGGCTCAAGCCGACAACGACCATGCAGTTGATTCCCATGAAGACCAGGATGCTCAGGTGGTAATCCCCACTGACGATCAGCGGGACCACGGCAATAACGGCAGCCATCACCAGGAGCTTGAGGTAATTGTTCTTTCCCATAAATATCCCTATATTTTTTTTATTTTCCCGACGTCAGCGCTGCCGAAGATGCCGCTCGGCTTGATGAACAGAACAAGGATCAGGATGATGAGGGCGGTCGCGTCCTTGAATCCCGATGAAATGAAACCGGTGGTAAACGATTCGATCAACCCCAG
>JAPLJX010000135.1:518-18632 GCA_026388375.1 Deltaproteobacteria bacterium
CCCAGCAGAAAGCCGGCAACAACCGCCCCGGTGCCAAAACCCAGCCCGCCCAGGACCGCGGCGCAGAACCCCTTTAACGCGAGCATGGGCCCCCGGTCATATTCCATCAGCGCAATCGGGGTGATCGATGCCCCTGCCAGGGCGCCCAGCGTGGCGCTCAGGGCAAACGAGAGCAGAACCATTTTGGAGGCGTCGATCCCCACCAGAGAGGCCGCCAAGCGATTGACCGAGCAGGCGCTCATGGCCTTGCCGGTAATGGTCCGGTTGAAGAAGAGGTTCATCAGGATGACCGCCAGCAGCGACAGACCCATCACCCACAGCGCCAGTTGCTCGAATTTGGCCTGGGCCTCGGCCATTTGCTGCTCCCAATCGGGCACCTCCGGCTTATGCAGCGGAACATTGCACATCGCGAAAAGGCAGTGCTCGACGCCCGCGGCGCGAAAAGCATCGGCCATGTCGGCGGCTAGTTGGGGTGTGCGGGTATTGGCCCAGAAAATCGGCGCGCCGAGAATCTCGTGCGATGCCGCGGAAGAAAATGGAGACCGCCACCGTGATGATCAGCAGGGTCATCATTGGGGCCTTTTTTTTAGCCGGGTGACGGATGAAGAGTAGCTCATAGATCATGCCGATGGCGGTGGTCAGCGCCAGCGTGATGAAGAATGACACGAACATCGGAAGGCCGAGCGTGGTTGTGAAAAAAACCATGATCAGGCCGCCGAACATGACGAACTCGCCCTGCGCGAGATTGATGATGCCCGTGGCATTGTAGATGATCGTGAAACCCAGGCCCACCATGGCGTAAATGCTGCCCAGAGTGAGCCCCGTTGCGAGATATTGAATGATTTGACTCTGCAGATCCATCTCTTCTTCCCCGGATGCGTTTTCGCCATGCAATAGTCAGCGGTTGGCAGTGATCCACCGACTGCCAACCGCTGACGGAACGGAACCGCTCTCACAAGTCTACTTGGCTAAAGCCCAATCGCCTTTTTCGACCTGGATCATCTCGAATGCGTTAAGGTCCAGCCCGGTATGGTCTGCAGCGGACATGTTGAATACGCCGCCCGTCCCCGGCCAATTCTTGATATTGTTTTCCAGGAAGTCCCTGACTTTGGTCTTATCCGGGCCTACGGCCTTGAGTGCGTCAATGGTCATGTAGATCGCGTCATAGCCATGGCCGCCAAAGGTTGAAACCTCGGCCTTGGTTCGTTTTACGTATTCCGTAGCATAACGGGAGAGCACTTTATACTGGGGATGGGTCGTGGGGAGTTTGTTCCACGCGACAAGACGGCCCAGCGGAGCAATAACCCCTTCGGCGGAACCACCCGCCAGTTCGATATTCTGTTTGCTGCCGAAGCCGTGGCTCTGATAAAGCGGCATCCCCATCGCCAGGGCCTTCCAGTTTTTCGTAACAATCACCTGTGTCGGACCCACCGACCAGTTGATCACCGCCTGGGCGCCGCTGGTCTTTATTTTGGTCAGCTGGGCCGTCATGTCGGCATCCTTCGGCCCGTACACTTCATCGGCAACGAGGTTGATGTCGTATTTCGGCGCCATCCGCTTCAGCTCATTTCGTCCGCTACTCCCAAAGCCGTCGCTGACCGTGACAATGCCCACCTTGGTGATCCCCTTCTTCTTCATAAAAGCGTAGATGGCTTCGACCGCGGAGGTGTCCGTTTGCGGGGTCTTGAATATCCAGGGACGCTGAACGCGGGGCGATTCAAATGTCCCGACGATTCGCTTGTATTCATCGGCCGGCGTCACGATCTGCATGGCGGCCGCCATGGAGATCATCGGGATTTTGGCGGCTTCGCAGATCGGGGCCATGGCCATCGATTCGCCGGAGGTGGAGGAGCCGATGATCGCGACCACCTTGTCACTCTCAATCAGTTTCTTCGTCGCGAGAACGGCCTGGCTCGGATCGCTCTTGGAATCTTCGATGATGATTTGTACCGGAACGCCCTTGACTCCCCCCTCTTTGTTGATCCACTCCTGGACCATGAGGGCCGTTTCCTTCTCCGGTTGTCCCAGGAAGGAGGCGCCGCCGGTGATGGAAGCCACGAAGCCGACCTTGATCGGCTCCTGGGCCATGGCCGGACCCGTTAAGGAAAGACAGAAACATATCGTGTACGCGGTAATCAGACTGACCTTGCTTAATATTTTGTTACTCATGCTATTTCCCCCCTTTTTAATGATGAAATATCTCACTGTTCCCTAGATTGCCCCTTTCAGGCGATCATTGCAGACGTTTCCACCTCCTTTCAATCATGTATGATTACAACAGCCTTGCCCTTTCCTCTGAAAGAGGGGCTGTGGATGAGTCTAACTATCCTGTCCGATATAGGTGCTGTATATTGAAGATTCATGGCTAAGTCAATGGAAGATTGCATCCCTAAAGTCCCGACAGATCTTGGCCGCCACGTTCCGCTAATGGACCTTAATGACCAGCGAGGCTCCTGTATCCCCCGCCGCGCAGCCGGCCCACAGCAGATATCCCCCTCCCAGCTTCACCGTCTCTTCAATGCCTTCCATAATGTTTCGCGCGGCGGTGGGGGCCTGAGGATGTCCATAAACGATGGTGCTGCCATAATTGTTCATCGCGTTGATGTCCAGCCCCAGCTCCCGGGCCAGATAGATGTCGTTAGCGGCAAACGGGTTGTGTGTTTTCACCGTTTTCACCTGGTCTGCGGTGATCCCTGCCCGATCGAGCGCCATCTTGGCTGCGGGGGCGGTTGCCATGGCCATGAAGCCTTTTTTTGCCCGGCCGTACCCATAAGAGAGGATCTGAATCTCCACCTCGGGATCAGCGCTTAACTCCTTTGCCTTTTCCCTGGTTGTGACGATGACGGCGGCGTTGCCGTCCGCCGGATGGGTCTGCGAACCAAAGGTATGGGTCCCCTCCGGAATAACGGGTTTCAGGCCGGCCAGTCCGGCGGCTGTCGTTTCCATGATCCCCTCGTCCTTTTCCAACCGGAAAGTCTTGTTTTTGCCGGCCTTCACGTCAACGGGAAAGAGGTAACCCCGTTGAAAAGCCCGGTCGTCGGCAAGGGCATCCAGATATTGTTCATAGCGCCTCAGACTCACCCGGTCACACTCTTCCCGAGTGATCGCCGTCTCCCTGGCCACATTTTCCGCGGTCTGGATCATGGGGCCCCTGGCCCAGGGGTCTCGCGAGAAATTGTCCATCAGCCAATTTTCCGAGATGACCTTGCCGCCCGGCCCCTGGGGATTAGGCCAGACGGTATGGGGGCCGTTGGAACAGCGATCCGTCATCAGGGTATAGACATTCTGGTAAAGGCCCGTTTCCACGCCGACACCGGCCTGATAAATGCAGGTCGTCGAAGTGGTGCAGGCCTGGCTGATGAGCATGCCCGGGATCGAGGCGGCGCCGATCATAGCCGCTGCCCAGGGACTTCCGTAAAACCATTGAGGCTGGCCGATGGTCATCCCCAGGATGAGATAGTCAAACATGCCCGCATCCCATTTCCTTTCCATCAGAAACCGTTTCGAGGTCTCGGCAGCCAGGACAATGGCATGCTCATTGGCCATCGCCCCCTGCCATCGTGAGAAAGGGGTGCTGTAATAACCGCGATAGGGGATGAATGCCTTGGTCAACATATAACTCCTCCTTAAGAAAAATAGGGTCGATTCGGCTCAAACGTTTTACGCGGAAGCCCCGACAGATTCAGGTCGCTTCCTCAAGCTGTTCCATAAAAGCCTCGATATTGGTCCTGGCCTGCTCTTCGGAGTAACATCGCAAATCGTTCAGATCACCGTTGATGGTCAATGCGGGGATGCCCAACCGCTTCATCAGCCGTTCCGGCATGCCGTACCGGTTATTCGAATTGTTGGGACAGGTTTTGGCATCATGAAAGAGGATGCCGTCGAATTGGTAGAAATCGCGACAACGGCTGATGTACTGCTCCTTGTAAGCTTCATCCCGGACGATAAACAGTTCCGTGTAAGCCCTGGCCATGCTTTCGAAAGGGTCCGCCGGATCGAGCTGATCGAAAATCCAGCTATTGCAATATGTGGATGCCACCACCGATGCGTTAAGCGCGCTGAATTGCTCCGAGAGGGACCGCAGTTTCCCCCAGATGGGCATGCCTTCCCAGTATAACCTGTGCCTTTCGCCCGTTACAGTGGCAATACCGGCAGCGGCCCTCTCCTGGAGTTCCTCCAGAAGCGCTTCATAATACCCGACGCTTTCCCGGGTCCCGCGGGCGACCACGGCAGGGCCCATGTGGATCGTCGCATCGAAGAATGTCCACGGCGCGGGGAAGGAGGCGTTCATTTCCAGGCAGGCCTTCCACAGCAGGGAAGTGTCTCTCGACAGGGAAACCACTTCCTCGAGGCGATCCCGGCGCAATTTCTCTCCCGTCACCTCCTCCAGTGCGGGAACCATCTCCTCTATCTGCCGGGCGATGTCGCTGACCTGATACTCTCGGATTTCACCAAGCTCACGATGCGTATGGATCCCCAATAAAGGAGACTGGAATTCACGGGCATACCAGGCAAACCAGTCTTTCACATCCCGGCATTGGTTGGTGTTAAATACGAGCACATCGGGCCTCGGCACGGAAGCAATCTGGTAGGCTGCTGTGAGGGGTGTCTTTTTTCGCAGAAAAGAACCGATGTCCGAAGTCAGATAGGAGCAGATATCGGGTGAATAACCTATGGCGTTGGCGTGGGGGATCGACTCGACGGCCATCCGGGAAGCCCCCAGCATGGCTGCGTGATTCTCAGGGAAATAGACCAGAAAACCCATGCCCCGAAGCAGCTCGACGGGCCCCACACTCGTGCACCAGGCAATCTTTCGGACGCCGGTCATTGAAGCATCGGCCAGCTCATGAAAATGGCCCGCCATGAGCTGCTTCAGTTTCGCCGTTGAGCGAAGATCCCTCTGCGGTCTCTCTGTTTCTCCGGGCAAATCTTCCCCCTCCCCTTAATCCCCTCCCGCAGGGGGAGGGGAAATTTCACTTTTCCCGGCCTGTCAACCTTGGTCTGGTTCCGGAGCGCCTCCCTCCCCTTGCTCCCCTCCCCCTTGACGGGGGAGGGTTAGGGTGGGGGTGAAAAGCAGCTATTCCCGGCCGGCGCCCTTGCCCGCGAGAAAGGCCTTCTGGTTCATTTCTACGAATCGCGCCGGAACCAGGTGTTTTATCACCTGCAGCCAAATCTCTTGGCCGCCGCCCACCAGGTTGGAGAGGGCTCCAAGCAAGACGACCCCCGCCATGGCCGGATTGCCCGCATCCTCGGCCATTTCCGCGGCATTCAGCCATTTAACCTCACCGCCTCCCGACCGTAGCAGATTCTCTATATCTTTTTCTGACGGGTACCGCGCTTTCCCCAGATTTACAAGCGGCGGCGGGATGCGAAAACGGTTGATCAAAGTTACCGAGTTTTTATTTAGATAGGTGAGCCAGCGGGCGGCCTCGAGCATTTCAAAACCGATGAGGTAATCCGCCATGCCATGCTCAACCAACGGTGAATAGACCTTTTCCCCCCAGCGTACATGGCTCTCAACGCTGCCGCCGCGCTGCGCCATGCCGTGAACCTCGGCGGTCTTTACATCATAACCCAGCTCCAGGCCGGCGCTTGCCAGGATTCTACTCGCCAGAATGGTTCCCTGGCCGCCAACCCCGGCCAGCAAATAGTCTATTTTTTTCACGTTCACTCTCCTATGGACGGATTATTTTGTTTCCTGACGGATTGCCTCGGCGGGACAGACCTGCACACAGAGGCCGCAGCCGGTGCACATCGCTTCGTTGATGCTCACGCAATCCTCCTGCTGAACGAGGGGCGAGCAGCCGATATCAAGACATGTCCCGCAATTCGTGCAAAGTTCCGGATCGATCCGGGGAGGCGTTCTTTTTTCCCTGGACTGCAGAGCGCAGGGCCGCCGCGCAATGATCACCGAGGCCTCGTCGCTTTTCAGGTGGTCTTCCAGTATTTTCCTGAAATCATCCATCTCATTGGGATCGCATACGTCAACCTTATTAAAGCCCAGGCCTCGAACCATTCTTTCCAGGTCGACCTTCACGGTCGGTTGCTTTTGCAGGGTACGCCCGGTCCCCGGATGATGTTGATGCCCCGTCATTCCGGTGGTGCCGTTGTCCGCGATGATCGTGGTTGTTTTCCCCTGGTTGTAGAGGGTGTTGATCAATGGATGCAGGCCGGAGTGGAAGAGCGTGGAATCGCCAATGACCGCGACATGACGATCGGGAACTCCCCCCTTGTCCATCCCGTGGGCTACGCCGATGCTCGCGCCCATGCAGCCGCAGAAATGGAGCGCCTCGAGCGGCGAGGCCGCCCCCAGCGTGTAACAACCGATGTCGCCCATGACCGCCACGCCGGCCTCCTTAAGGACGGCAAACATGCCGCGGTGGCCGCAGCCGGGGCAAAGGGTAGGAGGGCGGACAGGGATATCAAGCGTCGGCGCAGGCGAGGATCCGGAAATTGCCGCCGGAAGAATGCCGGCCTTGACGGCGGCCTGGCGGATCAGAGTGGGGCTGAATTCGCCGACGATGGGGAAAACGTCCTTGCCTGCAACCTGAATGCCCAACAAACGGATATGCTCTTCAAAGAACGGATCAAGCTCCTCAATGACCAGGACTTTTTTCACCCGGCCGGCAAACTCCCGGATCAGTTTCTCCGGCAGAGGGTAAACCATGCCCAGACGGAGAAAAGTCGCCTCAGGGAACACCTCCCGGGCATGCTGATAGACGGCGCCGGAGGCCACGATCCCCAGATCGTCATTTCCCGGTTCGATCCGGTTCAGCGGGGTGGACTCGGCGTATTCCCGCAACTTTTTGATCCGTTCCTCCACGACCGGATGTCGGCGTCTGGCATTTCCCGGCACCATCACAAATTTCCCGATTTCCCGCTTGTAGGGTTTGTGTTCCTTGGCGGTAGGAGGAACCGCGGCAGGATCGACATCCACCACCGAAGAGGAGTGGGAGATGCGGGTCACGAAGCGGACGATGACCGGTGTGTCAAAGGTCTCGCTCATTTCCAGAGCCGTGGCGGCAAATTGCCTGGCCTCTTCACTGTCGGAGGGCTCCAACATGGGAACCTTGGCGAATTTTGCATAGTTTCTGCTATCCTGCTCATTCTGGGAACTGTGCATGCCGGGATCGTCGGCGCAGGCAATCAGAAGCCCCGCGTTCAAACCGGTATAAACGGCATAGAAGAGCGAATCGGCCGCCACATTAAGCCCCACATGTTTGGTGGAAACCAGGGCCCTTGTTCCCGCGAAGGCTGCCCCGATGCCGACGTCCATGGCCACCTTTTCGTTCGGGGCCCATTCGGCGTAGACCCCTGGGAAAGTCGCAAATTTTTCCATGATCTGCGTGCTGGGCGTTCCCGGGTAAGCCGCTCCCACCCGTACACCGCTGAGATAGGCGCCGTAGGCCAGCGCTTCATTTCCTGTCATGAGTTCTTTCAATGTCCCCTCCCTTAAAAATTTGTTCCCAATATTCGCAAGCATATATCTCATCGGCCCAACCGCACAATCGGCAATCAGGAAATGAGGATGGGCCGCAATGATGTTTTTCTTTGGTGGACCATCTCGAACACCTCATTGATCTCGCTCAGCGGGAAGACCTTTACGAAAGGGGCGATCTTGACGCTTCCCGCAAGTGCAAGTTTCAGCACTGCCGGATAGTGTTCGGGCACGCAACCCCAGTTGCCCCGCGCCATGGCGTGAAACGCCATCAGATTGGACAACCTTATCTCTACCGTGTCCATCGTAAAACCGACCACCTGAAGCGATGCCCCATAGGTGAGAAGCCCGAAGGCCGTTTTCTGGCCTGCCGTCGTACCCGAAGTCTCAAATATCTTCCATTCCGTCGGGCGTTTTTTCCGGCTCTTCACAAAATCGGATACGGCCTTTTTTAACTCCTTTGCCGGCAGTTCCAAGGCGTTGAATGTGATATCCACATAAGGGGCGATAGCCTTCAGCTTGTCCGGGTCGATGTCCACCGCTACGACCAAAGCTCCGAAAGCATGGGCAATCTGCGCCCCGAAGCCGCCGACGCCGCCGATACCGATAAAAATGACGGTATCTTCCGAAGACAGGCCCGATTCGACTATGGACTGGTAGGGGGTCGTTATCGCATCGGCCAGGACGGAGAGTTCCGCCAGTGTAACGCCGGAGGTAGAAATCGGCCGGTATTGATCATTCACGGGAACTTCGCAGAGGCTTCCGGCGGGTACGACAATGTGGCTCGCAAAACCACCGGGAATGTCGTTACCGGGCATTTTCTGCACCGCACAGATATTACCCTTGCCGCGCCTGCATACATCACATTCGCCGCACGGTAAAACCGCCGGCACGATCACCGCCTTCTTTTCCCAGGACTCGGCGCCGGCGCCGGCAGCCAGGACGATGCCGCTGATTTCGTGGCCCAGCGTGAGGGGAAGGGGTGTTTTGGTACGGACGCCGTTATAATAAAAACCGAGGTCGGTATGGCAAACGCCGCAGCCGGCCACCTTGAGCAGAACTTCTCCCGGGCCGGGAACAGGAAGGGGCGAGACATCACCTTCAGGTGGTCTAGCTCGATCTCGATCCCCTCGTCCGGAGAGACTTTCGCCTGCTGATCAATGATCTGGTTGACCAGTTTCAAGGCCAGCGGCGCCTTGTTGCCCATCGTTTTCAAAATTTTCGACACAACCGCTTCATCCGCGCCCGGCGGGATTTTCCCCTCCAGGAGGATTGCCGTGTTTTCTGCGCCAAACAGGGTTCGCAAGAGGGTAAATCTGTCGGGAATCGGCCGCGGGCGATACTTGACCGGCCTGTCTTCCCGGATCAGGTTCCGGATCGCCTCATCCACGGCAGAGGGCTCGACAAGGCGGGTGACAATGCCGAGCTCTTGCGCATCAGAGGCGGTGATTGCGGCGCCGGTTAAGACGTAGTACTTGGCAAGTTCCGGTCCCAGGTGGTGTCCCAGCCGCAACATGCCACCGAGGCCCGGGTAGATTCCGATGCCCGTTTCCGGGAAGGAGAGAGAGCCTGCCGGCGTGGCCACAATGGCCTGGCAGGCCAGGGCGAGTTCACTTCCGCCGCCCATGGAAAGGCCGTCCAGAAGTGTGATGGTCAGCTTATCTGAATCTTCGATCCGCCTGAACAACTGATGGCCCTTTCGGGTAAAATCGACGATGTCGGCAATTTTCCCGGCCTTGATCTTTTCAATAAAGTAGCGGATATCCGCCCCGGCCACGAAGGCCTTTCCGGCGCCCTGAAAAATGATAGCGGATACGTCGGGATTCTGCTCCGCTTCCGAGAACCGTTCGGCCAACTGCTCCACCACGGTTTCATTCAATGCGTTCATCGCCTCCGGGCGGTTGATGGTAATGGTGGCAATGTCCTTGTCGATGGCCAGATTGACAAGTGTAAAGGCAAAGGGTCGGCCTGACTGACGCTGCCTTGTCAGCAGTCCCGGCATTCGGAAGTCGGGATATTTGTTTGCCACTTTTTCGACCAGGGCAAAGGTTTTTTCAATGCCCAATCGGTTCATGATCTCAAAGGGCCCAAGCGCCCAGCGCAGGCCGACCTTTGCTCCCACGCTGCCGGAAAGATCCCAGTTGGCCTTTTTCTCCATTTGCGACTTCATGATCCCGGCAGTCGCGTAAAATGGGCCCAGTTCATTGCCCAGGGTGGTCGAGGCATGGACCGCGATGGGGATGCCGGTCACATTCATTAGTTCAAAAGGCCCCATGCCTATTCGGAAAGCCTTCTTTGCCGCCTCCTCGATGGTGGGTATGCCGGCCAGCCCCTCTTCCAGCATCCGGGCCGCTTCGTTCAGGAAAGGGACGAAGAAGCGATTGACCGCAAAACCGGGCGCGTCCTTCACCAGGATGGCGGTCTTCCCGTGCAACTTGGCCGCCAGCAGCGCGCGGTCGATGGTTTGTGATGATGTTTTTCCGTGGGGGATAACCTCCAACAGGCGGTTTTTTGCGGGATGATAAAAATAATGGAGCCCGATGACCCGGTCCGGCCGCGATGTCGCTTCGGCAAATTCACGGACATAGAAACTCGATGTATTGGTGGCAAGGATGGTTTTATCCATGCAGATGCCGTCCAGCCGTTTAAAGATATCGGTCTTGACTCCCTTATCCTCGAAGACCGCTTCGATCACCAGATCGGCATCCGCCAGCGCCTGAAGGTCCGTGGTTCCGGTGATGCGGGACAGGATGCGGCCGATATCGTCCGGATGGAAAATCTTCCTTTCCGCCCCTTCCCGGAGCAGCCGTCTGATATTGTCCATGCCCCGCTTGACAAATTCATCCCCGGTATCCACCATGACGACATCGAGGCCTTCCTGGGCGATCTTCTGAACAATACCGCTGCCCATATTGCCGGCGCCCACAACACCAATCTTGTTGATTTTACTCATGCGGCCCCCTTACGATGCTTACGCGATATGCAGGTACGGATGCCCTGGTCAAGGCCCTCATGCCCGACAAGGCGCCATAAGGGCGAATAGGGTTATTATTGCGGACCTATCTGTTTTTCCAGTCCGGTTTGCGTTTTTCACAGAAGCTATTGATCCCCTCCAGCGTATCCTCTGTTTTCATGAGTCTGTTCAGGAACAGGTCCGTTACCTTCGCCAGGGCCTGGGGAAAGGCCATGCCGATATGCCCTTTCACGGCGCGTTTGTTGAGTCGGATAATGAGCGGGCTGCTCAGAAGCAGGCTGCCCGCGACGCTCTCCACGGCCTCGCCAAACGCTTCCTCTCCGGCTACTTGGCTGATCAGACCCAGGGCCTTGGCCTCGTCGGCGGAATATATCTTGCCTGTTGCACAAATCTCGATGGTCCTGGCGGTCCCTACAAGCTGAGGAAGGCGTATAGCCGCGTAAGGAGGGAAAAATCCAAGGCGTATTTCCGGCTGGCCAAAAGTGGCTTTGGATGAGGCAACAATGATATCGCAGGCAATGGCCAGCTCCATGCCGCCTCCCAGGCAGGGGCCGTGCACCGCGGCGATCAGCGGCACCTCCATTTTTTCCATGGTTTCAAAGATGCCGTTGAAGGCGCCCATCATCTCCGCAACCATTTCGGGGCGATGCTCTCCCACATCGACGCCCGCGCACCAGCTCGGCCCCTCGCCGCAGAGGACCACGCAATTCAGGCCCGCATCCGTTGCGACTGATTAAAGGGCCGCGTTCAGCTCCTTCATCATTTCGATGTTGAGCACATTGTGCTTGGGACGGGCCAGGGTAATCCGCGCCAAGCCTTTTGCATGGTCCGTCTTGATATACTGAAACGACATGTTCATCCCTCCTTGACGGCTTCGTAAAAAGGCCGGATGCTGCGTTGCGCTTCATCCTTCGTCATTGCGGCGTACGCCAAAGTACGCCTCATTCCTTAGGATTCGCGCGCCTTGCCTGCAGCCTTTTTACGAAGCCGTCCTCATTGGTTTTGCGTCTGAATGGCCTTCGAGACGGCCAGCGGCAGCTTTTATTCCTTCTTGGGGCCAGGCAGCACAGCGGCCATAAAATCCGTATCAAATGCCGCTCCATGTGCCTGAAGGCGGCGATACTCGATAAAATCGATGGTATCCTTGCCTGTGATCTTTTTCGTGTTAAATGCGGTGAAGCCGAGATTCGCCTCTGTGGCCATGTTGGCTGCCAGCCAGTGCCGGTTGATGACCTTGGTCTGGTCCCAGAAAAATTTCTTCTTCAGGCGCACACCCTCGGTGCTTTTAATCAGGCAGCCGGGGAAGAGGTTCGTGAATGTCCATAGTATTTTGTTTACCTCGGCATCCACCAGAGCGAAGTCTGTCTTTGCATTATTGATGTATTCGCGAGCCTTTTTCGCCTCTTCACCGGCTTTGAACTCACCGTAAACGATCTCCCCGTCCTCCAGATAACTGTCCGTAACGACTGCAGGGTTGCGAATCCACTTTCCTCCGTCTCGAATGACCGGCATACACTTGGAAAGGAGACCCAGCCTCTTCATCTTGTATGCGCTCCACAGCTCGCAGGAGATGCAGTTCCAGATCGCCAGCTCCATCGGCAGCATCCAGGGAAGGAAATCGGTACTGCCGCCGTCCGGCGCGGAGCCATGACGAGGACCAGCCTGGCCAAAAATCGCCAGATCGCTCGTGATCGTCAGATCACAAGCCATGCCTATCTCCTGCCCGCCCGCCACCCGCATGCCGTTTACCCGGCAGATGGTGGGCTTTTTGCAGCCGAGGATGCCATCCACCATCGCGATGAAGAGGTCCATGTAGAGGCCGTATTCATTGGGCCGGCCAGCATAGTATTCAGCGTACTCTCTGGTATTGCCGCCGGTGCAGAAGGCCTTGTCGCCCACGGCCGTAAAAACGGCGGCCACTACCGAGCTGTCCACCGAAGCCCGTTGGAATCCGGCAATAACACCCTTCACCATGCCTGTGGTGTAAGAGTTGAACTGTTTGGGATTATTGAGAATGATCCAGGCGGAATAGAGCCCTTCCACGGCCTTCCCCTCCGGGTCCAGGATGGGCCTTTTTTCGTAAATGACGGATGGCGCTTCCGTTCCGAAGTGCTCCTCCCCCCAGAGGTAATGATTCTTGTCATTCGATTCTCTGGGTATCCAACTGAGATCGGCCATAGGTCTCCTCCTTGGTAGATGAAAAATGCTGCAGTTCTTTTGATGACTGGAACGGCGAAAGCAATAAGCCGCAGTATTTCTAAGCGGAGCTATAATACAGCTATGCAACCTTTTGTCAAGAAAAAAACTCCCGGAAAAAACTCCCGGCAGAAAAAACCTTTACCAATCCTTCAGAAACCCCCTTTTCTCCGTTCTGGCGTACATGATAGCATCACCTGCGGTAAAATCTCCTTGACATGCAGGATTGCATCTCTTATCCTCAATTCTGGTTAAAACAAGTCCATGGGACGCCAGTCTTAATATTCTACAACCCGGAACCGAAACGCGATGATTTCTCAGAAAAAAGAAAAAATTCCCCGAGATCCGGCTTCCACGGAAGGGAAGGGTTATAAGCCTTTCAGCGTCAAATTCGAGGTCTTTGGTGAGGAAATGATCGAAAAAGAGGTCAAACAAAGCGGAAATAGCGGTCGGGTCTATCTGCCCCCGGAATGGGTGGGCAAGCATGTTAAAATTATCAGGATCGATTAGTCATGAAAAACAAGGATCAGGTCTTATTTAAGATAAGGAAATTGACGGCAAGAGATCTGCCCCAAGTGGTCGCCATTCAGGGAATTATCATCCGCCAGAAAGTCACCGCTGAAAAAATCGCCATTCTGAAGGAACATATAAAAAAAGAGGGGAATATCAGCCTGGTGGCGGTAGCGGATAAGCGGGTGGTTGGTTTTTTGATCAGCGAGCTGATGACCAACAGCTTCGGACTCGATCAGGGGGGCTGGATCAAGAATGTAGGGGTGTTGCCCCAGTACATGGGAAAAGGGATCGGCCAAGCCCTGGCGAATCAGCTTTTTGACGCCTACCGACAGAAGGGAATCCACGAAATTTTTACGGCCTCCCGGTGGGATTGGGGAGATCTGCTTTCTTTCTTCAAGTCTCTCGGCTTTGAGCGAAGCAATTTTATCAATCTATATAAAAAGTTGGATGATTAGCAGGCGCCACAGATGTCTAAAATAATGACAATGTGCGACGCCGTTGCGCGGTTTGTGCCGCATGGTTCCAGCGTGGTCATGGGCGCCGCGCTGGAGTCGTTGATCCCATTTGCCGCGGGGCACGAAATCATTCGCCGGCAGGTGCGCGATTTGACCCTGATCGGCCCCATTTCCGACATCCTCTTCGACCAACTGATCGGCGCGGGTTGCGTCCGGAAAGTTATCGCGGCGTGGGTTGGCAACGTGAGCGCGGGACTGGGACATAACTATCGCCGGGCGTGCGAACAGGGTATTCCGCATCGGCTTGAGGTGATCGACCACAGCAATTTCACCATTTCGCTTTCGCTGCTCGCGGGCGGGCTCGGGGCGCCCTACATCCCGACCTATTCGTTGCTTGGAACGGACATCCTGAGGACGAATCCGGCATTCAGGCAATCCCTATCGCCTTTCGGGGGTGAAAAAATCCTGTTGGTTCCGTCGCTGCAACCCGACGTGGCCATCCTGCACGTTCAGCGTTCGGATGAGAACGGGAATGCGCATGCGTGGGGAAATCTGGGCATCAGCGAAGAGGCTGCGCTCGCAAGCCAACGCATCATCATCGTCGCGGAAGAAGTTGTCCCGCATCAAATCATCGTCAGCGATCCCAATCGCGTGCTTGCGCCCAGTTTCAAGGTATGCGCGGTCGTCCGCGAACCGGGCGGCGCGCATCCATCGCCGGTGCAGGGGTATTACAATCGCGATCATGAATATTACCACGAGTATCATCGTGCAACACGAACGGTGGAAGGAAATGCCGAATGGATGGGCAAATGGGTGGCCGATGTGAAGGACCGTGCAGAGTATTTTCAGAAACTGGGTCGAGAGCGCCGGCAAGGCTTGCAGTTGAAAGAGCATCGCTATGCCGCGCCCGTCGATTATGGGTACTGAGATGGATTATACGCCCCAGGAGATCATGGTTGCCGCCGCTGCGCGCGAGATCCGGGACGGTGAAATCGTTTTCACGGGAATGCGCCTGCCGTTGATTGCCTTTGCGCTTGCCAAACAGATGCATGCGCCGAACGCGGTCGGCCTGTTTGAATGTGGTTTGGTGCGTGATACGCCGGCGCCCGAGCTGCTTTACACGATGGGCGATCCACCGAACATTGCCGGCGCGCTCTGGGCGACGCGGATGATCAACATGATGGGATTGCTCCAGCGGGGCGCAGTTGATCTGGGGTTTATCGGCGGCGCGGAACTGGATCGCTTCGGCAACTTGAATACATCGTACCTGGGCAACCCGGAATCGCCGAAGACGAAACTGCCCGGGAGCGGGGGCGCGGCGGACATTGCCGGCCTGTCGAGGCGGTTTGTTGTGATCATGGCTCATGAAAAGCGCCGCATGGTAGAGCGCGTGGATTATATTACTTCGCCGGGTTTCGGTGACGGACAGGGGTGGCGCGAACGCGTCGGTCTGAGGCATGGCGGCCCCAGCGCTATCATCACAACACGGTGTGTGTTCGGTTTCGAATCGTCTGAGGCTGTGCTGCGGTCGTATCATCCGGGACAATCTGTCGCGTCGGTTCGCGCAGAGACGGGCTGGGATTTGCGCGTTGCGGAGGATGTGCACGAAACAGAGTCACCGACGGCAGAAGAACTGACGATCGTCCGTCGCTACGACCCGCAGGGATTTTGGACGCGGTAAATTCAGCAATATTGGCATCATCTCTTATCTGGTTCATCCGGTTCTTGCGTACTTCTTCTCTCGTTCACCTACCTATGAAACGCCCTTTACTGTGCCGAGAGATTACCCATTATTGAAAGAGAGATTCTCGTCAAATGCGCTTGCGTTGCAGCTTTCCCTCCGTAACGCGCAGGAGCGACCAGGGAAATGAGGAAATATGCCGGTCATTGGCAACACCTACAACTGTTCATCGGTCGATATTCATCTGAAGTGAGGATTATGGAAAGAAAGGGTGATATATCCGTCAATACTTTTGACCAGAGGAATGGAATTTAAGAGAGGAGGGAATGCCTCCCCCCTCTTCGGGGAGAGGCATTCCCAATCTGAAAACTTCTTAGTTGGAAAGGTCTTTGCTTAAGGTGTTGTTGAGTACGGCCGTGGCAAAGGACGGGTTATGGATGCCCTTGCTCTGGTCGCCCTCGATCAGGAAGTAGTTCCAGCCGGCACGCACAAGATTACCGGACAGGGTGTAGGCGACCACAGTCATGGGCGCGTCAGTGAAAATCGACCCCATCCCGACTTCAAAAGAGGAGAAGGTGTAATTCACACCAGCGACCGTTACGGTGACCGGGGTTGTCAGCTTGTAGATGAAGCCAATCTGACCGTGGACCTCACCAACGGAGACGCTTGTATACTTGTTGGTGCCGTCATAAGTGAAATTGGTTGTAATCTCCGCACCAGCCAAATTCTTGACCGTCACACCGTTCGCATCGAGCGGGTAGACGCTGTTGAAGTAAAGCGGAGCTAATGCAGTAGCGGCGTTCAGTTTGGTCTTCACGGACGAAGCCATTTTAGCGCTAACCTGTGTGAGGAGATCCTCGATGGACGCGACAAGCGCTTCGCCGTTTGTTGCACCGTGGCAGTTTGCACAGAGCGTTCCCTTGTCCTTGTCAAGGATATACCAAGCGTGGGTGCTGGTAGCAACTGCACCGTGTGACAGGTGGGTCTGCGGGTTCAGCTTCATATGACAGCCGACGCAGGCATCTTCCACGCTCGCGTGCTTGGACACCATGGGCAGACTGGTTCCCATGAAATAGGCGTTGCGTCCGGCAATAACGTCGCCCTGAGCGGCCTGGTGAGGCGCCGAGTATCCCGTGGGGTTACCTATCCCGGTACCTGGGTTGTAGGTTTCACCGTCTTCGTGGAGATAGGTCAGCGTCGTGGAACCGGTCCGTGCGGCATTGCGGCTGTTGTGACAGGTGAAGCAGATCGCCCCCGTCCCCATACCGGAAACGGAGAAGCCCGAGGGGAGAAGGTCTGTTTCGCCAAAGACGCGCAAATGGGTAGACGTTGGCACTCCCGATGCGGTGCTGAGCTGACCGCCGATATTGGCGTCGTGCGGATCGTGGCAGGTGCTGCATGTAATCGGCTGCGCATTCGCCGCAGTTACGATGTTGCTCAGTGTGCCGGCCAGACTGCCGATGTTGCCGGCCTTAAGCTGGCTCAGATAGGTCAGATATCCCTGGCCGGTGTGGCAGCGGGCGCAGGAAGCGCTGCCGGATTCGCTTATAGCGGTCGTTAGATTGGAATGGCCATATCCCGTATCGGGATCAAGCGTCTTCCACTCGGAGTAATTGTGATGGCCGGTGCCGGAGGCATGGCAGGTGGCACACATTTCCGAGCTTAGAGTGGTCCGCAGACCCCAGGTAAAGGTGGTGGCGGTCCTGGTGGATTTGTGCGCCGTATTATCCGAGTTCGGCCCATGGCAGTTTTCGCACTGGATGTTGGTCATCGGCGCGACCACTTTGCCCTTCGCATCGGCCCACATGGCCGCCCAGTTGCCTTTCTGGCGTGTCGAAGGATATACCCAGCCTGTTTGGGTAACAAGATCGTCATAGCCGCCGTTGACGGCAAGCGGCGAATCGTCGTAACCCGCCGTATGGCAACTGGTGCAACTGCCGGTATTGCTCGTAAGGCCATTCAGGCCGGTGGCATAGAAGGTTGCATGGGGGGTTTTCGCCCAGTCCGGAAATACGGCGGGGACGGTAATGCCATTCATGGTCAATACCCCGTTATGGCATAGCGTGCACAAATTGGGATTAGGCGTCACCGACGGCAGTCCGTTGGCGTCTTCCGTGCCGCCGGAAATCGCGCCCACCCAGGTGCCGGCGTAAATGTCCATTGTATTGGCGCCCTCTGCTACCGTGTACTTGCCGGCTTTGTCGGGTGTGAAGGAAGCGTTCCGGGTGGTTGCGTTCTTGAGGGTCGCGGTTGCTACCGTAGAACCGGTTGGCGCCGATGTGATCGTCCAGGTATTGGAAGTAGCGTGCCCGCTGTTCAGATAGACCGGCACGCCGAGGGGGACGTTCTTCAGGCCGGCCGAGATGCCGGCGGCGTAAACGGTTACAGAGGCGCTGGTGCTTTGCCCCATGCCGTCATTGGCGGTAACCGTGGCGGTCTTACCCCCTTTGGTATCGGGAATGATCGGCAAGACGCCAAAACGATTTTCCTGCACATAGGCGACAATGTATCCGCCCGGATCGGTCGCGGGGGCCGCCGTCCCTCCCATCGCCTTCGCAAACGTCAGGGTCCTCACCGTCGCCGTATTGGTGGTTGAGGCGGCATCCGTACCGGACCAGGAGTAAGAGATTGTCCCGCCGCTGGGGGCTGTGGCAGTTGCCGTAACGGTAGTCGTCTGGTCAAAGCCGATTTCGTTGGCAGCGGCAGTGATGGCTACCGAGGGTTTGCCCGCCGCAGTGGCGGCAAGGGTCACGTTCGTTTTCACCGGGCTGGTGGCGCCGGCAATGATACTGACGGTGGCCGTACCGGCGGTGTAGTTGGTCTTGGTAAAGGTCAGCGTATAGACCCCGACCGGAAG
>JAPLJX010000135.1:18645-21800 GCA_026388375.1 Deltaproteobacteria bacterium
GAAGTGTCAGCGAATAGTTTCCGGTGCCGTCCGATGTCGCAGTTGTGGAAGTCAGATTGTTGGAAACAACGACTCCAGTTAAAGCATGAGTTCCATCCGAGGTGACAACACCTGAAACAACTCCTGTGCTGGTGCCGGGGGCGCCGGTTGCGCCGTCGCTACCGCTGCAACCGCTTAATGCGAATGCGGCAACGGCAAGAAATGAGATAATAATGCCAATCTTTTTCCAACGCTTACTTTTCATTTGAAGCTCTCCTTTTCAAGAAAATTACTTCAATTAAGGGTAGATCTCTGCCAGAATCGCCGTATGCTTTGTTTCAGGAAGCTATATTTCAACTGCCAGAAATTGGGTTGATCTACTCTGAGGACCGGTGCGGATTACCGGGGAAAAGGTTGGTTCTAAGACCAGGAGGGAGGTGCCCTATAACCGTAGGGCAATAGATGCAAAAATGAGATTTTAAACGCTGCCTTCCGCTGAACGAAGGGTACTGCGACAATCTGCTCCAGTTCGAATGGATGGTTACTTATTAAACCGGTCGAGATGTCATTATCCAGACTGCTATAAGGGTAAGAGAGAATGCGAAGTTCTTCTCGCAGATCCAAGATGTCCGCCGTGAAAGCAGAAAAAGCAATAAAAAGAATAACGAGAAACAGTGTTTTCCTTTTATGAAGCGAAGCAAAAGCAATCATGGACAGTTCTCTTCCAGTAATTATAGATAGGCTAGCAGAATCAAGAGGCTTGTCAAGAGTTATTTGCCAGGAGTAGTTTGGTTCATTAGGCACTGCTTACCATTCGAAATGTTGGATACCCGTCAACTTTACCAAATGTTTGACTACAGGAAGGAGCAAACACATCCTTTATCGGGGAAAAACACTCCCGAAAAAATGCACCTTTCAACCCGCTATCGTTATTCTTACTCAGCCTCTCTAATAAATCCTGTCCTATGGCACTTTATTTTCTTTCCCTAAGCCACAATCCCAGATCACGCCGCTTTTCCAGAGATCCTCTCACCTTGCCCTCCTTTATGAGGCCCACAGGGCACTGGCTATAAGGTCAATATAGGCGCGTCCCTACAGCACAGGTTATCCTTTCGGTTTCAGTATCTCCCTGAGTTCGCGCTTGAGAACCTTGCCCACGGCGCTGAGAGGCAGATCATCCATAAAAACGACTTTCTTGGGTACTTTATAGGGAGCGACCCTTTCCTTGAGGAAGCTGATAATGCTCTGCCTTGCTTTATCATCCGCTTCTATACCGGGCTTGAGCACAATGGCTGTTGCCACTATCTCGGTGAAATCACGGTCCGGGTCAGGTATACCTACTGAGGCTCCCATAGCGACATCAGGATGCTGTGCTATGATTTCATCCAACTCGCGTGTGAAGACCTTGAGGCCGCTGACGCTGACCATGTCCTGAAGCCGGTCAACGATATAGAAGAATCCGTCCTCGTCCATGGTGGCCACATCACCGGTATGCATATAGCCGTCGCGGATAGCATGTTTTGTTTCTTCAGGCTGGTTATGGTAGCCCGGCATGATTTGCGGGCCGCGGGCGCAGAGTTCTCCCGGTTCACCCAGGTTGGCGATCTCCCCGGTGGCCGGGTCTACCAGCTTGACGTCAGTATCCGGCAGCGGCAGGCCCACTGAGCCTACTTTCTTCATGCCGATAAAAGGCTGTGCCGTTATCAGCGGACTGGTCTCCGTCATGCCGTAAACCTCGACCAGTTTATTCTCTCCTACTATATCGTAGAATTGTTTTATCCGCTCGGCAGGGAAAGGTGCGGCGCCGCTGGCGTAGAACTTGACAAATGAGAGATCCATTTTCTGAAAATCTTCAATCTTCATCATTTCAATGAATAAAGTTGGAACATTCGCTACTACAGTAGGCTTATATTTCGCGATCTGCTTTATAATAAAAGCTACGTCCCTGGGGTTGGGAATAAGCACCTGGGTCATACCTATGGAAAGACCCACATATGCGTAGAGCAGGCCGGCAAGGTGGAAGAGCGGGAAAGCAGAAATACCCAACTCTTCACCTATCTTGGCTTCTGTCCATGTCACCCACTGCATAACCTGGTGCGAAATGTTCCTGTTTGTGAGTATGGCTCCCTTAGATGGCCCCGTTGTACCGCCTGTATATTGCATCAGGCAGGAAGAATCCCTGTCTATCCAGACATCGACCTCCTTATCCGGGTATTTCTTTAAGATGTCGATATGGTTATATACGTCGATGCCATCCTGTCGTTTTGGCTCTCCTGCAGGTGCGTTCCAGTCCACCGGCCCCATGAAGTCGAAAATTCCGGCGACTACCAGTGTTTTGACGCGGGTTTTGGCGATTACCGCATTGACGCGCGCCAGGTTGACATCGAAGGTAACCAGCACCTTGGTTCCCGAATCGTTAAGCTGATGCTCCAATTCGGTTTCGGTGAGCAGGGGAGCTCACGCTGAAAAAGGTGAATAAGGAACACTGGGACTTGCTTGACCCAGCCAACGAAGCAGATAAGGAAAGCGGGCATGTTGGGCATGTTCAGGCCAATGACATCGCCCTGTTTTATGCCTTTTTCAAGCAGGAATCTGGCGAACCTGTTAGACAGGCTATCCAGTTCTTTAAAAGTGATGACTGTGTCTATATAGATCATAGCTGCCCTGTCGGGCACTTCTTTGAAGCATTTCTTTGCCATATCGACAAATGATACCCAGGGGTAGGTCAGGTTTGCCGGGACGTGTGTGTCGTAGTGCTTTAGCCATGGTTTTCCGGAATAAGGATTAGACATGTTACCCTCCTCTTGGTTAGGGATTTTATACGGTTAGCCAGTCGCTGATGGCTATTTCATCGCCGCTACGGTTCTTCAAGGCGGCCAGGCTCTCGATTTCAATTTTCGGCACGGGATATTTCCTATTGGACCGGACGACGCCTGAACATGCCGTAGCCTTCCATTTCAGCCACGCACTCGTCCTTCTGATTTAAGATGTTCCAGTGCGAACGCAACATCCCCGCGGTAGGATTGCTCTCCAGCGGGCGTGCTTCCAACACCGTAAAGCGCACGCGCAGGGTGTCGCCGGGGCGCACCGGCACGAGCCACTTGATTCCATCAAGTCCTGGCGAACCGAGACTGGCGGCATCGAGCAGATAGGCATCGCACATCATGCGCATAGCC
>JAPLJX010000436.1 GCA_026388375.1 Deltaproteobacteria bacterium
AACTCTTCTGCTGTCTTGGCCTTCGATAAACACCCTTTGGCCTGCTCCAATAAATCTCTGCCTCTCGCCTTCCTCGCCATAGCCACACCTCCTCATGGATATGCGACTATTATATCATAAATGATTTAGAAATGGAATTAGCTGAGCATACCTGAGCCTTCGGGTTGATTTGGCAAGATCATGTGTTTGCGATTCCAGAAAGGTATAGATATCATCGGGACCAATGGAATCCAAATCTCTTTCAGCGTAAATTCTTTCAAACCTGCTGAGCAGATAATCATAACTGTCGATTGTTCGTTGTTTGTGATTGGACTGGAGATAATTATTGAACAACCTTATTGCCTCTTGTGCTGTCATGGTCCACCTCCATATTCATTGTTTTGAGGTCTTTGGGGTTGTCGGTGATTATACATCCCAGGTGGACCAGATGGATGAAGAATAATGGGACGATGCAAATGGGGAGTTCACATAGATTTGATACCAGATGAAAAGATATGGCCATCCTGCATATTTCAAATCGTATTCAGCGGACAGGACCGCTTACCGAAACCAACGACTTGTATTTGAACTGAATGAGTGCAGTCAAGCGGAATAGCTGTGCCGGGCTGCGAGGAGAAACCGGTTGAGTCCGCTCGATCTGCCCGGTGACGATAGCGGGGATACAGATAATTCTCCGCCATTGATTTAATGTGCTAACCCCAGAAGCGCGGCAAATTGATTCATTTTCCTGTCGAATGTCCAAAGGTTGACCCTGCTCATGAGGGCGGACGCTATCAGATGCATGTCGATAAACCCCAGACCTTTCCCCATCAGGCGTTGGTTCTCAATGAAATCGATCACCTCATTGTGTTCAGCCACAACTACTGAGGGCAATGCACGCAAGAGAGAGAGGATTTCCGACCTTTGTTCCAGATTTCCACAAGCCAATTCCCCAACGACTAAAGGGTGACAGAACACCTGACCGCTATTTAGGAGCAATGCAAGCCCGGAATTGCTTTCTCGAAAGTGTGCTACCCAGACCGACGTATCCACAAGGACCATTTTATGCCTCTTTAGATTCTTCTGCGGGGCGGTACTCTTAATTTTTTTTCTGTTCCCCCCAGCGTAGCGAGCCTACGAGCACTTTCTCTTGCAATAAGGGCCTCAAGGCCAAGCCTGACCAGTGCGGTTTTTTCAACAACGCCGGTCATAGTGGCCGCCCGATCCAACAGTTTATCTTCTATGTTAAGTGTTGTTCTCATTAGGCACTCTCCTTTCAATCAACTATTTTGTATGTATTAGTATGCATAAATAATATGGCTCCGTCAATAGGTATTTTCGCAAAAAGAAACTATACCAGTCCAGATATGTCGGTTCATTTTGGTATGTACGCAGCCACGCACCGCGAAGATGTTGTGGTCGCTGCAAACGCTTATTTCCAAAGGCTTCGAACTGAAGGTATTTGCACATTTCATCCGGGTATTCGGTAAAAAGTTCCGAAGTTCCAATGCCAAGATTTGTATTTGAAGGAGAGGAAATGACCCCATAGTCATCGATTGACAAAGCAGGCTAACAACCACACTGGCGCAAACTAACGAATGTGCCCTTTCTCAATCTGGAAAAAGTTTCTCAAATTCCTGCCCGGGGCCGTTCTGGGCGGTCTTATCCTCGGCGTGGCCGAAAGCCTGGCTGGAGGTTATATCACCATTGCCTTTAAGAACACCCTCGCCTTCCTCATCATCATTGTTATCTTGATGGTCAGGCACGAGGGGCTTTTGGGGACGGAATTCAAGGAGAGGGTATAGAACCTTCCGGTGTGCGATACGGTAAAAAATGCCCTCGTCAGGCCGGCCGGGAGCACAGTCGCGAGGGCATTAAATGATGTCCGGTTTCGCGTAAGGAAAGTTAGGTTTTCAGGGTGTTGACTCGCTTCGTCAGCCGGGAGATCTTGCGCGAGGCGGTCTTCTTGTGGAAAGCGCCCTTCGCCGCTGCCTTGGCGATCGCAGGAACGGCCTTGGCCAGGGCAGCCTTCGCCGCCTCCGGATCCTTCGTCTCGACGGACTCCACAACGGCCTTCACGCCGGTCTTGATGCTCGACCTTACGGCGTTGTTGCGTTCGCGGTGCTTCACGGCCTGCCTGCTTCTCTTCTCTGCGGATTTGTGTGTTGCCAAAAAACGTCCTCCTTCTTCAGTCTTGTGAAATAGGCTGGTTTATCTATATGAATTTGCCGGGCCTGTCAAGCTGAAAATCGGTTCGCTCCTCCCAATCGGTCGCTTCGATGGTCTGAAAGGCTCATCACCCCCTACCTGGAGGCGATGGTTCCATCAACGCGGATCCGGTCAAGGATATCGCGGCCTCTGTTTTTAATAATGAAAAAATAAGGAGTGATGCTATAAAGACGTTGACACCAACGTCTTCCGTTACGCGGCACTGGAAGATGATTTTCAGAGGTTGTCGCGGCGATTCGGCTCAGAACCGGCTCCGAGGAACTGGCGAACGAGGTAATGTGACAAACCGATGTTGACGGCTGGATGAGAGAGGGCTTGAGGAGACAACTCAATGCGTGATGAAAGGCTGTTTATGACGAGGGATACAGATCTATGAACCGCATTCTATCGATCGACGTCATGAGGGGCTTTGCCTTGATGTGTATGGTGCTCGTCCACTTCATGATCTATTTCGGGGACAGCGCGGCGGCGAGTACCTGGCCCTACTTTATCCTCAGCCATCTGCTCGGCGATTGGGGGGCGCCCTGTTTTCTGATGATGATGAGCATGAGTCAGGTGCTGTCGGCGGACAAGCGGACCGACGAGCCGCTCCCGCTGTTCAAACGGGCGCTCATCCGCGGCGGATACATATTCCTGGTTGGTATCCTCATGCTGGCCCTAACGTGGGGACCCGGCAAGATATGGAAGTGGGACATCCTGACCCTCATGGGGACGATGACGGTGATCCTGTTCTTCTGCCGATTCCTGCCCTCCTGGCTGATTCTGGCCGTGAGTCTTTTCATCGCTGTAGCCACTCCCTGGTTGCGTGCGGGCATCGACTTCGCGTCGGTGTGGGGCGGACCGTTCGTGCAGGTTCACGTCATATCGTACTATTTCCCGGGGATCCTGGTGGATCCGGTGTCCGAATTCACAGTGGTCTGGAAACTGCAGAATGTTCTTCTGGGCTTCCTTTTCGCCGGAGAATTTCCCCTCTTGCCGTGGTCCCTCTTCCCGCTGGTTGGGTTCGTCCTCGGCAGGCGCATCGTGAGCGGTCGAATTCAGAACGACCTGCCCTTCCTCGTGATCATCGGGGTGCTGTTTGTCTGCCTGGGCCTCGGGGGCGCGTATGCGAGCCTCTTCCGTCCCGGTTCCTCCGTCGGCGGCGATTTCATCTCGCCCCTCAGCTTCTATCCCGATTCGTTCACGATGATCAATTTCCAGATGGGCATGGCCCTGATCGTGTTGAGCGGTTTGTATTTCTTCTATGACGTTCGGAAGGAGGACCCCTCCCGCGTTAGTTTCCTCGTTCGTTTGTATGTCCTAACCAGCCGGTTCTCCCTGACGTTCTATTTCCTGCACTACCTGATGATCGGGTGGCCGCTGATGATCGTGGCGCAGATCACCGGCCGCAATGCTATCTCCACGCTGATGGGAGCATTTCCCGCATTGTTGGCCGGATTGGCCGGGTTGGCTCTTCTTGAAATGCTGCTGCTCCTATGGCAGAAGCACGGATCCAAATACAGCCTGGAATGGTGCCTTGCAGCCATTACGTCGCACCTCATGAAGCGTTGACGAGGTGATCGGAGCTGTGAACGTATTGGGTCATGCTGAAGCCTTTTATGTGGCGTCAAGGATTGGTACATGTCATTTTCATTAGTTTACTCAACTGCTTACAAATATAAAGCTTTGGTGTCACTTGTCTGGCGGGTCTATTGAATTCGGATTGAAACGTACGGTCTCGTAGCTGCTGAAAATCTGTTCATGGATCGGACAGCCCTTCTGCGCGAGAGGGGTAATGATTCGCACAGTTCAGATGCCATTAGTCGAGTGACACCACGAAGCTGCCTGGATATCCATGCTCTTCAAGGCTCTGCTCTGCCGTTTCAGCGGACCTTAACGACGCATGTTTGCCAACATATACGCGATAGAAGTGCTCCCCTTTCACCCATGCTGATCGAATTTCCGAGAAACCATATACCTTCTTCATTTCACCGGAAAGCCTCTCTGCATTCTCGGGATCGGTAAACGCACCTATCTGGACGGTATAATTGCCGGAATCATAGTTCTCCAGTGCTGTATACTGACCTTGGTCGCTTCCCATGTACCCCAGCGCCTCGATTCTCACCGGCGCTGTTCCCGCAATAGCAACTCCGAGCGCCTTGGCCGCTGAATAGGACAGATCGATGATCCTTTCTTTTACAAACGGCCCCCGGTCATTGACACGCACGATGGCCTCATTGCGGTTGGCAGTGTTCCTCACCCTGACGAAAACACCGAGAGGTAGCGTCTTGTGCGCCGCGGTCATGGCATGCATATCATACGTCTCGCCGTTGCTCGTTTTTTTGCCGTGAAAATCATCGCCGTACCAGCTTGCGATGCCGGTCTGAACGAACCCCGCGTGGGTTTGCAGCGGCTCATACCGTTTGCCAAGCACGGTATAGGGCCTTTGATACGCCTTTTGCCTGGATTCCGGTGGTTTCAAGACCGGTGGCCTTTTAGATGCGCAGGCTGACACCAGCATTACACAACACATGAACAGTATGCACCGTTTCACCATATCCCAGTTGCCATACCCCTTGCTCTTTTAATTAACTCCTTGTATTATCCTTACCAAGACCGCTTGCGAAGACCGCATACGTTGATATCATACAAACTATTGACTAGGAGGGCAACAGAAAAAGGTTTATAGACAGCACTTGCCCTTACAAATACAAGTGTTGATGCTGGATCTAAGAAGCATTTTGATGACTTCGGGTCGAAACTTGCACAGGTGGACAGTTAAAATTGCAGATTGAGGAGGGTACGAACAACTTCCTGAAGTCAGTAAACCGGCGTCCTTGAAGAAAAGGCTTGATTTCAATCGGAAATAAATGATGTCGATTTTTAGATAATTATGGTATTAATAAAGAAGATTCCGACGTCCGATTCTCTGAAGAGCCGGTGCCAACGAATACGCTGGATTCTATATCTTGAGTGTCCATCAGCGTCAGACCTTTTAGACGGCAGTCAAGCCGCTTCTTAAGAGGTGTAATGATGAAAGCAACAAAGACCTGGGTTCTCATAGTCCTTCTGCTCAGCCTTGCCATCAATGTTCACGGTTGGCCCATCCCCGACACTGGACTAACCAAGTGTTACAATAATTCCGGTGAGATTGCCTGCCCGTCGGAAGGGCAGCCTTTCTATGGCCAGGATGCTCACCATTATTTTGCACTATTGCAGGGTTTCAGATCTACCGCGTAGCGGTTTAATCCTTCATCCGTAATCATTGATGTTGTTTCCAAATAATTACCAGAAAGAGATAATGGTAAAAGTGAAAAAACTATTGGTTTTAATTACTTTAGTGGCGGGGTTACTCGATTTTAGCACAGGCGCCTTTGCCCAATTGATACCTATATGCTCCAGTTGCCCCGAGGCTGACCTCGTCGGAAGTGTTGGACCGGGAGAGGCAGGAGGCAGTTGTAGTTCCTTTGATTATGAAACTACGAGTACATATCAAGCAAACAGTCGAGGAACAGGGAAATACAGGGCGATCTTCAGTGTCTGTAATTGCGCGATCGCCGCTACAAGCTTTCTCGAGCACCACAGAATCGGGGTCAGGATGACAATCTTGGTTGATGGCCAGACTGGGGAAAGAGGGGCCTACTGGTCTCAACCCGCTTCGGCTAATATACAATTCGGGATGTATTCTACCCTGGCAGACACCTGTGCCGCAACAGCCTACACCCGTTATTTTGGACCCGGAAAATTCTATAAGTCTGATCAGGCGACTGAAGTAACTTCACTCATCGGCGGAACTACCTGCGCGGTCCCGTCTGGTAACCGGGCTGTGACATTAATCACCGGCGTGGATGCAGGCTACGAAATTACTGCGGATGATGTACTCTACAAACGAAGCCGCTTGTGGATAAACATACCTGAGATTCGGATTGATCCCGCTGTCCTTCACAATGGCGAAACAATCTCGGTTAAGATAGAGACCCTGAATCAAGCTTTGGGCGGTATTTGCCTCTCATGCGTCGCTACCTGTGAATGCACCATAGATGTGGCGAAGGTGGCCTCCTATGGCTGCACCTACACCATTTCCCCAACCAGTTCTCTCCTCAGCTCTTCAGGCAATACGGGCACAGTGGCAGTCACACCCTCATCAAGCACTTGTTCCTGGACAGCCGTGAGCAATGAT
>JAPLJX010000015.1:0-4807 GCA_026388375.1 Deltaproteobacteria bacterium
CAGAAGCTGGATATTCCTTTTCAGGATCGTCTTCGCTTCCGGCTTAAGTGTCGACTTATCGAAATCAAAATGTATGTCCTCAAAAGCAAGAACAATGATCCTCGGCTCAGCCGCGGCGACCATAACCTTCTCCGCGACCTTCTCCGTGACCTTCGGCTCCGACACAGCGGCAACGACCTTCTCCTCAACCTTCGGCTCCGACACAACGATAACGACTTTCTCCTCTGGCTTTACAACCAACTGTTTATAACGCAAGCAATTTCCGGTGATTACTTTTTCCACAAAAGCGGCCATGTCTGCCGGGGTTACCAGTTTATCAGCATTGACGGTATATCCGCCTTCAACGTTCTGCACAATCCGTTCTGAAAGTTCTTTCCCGTCGGGAGTATATCCTACCTGAATGGCATAAACGCAGAGCTTGTCGCCGTACTCTGCGTTAACTTTGGTTATGGCCTCCATGACAGCTTCGGGCCTGATGTCATCAAGACCCGGAATATCAGAAAAATCGCTGACAATGATAATGGCCGAATTACCCTCCGCCCCTCTGAGATCATTGCCTGCTGCCATAATAGCTTTTCCCAGAGGAGTTCTATGGTTGGGATTCTCGATAGAGTTTATTGCCTTCGTATAATCTTCTTTAACAAGGGACTTCATTCCATAAATCAGAGCAGTATCTTCGTACCAGAAGGTCCTGAGCCCTGCGTTCAGCTTGATTTCTGGAATCGTCGCTATCATGTTTTTTGTAGCATCCTTCGCATGGATCAGGCGAGTGGCTTCATTGACCATCGGCTTGCCGTGCAACTCACCCATGGAAGCAGATTTATCAAAGAGGACAATGAAATTGTCCGTTTTCTGAACCAATTGCCCTGATTTAATCTGCGGGTTAAGATCAACCGGCCTAAATGTCGCACAACCGGTGAACAGTATGAAAAACATCAACAAAAAAATTAATCCATAACCGATTCTTCTCATAATAAGGTCTCCTTTATATTTTAGTTGTCAAAAATCATTTATCACTCCCGCCTACTTTCTATCCTGTTTTTCTTCCTTCCCTCTTTCAGGTTTTCCATGTTGAGGTTTAGATTGTTGTGGCGCCTCCCGGCGTTGTGGCTGTGAGTGCTGTGGCTGGACCTCTCGGGATTGCGGTCGGGATTGTTGTGGCTTGACCTCTCGGGATTGCGGTTTTGCCTGAGATTGTGGTCGGACCACTTGAGACGGCTGTTGTGATCGCGTGCGGGGTTTCAAACCTTGGACACCCCAAGTATTTTGCTTCTCCCAATATCTGCTCTTTTCCCAGTTGTTCCAGTTCCGTTGAAGTTGTTGGTGAGGTATTCGCTGGTAGTTCCATTCATGTCCTCCCCAACGATGATCCCTGTAGTCATTCCTCCAACTTGATGGTATCCCCCTATAAAAAGATGGAACGCTTCGATAGTAGCCCCAACCTGAACTATAGTTCCGCGAGCGATACCATCGCCCTTCCCACGGGCGCCACCACCAACCATTCCAGAAAAAGATGTCCACATCTAAGTCAGGGACAACATAGACATTCGTCTCAGGTATCACTACCATCTCCGGAGGTGTGGCAAATACGATGTGTGGCGGCAGAGGAATACTAACGCGCACACCTACCCCCGCCATCGTTGGGATAGGAAATACAAGTACCGACGCCAAAAGCATTGTTCCAAAAAGTAATCTTTTCATTTTGAAGCCTCCTTATATCCATACCCAATTTACCCTCATGTAACCGGCGTTGTAGTGATGCTCTCCTTTCTTTCCTAACGTCGTTCTTCATGCCTTTGATCCCTGTCATGACCTCCATCCCTGCCAGGTCCTCCACCTCTTCCACCCCTGCCATCTTCATACCACCATGGCCAACATCCTCCAATAGATGCAAGTATCATAACCAAAACCATTGCCAACATAATGATTCTCTTCATCGCCTCCTCCTTTCATAAGAACTTGTTTTTTGTTAAATCTTCTCCATCCCCTCCGGATGAAAAACGGTGTGGAACATCATTTCATAGGGCTCCTTGAGAAGGTTCATCGCCCCCCGGAATACCTTGAAGTTCCTTGACTTCAGGTGGTCTTTAAAGTTTTCCTGGGTATCCCATTCTTCAAGAAGAAAGAGTCGATTTTCATCCTCCATACTCTGGCAGAAGTCGCAGCGCCGGCATCCCTTCTCCATCCTTATGGAACCGGACAGTGAAGTAATCGTCTGTGACAACTCCATGCGCTTCTCAGAAAGGACCTTCATTCGTATGATTACGAGGATCATGAAAGTGTAATAGCAAATGGTCTGCCAATAGCTGAAGGAAAATCATAAATTTTGATTCATCCTTTAATAACAGTGAATTAGATTAATCGGAGAGGACAGCAGAAGGGTATGAAATGATTCGTTTGGCCTCAATATTTGGCGGAACATCAACATATTGAGGGATACTTTGAAGGGAGGTGGACAGTCTAATGGGGTTCTTTTGTCTCCTGCCGGACTATCCCGAGCTTATGCGTTGACCTGAATGTCTCTTGACATGTCATTGACCGTGGCCGTATGGTTAGTCGGAGAAACGATGGACCCGATTGCGGAAAAAACACTCTCCTTCTTCATCAGCAACTCCCCGTCCTGGAACGTCATCCTGATCGGCGCTCCTGTTGGAATTCTGTGGTCCTACCTATGTCTCCGCTTTGCGGGATACCTGAAACTTGGCAAAGGATGCAGGACCGGCTATACCCGCAAGGTATTCCACTTCCTGATCTTCACGTCTGTCGTGATCATCCAGTTTCTCTGGGGCACGCCCGCGGTCTGCCTATTCGGCGGCATGTGCTCGCTGGTGATTTTCTTCGCGATCCGGAAGGGGGAGGGGAACATCCTGTACGAGGCGATGGCCAGAGAGAAAGATGAACCGCACCGGACATACTATATCATCGTCCCCTATGTTGCGACGCTGATTGGCGGCCTCAGCGGCAACATTCTTTTCGGTGACATGGCGGTCGTCGGTTATCTGGTCACCGGCCTCGGGGATGCCATCGGTGAACCGGTCGGCGTCCGATTCGGCAAACACGCCTACAGGGTGCCGTCTCTTACTTCCGTCAAATTGGTCCGCAGTTGGGAAGGCTCGCTGGCGGTCTTCGCGATGTCGGTTGCCGCCATCGCCTCGGCAATCGCGATCCTCCCGGGCTTGCACTTCACTGGCAGCTCTTTTGTACTGATACCGTTGGTCGGGCTCGCATCTGCGGGTGTCGAAGCCGTATCTCCGCACGGATGGGATAATGCAACCATGCAGATCATCCCCTCCTTTCTGGCATGGCTGGCCCTATAGCCGGGGGGCAGCGAATGGATTGCGCTTTGAAAAAATTTGCTTGACTTTTCATCCACCATGCCATAAAGGGTCGCTCAAGCGGGAATTTAGGTCAATTGCTCCGCTATACAAATGTGCTAAAATGCCGGAGAAAGATTCAGGACCCGCGCTTTGGCGCGGGTTTTTTTGTTCATAAAAAAAGGAGAATAACCATGCAGATTTCATCGGAAAGCATCAAGGTCGGACACCCGGACGTTGTCGCGGACATGATCGCGGCCAACATCATCGCCACCATTCTGGACCGGGAACACCAGAAGGGAATGGACATCAACACCATGCCGCACTGCGGCATCGAGGTCTTCCTCGGCAAGGGGCTCTGCGTCGTCGGCGGCGAGGTCAGCACGCGGGCCTGGATCGACCTCGACAAGTGCGTCCGGGAGACGGTCCTCGGACTGGGCTACAATGACTCGGCCGTCGGCCTGAACGGCAACTCTCTCGGTGTCATGAACGCCATCATCCCCCAGTCTCCCGACATCAACATGGGCACGCGGGCCGATGCCGGAAAACACAAGGAGATCGGCGCCGGCGACCAGGGAATCATGTACGGATTCGCCTGCGACGAGACCCCGGAGCTCCTCCCACTCACCTACGTCCTCGTCAACCGGATGATGCGGGCCTTTGAGAGCTGCGGCGACCCGCTCTTCGCCCCGGACGGCAAGGGGCAGGTCTCGGTGGACTACGACGACGAAACGGGCAAGCCGATTCGACTGGCCAAGGTCCTGATGTCGAACGCCATCGACTACCGATACGCGAATGGGAAGGACCATTGCGCCATTGAGAAGAGGGCCAAAAAGATCGCCTTCGACTGCCTCAAGGGGTGCGTCGACAAGAAAACGGAATTCCTCTTCAACCCGACCGGGGAGTGGCAGGCGGTGAACTCATGCAGCGCGGCCGATTCAGGCGTCACCGGCCGGAAGCTGGTCGTCCAGTTCTACGGCGGCTACCCCGGCGCCCAGCTCGGCGGCGGCGCCGTCGTGAACAAATCGCCGGAAAAGGTGGACTGCTCGGCCGCCTTCGGGTCGCGCTACGTCGCGAAGAACATCGTCGCCGCGGGCCTCGCGAAAAAATGCTCGGTTCAACTGGCCTATGCGATCGGAATCGCCTGCCCTTTCTCGATCTATGTGAACACCTTCGGCACGGGCAAGATCTCCGACAAGAAGTTGGAAGGAATCATCGAGAAGCTCTTCGACCTGACCCCCGCCGGGATGATCGATCGTTTCGACCTTCTCAACAGCGACATCTACCGCCGTATCCCGCGGACCCTCTTCATGGACAACTACCCATGGGAGAAGACGGACATGGTGAAGCAGCTCAAGAAGGAAGCGGGCCGCTAAAAAGAGCCTTCCCTTAATTGCGGAAGAACCCAAACGCCCCGCGGGCACTAAGCCCACGGGGCGTTTTCATATCCGGCGACCCGCCGCGTCCATCGGAAATGCCATCTCTGCATCCCC
>JAPLJX010000015.1:4856-17744 GCA_026388375.1 Deltaproteobacteria bacterium
GCATCCCCCGTCGCGGATGAGGGCCCTCTTCACCACGGTCTTCCAGAAAAACTCTCGGGGCTGAATGATTGATAAACCACTAGAAGTAAAAGTGAATCTATCATCGCGCATTTCACTTTTCTTTGACCATATCTGATTTGCTCCGGGCAGAAAGGGTAGATATTGATTGACATGTCAATCAATATCTGTTACGGCACTGTCATGGATAAACCGGACCGTGAAAGAATCATCATCGACGCCGCGCTGAAAGTCTTCAGCCGAAAGGGATACGCCGACACCCGCATGGCGGACATCGCCCGGGAGGCGGAGATGTCCTACGGGTTGGTCTACCATTATTTCGAAAACAAGGAAAAACTCTTTGACGCCATCGTGGAGGAGTGGTGGACGGGTTTCTACAACAAGCTGGATATGCTGAAGAAGAGCCCCCTGCCCACCGATGAAAAGCTCATCGGGATCATCCGCTACCTCCTCAGCGTCTACGCAAACGAGCCGAATCAGATCTCCATCTTCGTGACCGAGGTTTCCCGAGGATTTGTCTATCATGCCCACAGCAAGGGCCGGGACAAATTCAACGGGCTTTTCGCCCTCTGCCGGGAGATCATCCTAGAGGGACAGACGAATGGCTTTCTCCGCAGCGACATCCAGGCCCGTTACCTCACCTACGTCTTTCTCGGCGCCATCGACACCTTTCTGTCCGTCATGATCCTCGGAGAAGAGACGCTGACCCCGGGCAGGGAAAAGCGGATCATCGACGGCATCATCCAGGTCTTTCTCCACGGGGCGGCAACGGGGTAATGGCGATGCGTGCAACGCTGCGACGATATCATGAATGATAGCATGTTGATGAGGCTGCTCCACTTCGCCGGCCATGACGGATAGCGCAAGGTCTCATGGAAGGTAACGGGGGTTATAATGCTCAAGGGTCAGCTCCACACCCATACGACCTGTTCCGACGGGAATCTCACCCCGCAGGAGGTTGCCGACGTCTATGCCGGTATGGGGTTTGATTTTCTGGCCTTCACCGATCATGACCACCTTCTGAAGGCCTCTTACCGGGAGACGATCGCCGCCGTCCGTTCGGAGTTGCTGATCTTCTTCGGCGTCGAGCTGACCGTCCCCTGCCGCAAAGGATACGTGCATGTGAGCCGGATCGAAGGAGAGCGGGAGCATCTGCACATCTTCAACCACCCGGCCGATTGCGGTCTGCCGCTGCGGGAAACCGTGCGATGCATCGCCGAGGTGGCGGAACGATTTCCGCTGGACGCCGTCGAGGCGACAAGTCACGGTTTTCAGACCCCGCTGTTCGATACCCCCGAAATCGGTTACCCGAGGGTGGCGGCGGACGATTCTCATGATCGGTCGGACTGCGGCCGCGGCTGGGTCGAACTCGACAGCACCCGGGAAAAGGATGCGATCATCCTTGCGATCCGCGAGGGCCGTTTCCGGAACGGCCATGCCGGGCGGACACTCGCCGTCTCCGGTAACCGGGGGCCCGTGGTGCAGTTCGTATAAGGACAAACTCTTACCCCGGACGGGGAAGGCGAAAAAGATCATCAACCTCAGGGAGGGAACAGTCATGGCAACCAAAAGGGTGGCGATCTGTGCCGTAGCCCAGCACAAGAACGGCTCCGATCTCTGGCACAAGCGGTTTCAGGGGATGCTCCTCGACGTCCTGGAAGAGCTCCAGGCGCAGACGGGATTCACCTTTGACGAGGAGACCGGGGTGAACACGATCGTAAGCTGCTCGGACGATTTCTTCGATGCGCGGACCATCTCCGACAACGGCGTGGCCGACGTCCTCGGCGCCCAGTATCGGGGCGAGGAAAAGATAGCCCAGGAAGGGTTGAACGCCGTCGGCTACGCCCAGGCGGTCATCCTCTCCGGTTACGCCGACCTGGTCCTCGTCATGGGCCACTGCAAGGAATCCCAGTCGGAGAGCCGGCGCATGATCGCCAACATGGGGTTCGACCCCTTCTACGGCCGGGCGGTCGGTCTGGACAACCTGAACGCCGCCGCCCTCCAGGCGCGGGCCTACATGAAGAAGGCAGGGCTCACCGAGGAGCACCTCGCCGGGATCGTCGTCCGGACCAGACAGTTCGCCGCACGGAACCCCTACGCGAACGCCCGGGAGATCGTCGAGGCGGGGAAGGTCATCGCCTCGCCCCAGCTCTGCGACCCCATCCGGCAGCTTCACGCCTATCCCGTCTCGGACGGCGCCGTGGGGATGCTGCTCGCCTCCGAAGAGAGGGCGGCGGAGTTCACCGACAGACCCGTCTGGATCGCCGGTTTTGCCAACTGCATGGACAGCTACTTCCTCGGCGACCGGGACCTCACCGCCAATTTCGCGCTGAAACAGGCGGCCGGGCGGGCCTACCGGAAGGCCGGGATCGCAGACCCCCGGAAAGAGATCGACCTCGTGGAGGTGATGGACGCCTATGCCTACCAGCAACCCCTCTGGATCGAGGGCTTGGGCTTGTGCGGCGATGGCGAAGGCGCCCGCTTCCTCGATCAGGGCGGCCAGGAGAAGTATCGCGTCAACCTCTCCGGCGGAATGCTCGCCGGGAACCCCGTCATCATCGCCGGCCTCTACCGGGCGGCCGAGGCGGCCCTCCAGCTCAGGGGCGAGGCGGGGGAGCGGCAGGCCCCCGATCTTAAACGCGCCGTCGCCCATTCGACTACCGGGGCGGCCGGACAGTTCCACTCCGTCCTCATCCTGGAAAGATAAGGAGCCTTCAGCCATGAAAAAGCATGCAAAAAACGGAAACGTCGCAATTATCGGGATCGGCCAGACCTCTTTTTCCTCCCACAAGGAGGATCAGAACCAGGTGGAGATGGTCCAGGAAGCCGTGATCAACGCCCTCGCCGATGCGGGGCTCAAGATCGGTGATATCGACTGCATCGTCCACGGGAATATGGAGCTCTTCGAGATGCAGTTCGCCCCGGACCTCTGGCATTCCCTGGGAACCGGCGCCTACGGGAAGGACGAATACCGGATCACGACCGGCGGGACCACAGGCGCCACACTGGTCTGCGCCGCGGATAACCTCGTCGCCTCCGGTCTCTACGGCACGGTCCTCGCGATCGGCATGGAGAAACTCCAGGAGGGGAACACCACCGGCGGCATCACCAACATGGCCGATCCTCTCTGGTTCAGGAACCTCCAGACCGGGGCGCTGACCGGCACCACGTCCGACGGGGCGTGCGCGATGATCTTCACCTCAGAAGAAAAGGTGAAACAGGGGACGAAGAATCCCCCGGTCTGGATCCGCGATCACATCCAGGTCCACCGGGAAGAGACGATCCCCAACCTCTTCGGATTCAACAAGCCGGAGATGACCCACCACTGCGCCGCACGGACGCTCTTCGCCCGGAACGGCATCCAGGACCCGGTGGCGTACTTCGACGTTTTCGAAATGTACGATCCCTCGGCCTGGTGGGCGGTGGACTGGCTCCGTGAATTCTTCCTCCTCAAGGGGGACGAGCATCTCCGGATGCTGGAGGCGGGGGATTTCGATCTGGACGGGAGAATCCCGATCAATCCGTCGGGCGGGGTGATCGCGAGCAATCCCATAGGCGCCACCGCAATGCTCCGGCCGGCGGAGGCGGCCCTTCAGATCCGCGGCGATGCAGGCGGCCACCAAATCAAGAAAGAGGTGCGTCATGCCCTCGCCTCGGGCTTTGGCGGAACCTTCTGGACGGTGCTGATGATCCTCGAAAAAGAGCTGAATTGGCAGGAGGTGAACCATGACTGAATATTTCGGAACGACCGTCGCGGACATCTTCGCAACGATGCCGAAACGCTTCAAGCCGGAAGAGGCGAAAGAGGTGGACATCGCGATCGGCTATGAGGCGACCGGCGAGGGCGGCGGCAAATGGAAGGCCACGATCAAACACGGCACGCTGAAGGTGGAAACCGTGGATGGGGATCTCACCGGCTGCAAGACCACGATTCACACCGACGCGGAGACCTTCGTCGGCGTGACCCTGGGGAAGATCGGCGCCCTCGACGCCCTCTCCTCGCAGAAACTCCGCGTCGCCGGCGATCCCAAGTTCCTCATGCTCCTCCTCCCAAAGATCTTCACCCCCTATGCGGCGCCCGAAAAAAAGCCCGTTTCGGTGACGGCGCGCGACATCATCACCACGATCGCGGAGCGGTTCCGGCCGGAGAAGGCCGAGGGGGTCGCCATGACGATCGGCTACGATCTCACCGGCGAAGGCGGCGGCCGGTGGACCATCGTCATCCGGGACGGGAAATGCGCCGTCCGGGGAGGTCTCGCCGATCCCCTCACTGTGAAGATGACGATGGAGGCAAAGACCTACGCGGGCATGATGCTCGGGACCATCGAGGCGGTCACCGCATTCACATCCGGACAGGTGAAGATCGAGGGGGACATGGCCGCCGCCGGCGCCACGGCGAAATTCTTCCGGAAATACGTCGTTCCCGGCGCCACGGAGGCGGAGGAGCTGATCTCGCTTCGGGTGACGAACGCGATCGAACAGCGCTTCGCCACCGGCCCCGTCATGGGGCACTGGTTCGCCGGCCTCCGGGAGAAGAAGTTTCTCGCCAACCGCTGCCCGAAATGCGGCCGGACCCAGATCCCCCCCCGGGAGATCTGCGCCTGGTGCCGCGTCCGGGTCCATGAATTCGTCGAGGTCGGTCCGAAGGGGGTCGTGACCCACTTCGACATCGTCTATTTCGCGAGCCCCGATCCGCTCACCGGGGCCGTCCGGGACACCCCCTACGCCACCGCCTATGTGGTTTTCGACGGGTCAACCGAGCGGGAGGCGGTTACGATGGACCTGAAGAAGGAGGACATTCCCCGCCTGAAAGAGGGCGCACGGGTGCGGCCCGTCTGGGCGGAGGTGACCACGGGGAGCTCTCGCGATCTGATCGGCGTCGCGCTGGATGAACAGGAGGAAAGTCTATGACCATGCAAGAAGACCATAAGGATTGTTTCGTCCTGGAGGGGAAGATGGCCCTCCCCAACCAGTACTTCGCCGGAAGGCTGGGGTCGCGGTTCCTCATCGCCATCCGGGACCGGAAGAAGATCATGGGGCTGAAGTGCAACCAATGCGGGAAGACCTTCGTCCCGCCGCGCGAGTACTGCGAAAAATGCTGGACGAAGATCGCCGACAACTGGGTTGAACTGGGGACGGAGGGGGAACTCGTCAACTTCACCGTGGTCCGCTACGGCGATCGGCACCTGCCGAAGAAGCCCCCCTACATTCTGGGACAGATCCGGCTCGACGGCGCGGATACGCCGCTTGTGCACATTGTCGAGGGGATCGATCCCCGGGAAGTCGAGAGCGGTATCCGCGTGAAGGCGGTATTCGCCGCAAAGACGACGAATACCATTATGGACATCGACCATTTCGAACCGGTTTAAGAAGAGAAAGGAGATCAACCATGGCGAAGGATGCAAACCCTGTTATCATTTGCGCGGCCCTGACGGGCGCCGCCACTATGAAGAACAACAACCCCTCGGTCCCCTACACGATCGCGGAATTCGCCGAGGAGGCGCACAAATGCTATAACGCCGGCGCCGCGATGGTCCACGTCCACGCCCGGACCGACGACGGCCAGTCCACCCACGAGATCGACCGGGTGCAGGCCGTTTACGATGCGATCAAGGCAAAGAGCCCCGAATTGATCATCTGTCTCTCCTCCGCCGTGGGGGTCTTCAAGACGGCCGAACAGCGCCTCGCCCAGATCGTGGCCGTCCGCCCGGAGATGTCCTCCTACAACACGAATACGATGAACTTCAGCATCATCGACCGGAACACCGGGATGATCTTCTTCGATTATGTCTTCGAGAACACCTTTCAGATGCTGCAGGATTTCGGGAAGGCCTTCGAGGAAAACAAGGTCAAACCCGAGATCGAGTGCTACGACATCGGCGGCCTCGACAACACCCTCCTCATCGCCAAGCAGGGGTTCTTCACCGAGCCAATGAACTTCAACTTCGTCTGGGGGGTCACCGGCGGCCAGAAATTCCGGCCGGAGGTGATGATCGCGATGAAAAACGCCCTCCCCCCGGGTTCCAATTTCACGACCTGCGCTGTCGGGATCGAGCAGTTCCCGGCGAACGTGATGTGCTGCCTTCTGGGCGGGAACATGCGCGTGGGGATGGAGGACAACACGCGGATGCCGAACGGCGATCTCGCCAAGGGAAGCTACGAACAGGTCGAATGGGCCGTCCGGGTCGCCGAGATTCTGAACCGGAAACCGGCGACGCCGGCGGAAGCGCGCCAGATTATGGGCATCCGGAAAGGATGATACGAAGTCGCCACCTATTCCCCATCGTTTGCGCGCTCCAGCGTGGGAACGATAAACGCGGAGGGAACCATGGATTTCGCGATCAGCGACGAACAGCGGATGTTCCGGGACACCGTCTACCGGTTCGCCCGGGAGGAGATCGCGCCCCTGTGCGAAGAGGCCGATCTGAAAAGTGAATTCAGTTTCGATGTCTGGCGGAAATTCGGCGAGATGGGACTTCTCGGCCTTCCCGTGCCGGAAAAGTACGGCGGGTCGGGAGCGGATTTCGTCACCAGTTGCCTGGCTGGAGAGGCGGTCGGCCATGCTGGCGTCGACGGCGGCCACACCCTCGCCTGGGGCGCCCACACCTACCTGTGCGCGGCCAACATCATGCAGCACGGTACGGAGGCGCAGAAGGAGAAGTATCTGCCGAAGCTCGCCACCGGCGAATGGATCGGCTGCATGGGGCTTACCGAACCGGGCTGCGGCTCCGATGCCGCCGCGCTGACCACGACGGCGGTACGGAAGGGGGACAAATACATCCTGAACGGATCGAAGACCTTCATCACCAACGCCCCTCTCGCGCAGGTCTTCATCATCTTTGCGACCCTCGACAAGGCAAAGAAGCACAAGGGGATCACGACCTTCATCGTGGAGCGGGGCTTCCCGGGGATCTCCACCGGAAAACCGATGCACAAGATGGGCTGCCGCGCCTCCGCGACCTCGGAGGTCTTTCTCGAGGAGTGCGAGGTCCCCGTCGAGAACTGTCTGGGGGGCGAGGGAAACGGCTGGCTGATCGCGCTGGGCGGCGTCGAGTGGGACCGGAGCACCCTGGTTGCCCCCTTCCTCGGCGGGCATGTCTTCATGCTGGAGAGCTGCGCCCGCTATGCGAATCAGCGGCGGGCCTTCAACCGGCCGATCCGGGACTTCCAATCCATCCAGAACCGCATCGCCGACATGAAGGTCTACCTCGAGGCGGCGAGGCTCGCCGTCTACCGGATCGCCGCATCGAAGGACAGCGGCGTCGCCCTGAACCCGCTCACGGCCGCCGTGAACAAGATGTATCTCGGCGACCGGGGATTCGAGATGTCGTCGGAGGCGGTCGATCTCTTCGGCGGGTACGGCTACATCCACGAGTATCCCGTGGAGAGGATCCTCCGGGACACGAAGCTGGGCCAACTGGGCGGGGGCACATCCGACATCATGCGGATGATCGTCGCCCGGTTCATGATGATGTAAGGAGGGCGGCTTCGTAAAAAGGCCGCAGGCAAGGCGCGTGAATCCTGAGGAATGAGGCGTACTTTGGCGTACGCCGCAATGACGAAGGATGAAGCGCAACGCAGCATCCGGACTTTTTACGAAGTCGTCAAGGAGAAAGCGCGATGAATTACGAACTGTCGGATGCACACAGGGGCTTGCAGGCGGAGATGGGAAAGTTCTGCCGGGAGGAGATCGCTCCGGGCGCCGCCCTCTTCGACGAGGCCCCCCCGGAAGAGGCCGCCGCCCGGATGAGAACCAACCTGAAAAAGATTGCCGGTACGGGCTTTCTGAATCTCATGCTGGGAGAAGACCTGCTCGGTTCATGCGTCGCCGGCGAAGAACTGGCCCGGGTCTGCCCCTCGACCTATCTCGCGGCCATCTCCTCGGTGACAGCTTTCGGGAGGGCCGTGAAGCGTTTCGGCACGGATACCCAGCGGGAACGGCATCTCCCGCTCCTCGCTGCGGGCGACAAGATCGGCGCGTTTGCCTGCACGGAGAGCGAGGCGGGATCGGACCTCGCCGGGATGCAAACCGCCGCGGAGAGCAAGGAGGGCCGCTGGATCCTGAACGGAGAAAAGGACCTCGTAACGAACGCGCCGCTCGCCGATTTCTTTCTGGTTCTCGCCTGGACCGACCGGGAAGCGGGTCTGGAACGGGGAATGACCCTCTTTCTGATCGACCGCGAAGCAATCGGGGTGACGATCGGCAGGCCGTTGGAAACGATGGGTCTCCGCGGCGCGCCGACCGCCGGGATCCGCCTGGAGAACTGCAGGGTGACGGATGAGGCCCTCCTCGGCGGAACCGTCGGCGCCGGTGGGGGCCAGATGCAGGCCGTTTCCGAGGAGATCAAGCTCGCCCTCTCCACGATGTGCGTGGGCGTCGGCATGGCCTGCATGGAGGCGTCGACGCGCCACGCGAAGGCGAAAAAGGCGTTCGGAAAACCGATCGGCCTGTTCGAAGGGGTCGGGGCGAAGCTCGCCACCATGTTCACGTTCAACGACATCGGCCGGATGATGACCTGCCGGGCCGCATGGGCGATGGAGCAGAAGGACCCGGAAGGCCCCGTTCTCACCTCCTGCGCGAAGCTCTTCACGAGCGAGGCGGCAAGAAGGATCGCCGATCTGGCGATGCAGGTCCACGGCGGGCACGGGTATCTGAAAGGCGTCGTCGTGGAGCGTCTCTATCGCGACGCCAGGTTCGCGGAACTCGCCTACGGCACCTCGGAGATGCAGCGCGCCTTCATCGCCAAGGAGAGTCTGGACCGGTTCCGTGCCGCCTAAAAGCGGCGGGATAAATAGGCTCCCCTCCCCCTCAATGGAGGAGGGTCAGGGTGGGAGTGCACGGGGGAGATTCCTTTTTTGCGAGTGCATCTGAAATAACAGCAGGACGGAGAAAGTACTATCATGTACGAAGAATATTTTACCGAGGAACATGAGATCTTCCGGACCTCGGTCCGAAAGTTCGTCGAGAAGGAGATCAAACCCCACATCGACCGCTGGGAGGATGAAGAGCTCTTCCCCGTGGAGCTCTACAAAAGGTGCGCCGAAGAGGGTTTTCTCGGCCTCGGCTATCCCGAGGCCTACGGGGGAACCCCCTGCGACCGGTTCATGTCCATCGTCTTCACCGAAGAGATGATCCGCTCCGGTTCGGTGGGGCTGGTGGCCGGCCTCGGCAGCCTCACGATCGCCATGCCGCCGGTCGTCCACCTGGGAACGGAGGAGCAGAAACGGCGGTTTCTCGTTCCGGTGCTGAAAGGGGAGAAGATTGCGGCGCTCGGGATCACGGAGCCGAACACAGGCTCCGACGTCGCGAACATCCGGACCCGGGCGGTCCGCGACGGGGACCATTACGTCGTCAACGGCGCCAAGACCTTCATCACAAGCGGCTGCCGGGCGAATTTCATCACCACGGCCGTCCGGACCGGCGAGGCGGGATACAAGGGAGTCAGCCTGCTTGTGATCGATAGCGCCACGCCCGGATTTTTTGTCGCGAAGAAGCTCCGGAAGATGGGGTGGAATGCCTCCGACACGGCGGAGCTCTCCTTCGTCGACTGCCGGGTACCCGTGGAGAACCTCCTCGGCGGCGAGGGCCAGGGGTTTTACGGCATCATGGCCAATTTCCAGAACGAACGCCTCGCGATGGCCGTCATGGCCCACGCCGTCGCGGCGCTGGCGCTCGAAGAATCGATTAAATACGCGAAGAACCGGGAGGCCTTCGGCCGGACCCTTTCCGGCTTTCAGGTGACCCGCCACAAGCTCGTCGACATGGCCACGCAGGTGGAGGTCGCCCGGGAGTTCAACTACCGGGTCGCCTCCCGGATGGAAGCGGGGAAGGATTCCGTGAAAGAGGTGTCGATGGCGAAGAACTTCGCCTGCCAGGTGTGCGACAAGGTGGTCTACGACGCCGTCCAGCTCCACGGCGGCTACGGCTGCGCCCGGGAGTATCTCGTCGAGCGGCTCTACCGCGACTCCCGGATCCTCAGCATCGGCGGCGGCACGACGGAGATCATGAAAGAGATCATCGGCAAGGTGGCGCAGTTCTGACCGCGATCAGCCCCACATTTTGAATCTCAATCCTCCAGTTGCGTCATCTTGCTTCCCTTCTTCGAGACGAAGATGTGGGAGAAAGCGGACTCCCCGTTGGAGCCGTGCCAATGTTTTTCGCCGGCGGAGATCAGCACGATATCCCCCACGGTGACGATCTTCTCTTCTTTTTCCGTGGCCACAACGCCCCTTCCCGCGGTGATGATCAGGATCTGCTCGCAATCATGGGTGTGGAATTTGTTCCGGACGCCTTTCCCGAAATGGACGATGTTGACCACATTCTCTTTGCTGTCGGGCAGAAGCACCTGCTTCGCGACCTCCGGACCCGTAAACAACGGATTGGAATAGGCTTCCTTTGAAACTTCATCGATTCTGACTACCTTCATCGTATCCTCCTTGAACGCTTTTGTGGTATCCGATACCGGGGTTGACGGTTGCGAAAAGACCGCCAAAAACATTGCGATCCGTCGCCCGGGAAAGGCGTTGGATCCATACTTTCGGTGTTGTCCGCGCCCGGAGGGTCAGGCGGGAAAGAGCCAATGCCGGAACTGGTCGTCGCGTCCGGAGGTGATCGCCGCCATCCGTTCGGAGAGCCTCCGCGTGAGCGGTCCGGGAACCTCATTCAGAATCCGGTCTCCCACCTGCCGGACCGGGAGCAGTTTAGCCGACGTGCCGGAGAAGAAGAGCTCATCCGCCTCGTCGAGCGCACCCGGGTTCAGGAGTCCGGTGACGGTTTCAATCCCCATCGTCCCGGCAACCTCCAGCAGGGTTTTGCGGGTGATGCTCTGGAGAACCGTCCCCAGGGCCGATGTCATGAGCCGGCCTTTGTGGACCAGGAAGAGCGATTCGGTCCCCCCCTCGGCGATAAATCCCTGCGTATCGAGCAGGATGGCGTAATCGAACCCCTTCTCCCGCGACTCCATCCGGGCCACCATCCCGTTGACATAGTTGGCCGCCACCTTCGCTTCGATCGGAACGGTCTGGGGGTCGAGCCGTCGCCACCGCGAAACGAAGGCGGTCACGCTCCGGGGCGCGGATTCCAGCGGTTGACCGAGCGCCTCTTCCGCAGAAAACGGACAGACGGCCACCTGGAATTTCCGCTGGGGGGGGAGAATCTTGAAGGAGATCTCGGGGTAGAAACCGTACAGCTTGAAAAAGCCGCTTTTCATCCCGCTTCGCTTCACCAGCGTCAGAATAGCCTCCTGCAACGCGCCCTGCGTGAGGGGCGGTTCCATCTCGAGCAGGGATGCCGATTTCCAAAAACGGGACAGATATTCGTCGAGACGGAAAACGGCCGGTCCGTCCGGCGTGTCGTGAAATCCGATCACCTCGAAAATCGCCGAACCCCTCCCGAAACTGTGCGACATGATATGGACGTTCGCCTTGTCCCAGCGGCGATACTCCCCGTTGAAATAGACCTCGCGTTCGTTCAACATCGTTCTCCCCTTAAAAAGTGTGGCATTTTCCCCGATTTCTGCTATCCATAGGCGCGCCGTAACGGGACCGACTCGCCCAACGTCGCGCACCTTATCAGAAGCACGGGAGGATTACAACCCTTTGGACCTTCATACACATCAAAAAAACAGACCCCTGATCACGCTGGAGCGTGTCACTTTGCGCCTGGGAGACCGGATGCTCCTCCCCGGGACATCCTGGGAGATCCGAACCGGAGAAAACTGGGCAATCCTCGGACCCAACGGCTCGGGAAAGTCCGCCCTCGCCAGGGCCATCCAGGGCGATTGCCCGCATGTCCGGGGGAAATTGATCCGTCACGACCCGGAGGCCGAAGGGAAGCGGATCGGTTATGTCTCCTTCGAACTCCAGGAGGAGATCCTGGCGCGTGAGGAACTTCGCGAGGATGAGCGTTTTTTCAGCGGCAGGGGACATGAGCTCACCGCGGGGGAACTGCTGCTCCGCGGGAAGGGCGAGGACCCGGCCGCCCTGGACCGTCTCTTGGAGATCCTGGACCTTCGCCCCCTGCTCGGCCACGGCATCCGGACCCTCTCCAACGGCGAGAACCGGAAGCTCCTGATCGCCCGGGCGCTTCTCTCCGCCCCGAAGATCCTGATCCTGGACGATCCCTTCGCCGGTCTGGACGCCGGCAGCCGGCCATCCCTGGCCGCGGCCGTCACAAAACTGATGCAGGAAGGGACGCAGATCATTCTCGTCGCCCAGCGCCCTGAGGAGGTGATCCCGGGAATCTCTCATGTGCTGCTGATCCAAAACGGCCGCGTCGCCGCAGCCGGGATCAGGGAAGAGGTTCTGACGCCCGCATGGATCCGGCGATTTACCGGAAAAGCGAAAGCGCTTCCGGAGATCCGCCGGCCGCCTGAGCATGGGGACACCTTGCCGCAAGGTGTCCCCACACGGGCCGTGAATCCGGAGACGCGCACCGATCCCCTCGTCGAAATGACGAACATCCATGTGGCCTACGGCGAATACGTCGTTTTCGACGGCCTGAACTGGATTGTCCGGCGCGGGGAGAACTGGGCGGTCGTCGGGCCGAACGGCTCGGGAAAATCGACCCTGCTGAGTCTGATCACGGGGGATAACCTGCAGGTCTACGCCAATGAGGTTTACCTTTTCGGGAAGAGGCGGGGCGAGGGGGAGAGCATCTGGGATATCCGGCGCCGGATCGGCGTGGTCTCTCCCGAACTGCAGCTCCGGTACCGGAAACCGGTCCGTGTGCGGGAGGTCGTCCTCTCCGGCTTCTTCGACTCGATCGGCCTCTACCGCCGACCCGATCTTGAGCAGGAAGCGATTGCCGACCGCTGGCTGGAAATCCTCGGCATGGCAGACCGGGCGGACCGGCTTTTCACCCGCACCTCC
>JAPLJX010000177.1:0-6115 GCA_026388375.1 Deltaproteobacteria bacterium
CATGGCCATGGAAAAACCCATTGTCACAACGTCTATCGACGGCATTATGGAACAGATCACGGACGGTAGGGAAGGGCTGCTAATTGCGCCGAAAAGCCCTCCGGCTCTCGCCCAAGCGGTTAAACGCCTGGTGGATAATCCGGGCTATGCTCGCTCATTGGGTATAAATGCCAGGGCAAAAGTTGTCCGAGACTTCTCCGTCCATAAGATGATAGCGGAAACAATAAAGGTCTACGAAACATTATGACAGGAGGACGTATATCTTGAAAATCCTCTTTGTTTCCGATGTTTCCATTCAAGACGTCATCGGCGGCGCGGAACGGGTTCTTTATGAACAGACGACCCGGCTGGCTGCCCGAGGGCACGATGTTCATATCCTGACTCGCAGACTGCCTGCGCACCAGTCAGACGACGCCGTGATTCAAAATGTCAGGGAATGGCGATATCCTGTCAATCAAGATAACGCCGTTTCATTTTTTACGTCCACTCTTTGGAATGGTAAAAGACTATTTGAAACAATTGGTAAGGCCAATAATTTTGACTGTATCAACTTTCATCAGCCATTTTCCGCTTTCGCTGTCATGAGATCAGCTTCCTGTAAAAATATCAAAAAGGTCTACACCTGCCACTCCCTTGCTTTTGAAGAATATGCCTCAAGAAATGCGAAACCCCATTCCTTCGCTAAAATGATTGCATATTCATTCCATCTTGGATCGAGAAGATGGATAGAGAGAAAAGTTTTAAGTCAATCGGATCATATCGTTGTTCTGAGTCGATATACTCGCGATAAACTTATTGATATCTATGGAGTTCCAGACGAGAAGATCGCTATTATTCCCGGAGGGAGTAAGGAATCTCGTCTCACGGATGGGGATTGAGAATCTCATCCGCGCCATGCAGGACATTGTCAAATCAGTGCCGGATATATACCTCATCGTTGGCGGCGCTGGTCCCTTGAAAGATGATCTTGCCATGATGAGCCGCCGTCTGAATCTGGATCATCATATTCATTTTGCCGGGTTTATTCCCGAGGCAGCGTTGCCTGAATATTACCAGGCTGCGGATATCTTTGTCCTGCCAACCATTGAACTCGAAGGATTCGGGCTGGTCACGCTTGAGGCATTGGCATCCGGCACCCCCGTTCTCGGGACACCGGTGGGGGGAACGCAAGAGATCCTGAGCAGGTTCGATAGCAGATTCTTGTTCAAGGATATTTCCCATGAATCGATTTCCGGATTGCTCATAGAGACTTGTCAGGAATACCGGAATCAACCGGATCAATTGCAGATCGATTCCATGCGTTGTCGTCAGTTTGCCGAAAAATACTATTCATGGGAAACGAATGTTGCCGCGACGGAAGCCCTTTTCTTAGAGAACATCGTGAAAAAATCATGAGAGAAATCCCGGTTTTGCTCTATCAGAACATCGGCGACTATCCCCCGGAGATGATGGAGGACGGCATCACTCCGGAGGCATTCGCACGTCAGATGCAGTATCTATCCACGCGCGGCTATCGGATCGTGACCCTCGATGAGGCTGTCGATCACCTGGCCGGGATCAGGAGATTGCCGGACCGGTCCCTGGCGATCACCATTGACGGCGGTTACCGGGATGCCATCCTGAATGTGGCGCCTGTCCTGAGACAATATCAATTTCCCGCTGTCTTCTTCATCGCCCCCGAATTCATCGGCGGTGAGCGGGCGATCAAGGGGAACCCCATCTGCTGCCTAACCTGGCAGGAAGTCCGGGAGCTTAACGAAAGCGGTTTCACCATTGGTCTCCTCGCGAATGGGGGCGGGGGCATCAAATCCCCACACGATGTGGACGTGGTCAAAGGGCGAATTGCCGCAGCCATGAAAAGTTTACAGGCAAATGTCAATACGGAAATCAGGTATTGTGCCTTCAAGGAGGGGGTCCCGGGTGCTGACCTCTGGGCATTTATACAATCGCAGGGTATCCGCGCCGTCTTCACCCAGTGCCCGACAAACCAGCGCGCCACACTTGCCGGGATCGGCCGCATTCAGATCGACGACGACGATCAAAATATTTTTCTCACTAAAATATCAAAGCCTTACCTCTTTTTCAAGGATAAGCGATCCTGGCAATACATTCGCCGGTACAAGCTGGACCGCCTGTTTCACCGTCTGTCGGAATGGGTAAACCGCATGCGGGAGCGATAGATCATGTGTGGCATCTGCGGAAAACTTGATTTTACGGGTTCCCCGGTCGAGGAAGCTCTCCTGCGACGGATGACGGATCTCCTGGCTCATCGGGGGCCGGACGATTCCGACGTCTATTTGCGTCATCAGGGCAGTGTCAGTTGCGGTCTCGGCCACCGGAGGCTGAGCATCATCGATCTGACGGAGGCCGGTCGGCAACCGATGTCCAACGAGGACCGGACCGTCTGGATGGTCTTCAATGGGGAGATTTACAATTTTGCCGTCCTCAGAGAGGAGCTGGAGAGAAAAGGCCATCGCTTCACCTCCCGGACCGACAGCGAGGTTATCATCCACCTCTTTGAGGAAGAGGGATCTGCCGGCGCCGCCAGACTGGTCGGGATGTTCGCCCTGGCCCTCTGGTCGGAAAAGACGCATCAAACCGCTTGTCTATTACTGGGACGGCAAAAGATTCCTCTTCGCCTCGGAGATCAAGGCCCTCCTCGCAGATCCTGCCGTCCGGAAAGAACTTGATCTGGACGCCCTGGATCTCTATCTCAGCCTGAATTATATCCCCGCCCCCCATACCATCTTCAAGAATATTCGCAAGCTCCGCCCCGGCCATATTCTGACGGTTCGCGACGGCGTCCTTACGGAAGAAGAATTCTGGGATATCGCTTCCGGGATGCCTGCCGACGCACCGGATCACCGCGATTTTGAAGAGACGAAGGCGACCCTCTTCCGTACCCTGGAGGACGCCGTCCGTAGCCAGATGGTCGCTGATGTCCCGCTGGGTGCCTTCCTGAGCGGCGGCATCGACTCGAGCGTCATCGTGGGACTAATGGCGCGCAACGCCTCCCGGCCGGTGAAAACCTACGCCATCGGCTTTGCGGATATGCCGATGTACGATGAAAGCGCCTACGCCCGCGAAGTGGCCGCATTCAACCATACGGAACACCACGAAATCATGCTGAGTTCGCGGGAGATCCTCGATACGATCCCCGCCGTCCTTGACTCCCTCGACGAGCCGTTCGGCGATTCCTCCGCCGTGCCCACCTATGTGGTCGCCCGCGAGACCGTCCGGGATGTCAAGGTTGCCCTCTCCGGCGATGGCGGCGACGAACTCTTTGCCGGTTACCGCATGTATAAAGGCGAGGCATGGTACCGCCGTTATTGTCTCCTTCCCCGATTCCTCCGTGCGGGACTTTTGGAGCCGGTCATCAGTCTCCTTCCCGATTCCCGTGATAACAAATACGGGGAACATATCCGGAGGATCAAGAAATTCCTCCGCGGGGCAAAAGAAACCTTCGCGGAGCGGGTCTTCGCTTGGAATGAGCTCTTCAGCCCGGAGAGAAAAAGCGCTCTTCTGACCGATAGTTACGGGACAGATCATCAACTGGCGCCGGAATTGTTTGCCGATGCCCTGAACCGTTTGCCGACCGACCCCATCAACCGGATGCTCTACGCCGACCTCAAGATCTCGCTGCCCGCGGACATGCTCTGGAAGGTCGATATGATGAGCATGCGTCACTCCCTGGAGGTCCGGGTTCCGCTGCTCGATCATCGGGTCTGTGAACTGGCCTTCCAGATCGGGGGCGAATGGAAGATTAGACACGGCCGCAGCAAATACGTCTTTATCGAAACGTTTAAGGACATCCTACCGCAATCCCTGCACAATCGGCCCAAGTGGGGTTTTGAGATGCCGATCAGCAAGTGGCTGAAGACGGACCTTAACTATCTCATCTCCACACATCTCTCCCGGGAACGGATTGAGAAGCAGGGGATCTTTCACTATCCCGTCATTGAAAATCTGGTCGTAAACCTGATGCAAAGCAGAAAGGACACCTCCTGGCAGATCTGGAACCTGATCGCCTTTCAGGCCTGGTATGAATCCACCATGCAATAAAATTAAAGTCGTCCACGTCATTACCCGTTTCGATAAGGGCGGTTCGGCGGAAAATACCTTCTTGACTGTTCGTGATCTCGACAAGGCCCGCTATGATGTCGTTCTTATCAAGGGGACATCCCCACGGGGGAATTCGGGAGACCTGGAAACCCGGGCGGTAGAGGCCAATATCGCCGCCGCACGTGAGCATCACGTCCGGTTGATTTGTCTGCGCCATCTGGTGCGGGATCTCCAGCCCTTCTCCGACCTGGCCGCGTTTTTCTCCCTGCTCAGGATCATCCGGCGTGAGAAGCCCCCCATATCGTCCATACCCATACCTCCAAAGCGGGCATCCTGGGCCGATGGGCGGCGTACTTCTGCCGCGTCCCGATCATCGTCCATACCCCGCACGGCCATGTGTTTTGGGGGTACTTCAACTCGTGGCAAACCCGCCTGTTTATCTTATTAGAGAGATGGACGGCCAGGATCACCAACGCCATTGTGACCCTCACCCCCCAGGAGAAGGAAGATCATCTCCGTTTCCACATCGCTCCGGAAGAAAAATTCACCGTCATCCATAGCGGCGTCGATCTGGGGAGGTTCCTCACCAGCCTTTCCCAGCCGGCGGAGACCAGGGCCGTGTTGGGTATCCCACCGGAGATGACCGTCGTCGGTACGGTGGGCCGTCTCACCGCCGTCAAAGGTCAGGAAGTGCTGATCCGGGCAGCTTCCGAACTCATCCGGCAGGGGGAGAAGATTGTTCTCCTGCTCCTGGGGGAGGGAGAACTACGGCGGGACCTGGAAGAGTTGACCATTCGTCTGGATATTTCAGGTCATGTCCGCTTCTTAGGCTGGCTTCCCGACGTGGTCCGGATCATGGCCGTCTGCGACATCTTCTGCCTCCCCTCCCGCAACGAAGGTATGGGCAAGGTTCTCGTGGAGGCGATGGCGATGGGAAAACCGATTATTGCCAGTGATATCGGAGGAATACGGGATATTGTACGCTCTGGAGAAAACGGTCTCCTCGTTCCCGCCGGGGATGCTGCGGACTGGGTCGAGGCCATCGCCCGTCTGTGTCGCGATCCGGAAAGACGCCGCCGGATGGGAGCTGCCGGCAGGCAGATGGCGCCCCGCTACAGTTCAGAAGAAATGATAAAAATGATTGACGAATTGTATGGAAAATTGTTAGACGAAAACCACATTGTGAGATCGTTGAATAACTTGCAATAATCGCTGTCTCGTCGTTGGTTTCATTTATGCACATCGGAAAGCGGGTCCCATGAATACTCCCTGTAAACAGACAAATGCAGCCCTTTTCTTACAAAGCGCTCACACTATGATATTCCTTCTGGTGCTTACGTTGTTTACCGCGATGTTAAGCTTTTTTGTCTCGCCGACCATGGCCTACGAACAGGCGCCGGCCCTGATGGACCTGCGCACCACCTTCAGCGACGGCGATTACGATCCCGAAACCCTCATGCAGATGGCCGTCAAAAAGGGCTTCCGCGTTATCTTCCTCAACGACCATGACCGGGTGGTCATGGAATACGGCCTGCCGCCCTTCCGCAATATCCTCAAAAAAAGGGAGGAATTGAATTCCATCAACAAATCAGGGGCGGGCGCGTATCTCCGGGCCATCGCAGATCTCCGGAAGAGATACCCGGACGTGATCCTTATCCCCGGCACGGAGAGCACCCCCTTTTATTACTGGACGGGAAGCCCGTTTGTCGGGAATCTGACCGCCAACGATCATGAACGGCGGATCCTGACGATGGGGCTGGAAAAGCCGGGAGACTACGAAACCCTGCCCATTCTGCACAACGGTCTCTCCGGAACCCATCTCCGGGCGGCCATGCCCGCGCTCCTGGCCTTCATCATGTCCTTTCTCATCTCTATCTACTTCCTGTTCAATAAAGGCTGGTGGCGTATTTCCGGGGCGGTGCTGGCCATCTTAAGTGTGGGGTTTTTCATGAATACCGTTTTCGCCCGCCCCTCCGCCTTCGACGCGTATCACGGCAAGCAGGGCATGGCGCCGTATCAGCTCTTTATCGATGCCGTCAGCCGGAAGGGAGGC
>JAPLJX010000177.1:6124-16938 GCA_026388375.1 Deltaproteobacteria bacterium
TTCTGGAACTATCCGGAAACACGCTCGGGGGTGAGAACATTGGGTCCCATACAGGTTTCGACCCTGCCGTATCCCGGGGTGCTCCTGGAGACGAAGAATTATACGGGCTTTGCCGCCCTTTATGGAGAAACGATCACCATCACGGAGCCGGGAAACTTGTGGGACGTGGCCTTGCGTGAATATTGCCAGGGATTCCGCGCACGCCCCCCGTGGGGGATCGCCACGGCGGACTACCACAAGGAAGGCGGTTCCGGTCAGAAATTGGGCGACTTTCAGACCGTCCTTTGGCTCCCCGAAAAAACCTATCCATACGTTCTGGCAGCCCTGAAGAACGGCAAGATGTATGCCTGTCAGGGAAAGTTCCCCCAGATTCCGAGACTCGATGAATTCTCCATCTCCGCCGCCGAACCGGATACGGCCCCCCGGATGATGTCCGGGGATGAATTCCTTCTCCAGCGCAACCCCCGTATTCGGATCACCGTCTCCGGCGGTATGGAGAGAAAGGACATGGTCCAGGTGCGTCTGATCCGTTCCGGGACTCTCATCCAGACCTTCAAGGGGACCTTGCCCTTGAATATCGATTACACGGATCCCCTGGAGACGCCGGGAGAGAAGGTATATTATCGAATGGATATGACCGGGTACGGGACCATCGTCTCCAACCCGATCTTCGTGGAATTTGCGAAATGATCGTCGCTGTTCATCAGCCCCAGTACCTTCCCTGGCTCGGATATTTCGACAAGATCGACCGCGCCGATGTTTTTGTCCTGCTCGACTCGGTCCAGTTCAAGAAGAACGAATGGCAGAACCGCAACCGAATCAAGGCGGCCGCCGGCCCGCAATGGCTGACCGTGCCTGTGACCTATAAATTCCCGCAACGGATCGCCGAGGTGGCCGTCAACAACCGTGAGCGCTGGCAGCATAAACAGCGGCAGGGCATCGTCTCCAATTACCGGAAGGCCCCGTTCTGGGACGGCCTCGCCCCTTTTATTGAGGAGGTTCTGTCGCCAACCTGGGAGTTGCTTGCCCCGCTCAACATCTTCGGGGTGAAGGAACTCGCGGCGGTCCTGGGTATTGAAACCCCCCTGTATGTGGCCTCGGAGCTCGGAGAGTTTCCCGAGGACCCGGACGAGCGGTTGATCGCCATCACGAAACACTTCGGGGCGGATACATACCTGGCCGGGAGCGGCGGCCGGGACTATATGAATCTTGATCGGTATGCACAAAACGGGATAGAAGTGCTTTTCCAGGAGTACCATCATCCGGTGTATGCACAGTTGTTCTGCGCCTTTGAACCGTTCATGTCGGTCGTGGACCTGCTTTTCAACCACGGCAAGGAGAGCCTGAGCATTCTGAGAGGTGAGGGAGGTAAGGGATGAAGATCTTAGCCATCGGCGCCCATCCGGACGACATCGAGGTCGGTTGTGCCGGCACCTTGGCCAAATACGTGCAGGCCGGCCATGATATCTATCTGCTCGTCATGACGGAGGGGCACATGGGCGGTAAACGGGCGGTCAGAAAAAAGGAGCAGATGAAGTCGGCGAAGATCCTCAATCCTCGGGAATTGATCTGGGGAGGATGCGAGGATACGTCGCTTTCTCTCCACATGAACAAGATGGTCCACGACATCGAGGCCGTGCTGAAAAAGGTCAACCCCGATTTCATTTTTGTCCAGTATGAGGACGACACCCACCAGGACCATCGTTCCCTGGCCAAGGCGACGATCTCCGCCACCCGCTACGTCCGTAATGTCCTGTTCTACGAGGGACCAACGACCCAGAACTTTTCCCCCACCGTATTTGTGGACATCAAGGAAACCATCGACACAAAATTCACCACGCTCCTGGCGCATCGTTCCCAGGTGCAGAAGACCAACATCGAGGGACTGTCCATCACGGACATCGTCCGCTCTACCGCCGTCTTTCGCGGCATCCAGGGACGGGTGCAGTTTGCGGAGGCCTTTGTCCCCCTGCGTCTGTTCATCAATATTACCGAGTTGATATGATTCCCCATTCCCGTCCCACCCTTGATCAGGATGAAGTCGACGCCGTTGCCCGCGTCCTGCAGTCCGGGCAGGTTGCGCAGGGAGAAGAGGTCCTCCACTTCGAAAGGGCATTGGCCTCGATGATCGGCGTCGGCGGCGCCGTTGCGGTCAGCTCCGGCACGGCAGCCCTGCACCTGGCCCTGCTCGCCCTGGACATCGGCGAGGGTGATGAGGTCGTGATCCCCAGTTTTGTCTGCCCGGCCCTCCTCAATGCGGTCCGCTATGTCGGCGCCGTCCCCGTCCCGGCCGATATCAACGGGGAAACCTTCAATATCGATCCGCGGGACTTCAAGCTGCGTCTGACGGGAAGGACGAAGGCCGTCATCGTTCCCCATATGTTCGGCCTGCCGGCGGATATTCGGGAGATCGCCGCTCTGGGGATCCCCGTCATCGAGGATTGCGCCCAATCCCTGGGCAGTCGATATCAGGGGGCGCCAACCGGGAGCTTCGGCATATTGTCCGTTTTTTCCTTCTATGCCACCAAGGTCATCTGCACCGGCGAAGGGGGTATGATCGCGGCCAACGATGTGCAGTTGCTGGATAGAATTAGAGATTTACGTGATTATGACGAGAAGGAGGATGGACGCTTGCGCTTCAACTACAAGTTGACGGATATGCAGGCGGCATTGGGATTGACGCAGCTCCGAAAACTCCCGGCCCTGATCGAGCGCCGCCGGGCCATCGCCCGTCAATATGATAAATTCCTCCGACGATATGGCCTATCCCAGCCTGTTTGCCTGCCGGATCGCGAGCCTATCTACTACCGGTACGTCATCCGGACTAAGCGGCTTGGGGAGCTTCTCAACGCCGGTCAAGACGCAGGCATCGCCTATCGTCGTCCGGTCTTCAAACCGCTCCATCACTACCTCGGTTTGACCGGCTATCCGCAGACCGAAGAAGCTTTCCTCACGGCTGCGTCCCTTCCCATCTATCCCTCCCTAGGCGACACGGATGTGCAAACCATCGGCATGTTCTCCAGAGAAAATTTGTGGAAGACTTCTTTCAAGCGGATATTTTGGATATTGGCATTGATCGTTTTCTTCTTGCTCCTGATTCCCCCTATCCGCCATCTCCTCTTCGAACACATCGGCCGCTGGCTCTATATCCTGCTGTTTGCCTCCTCCACTGCTGCCCTGCTCACCCCGATCATGATGATCATCGCTGCCAGGACTGGCATCGTCGATGCCCCCGGCGGCCGAAAGATCCATGCCCGGGTGACCCCCCTGCTCGGCGGCGCGGCCATCATCATCTCCTTCATCTCCGCCCTTCTGGCCAATATGATCCTCGATGCACGGGACATCGTCCTGATCGCCGGGGGCACAGTCGTGGCGATAGTCGGGCTCGTTGACGACTGGAAGAGTATCCGGGCCCGCTACAAGCTCGTCATCCAGATCATCGTCGTCATCCTCCTGATCCGTTCAGGGATCATCCTCGATCTATTTCCAATCCATACGACCTGGGGCTATCTTCTCAATGCCGTCCTCTCTATTATTTGGATCGTGGGTCTGACCAACGCCATGAATTTCATCGACGGCATGGATGGTCTGGCCACCGGCGTGAGTGCCATCATCTCCCTTTTTATGGGGCTGGTTGCTTTCCAGACCAATCAGCCGTTCATGGGCTGGATCGCCATCGCCATGCTGGGAAGTTGCCTCGGGTTTCTCCCTTTCAATTTCAGTCTGAACAGGCAGGCGTCGATCTTCCTGGGCGACGCCGGCAGCACCTTCTTCGGGTTCGTCCTTTCGGCCCTGGCCATTAAGGCTTCTTGGGCGGACAACAATCCCATCGTCTCGTTCGCGACCCCTATCCTCATCTTCTGGGTCCTGATCTACGACATGGCCTATATCTCCATAGAGCGCATCGTCACCGGCAAAGTGAAGAGTTTCCAAGGCTGGATCGATTATGTGGGCACCGATCATATCCATCACCGCCTCTATGCTATTTTTGGCAGCAGAGCGAAGGTGGTCTTTTTTATCTTCTTCCTCTGCGCCACCCTCGGCATCAGCGCCATCACCTTGCGGGGCGCCAGTACAAGCGACGGAATCCTGACCGTTCTGCAGGCCTTCCTGATCACCGTCATCGTTTCCATTCTCGAATATTCCGGTCGGAATCACGCGAAATGAGCACATTGGAGGTGTGAGATAGTTTCGCCGGCCATGACGAGACAAGAGGTCTTATTCATCAACTCTGGGAGATAATCAGGTTTTCTTCCATATCTTCCAGAAATTTCCGAAGGTAAGCTTCCGCTATTTTGATTTCGCCGCGAGGGACAACCATCGTGACTTCGATGAAGACTTGTCTCTCGTAACCGTAGGTCAATCGTTGCAGGGATTCGTAGTATTTTCGCTTGATGCCATCGGGAATCACCCGCGCTCCTATGAGAAATCCATAATAAATCATGATTTCTTCATTTTTCATCCGTCCCCGCAAACCAACCATCATCACTTTTCCCGATGAGGTTGATAAAAACGGCGTATCCGTTAATTGCCATCCTAAGCCCCCGTAACAAATCCGTGGATCATGGAACGCATTTTTCAATAGCACAAGAAGGTTCATCGGCATTCCGTTATTGAAGCGGTATTCCCTGGAAATCTCATCCTCCCTGGTGATACCGTCTGATAGCAAATAAGGTGTTCCCTGCCAGCCGGCCTTGACAAAGGGAATGGTAATCGGCAATCCCGGTTCAACGGCGCGCGCCCCCCGAGTATAGAAATAATTATTCACCAGACCTGAAATCAGTAGCAGAATAATGACAATATATTTTCTTCTATCACCCATGTTTTGTCTTACCTTCAAAGATGATAAAAATTTTCGTTATGGCCATCAGGCCTATCACGGAAGCGGCAAAAACAAAAAGCCCCCAAAACATATGTAATTTCCCCGACGCCAGCTCATCCCCCCATGTCACCGCAACCAGGCAAGTCCCGGTGACTCTGGCGACGTTTACCGCCATGACCAGGGGAAACATGGACAGGACGATCACGACTTTATAGATCATCCGCCTAATCACCAAAGCGGTATAAAAGGTCGAAAGGGTCAGCATGGCCATCAGGGAATTCAACCCGGAACAGGCGTCTACTACCCCGATCATCGTTGACGATATCTGAATGATATTCCCCTCGCTGTGTACGTTATAGCCGATAAGCGCGAGGATGCCTGCCGCCACTTTTGTCACAAAAAGCTTTAGGGGAAAGATAACTGCAAAATAGATCTTTCCGGGGATGGGAAAGGCAAAGAACAGGAAAAACAGGGGGAAGACTAATCTCCTCACAACAAGGGGTCCCTTGAGATAGAGAATCATGCCATAGATGGTCAGGGGAAACGACAGTTGAGATAGATACATAATCCCCAGGGCCTGACCGGCGACGTTCATAAACATACCCGCGACAAACGGGAAAATGGAACCGGTGCCGGACGCTTCCCGGAGCAGCCGCGCGAGCGGTTTCCTGTCCCGGTAGATCAGAAACAGGGCCAGAGCAAAAACCAACGGTGTGTGATGGGCTAACTCATTACTGATGACACTTTGTCCCAAGTCTCGCAAAACGGGATAGAATGAAAAAAAGGTGAGAATAAAAAAGGTTACTATACTCAGTTCATAAGGACTAAGAGCGCGGTTATGCTTATATTCCTGGCTACTTGTTTTGGCGGTCGCATTTCTCATCATATCAGTTGATCAATCAAGACCTGAATGGTTTTCCCTCTCAGTTATTGGATGAATCTGCTGACTTCGATCAGGAGGGCCTGATCGACAAAAAGACTATGGTAGCTTGTAACACATCCGCGTTGCTTAGTAAAGATTAATGGAAACATCGGTCATTGGATAAATAACCGTTGCATGCTATGTTTACAGAACCTGATTTCGATCGGTACGCATTACACAGCCATGAAGGATAGGGGGTAGCTATGAAAGATACTGAAGAGAAGCAAGACGATCAGGCGGATAATAATATTAAAGACGCCGAAGATAACCGCGCTCAATTTGAAAAAATGCAGCGGCGCCGGCAGATCTTTATTGTGGCTCTTTTGATTCTCGGGGCGGTCGGTCTGATCTTTTATGAAAATGTGAGGGACTATTTCACCACCAGCCGGAAACAGCGATCCTCCGACCGGATCGAAAACGTCGCGAAAATAAAAATGGTCCGTATCAGCAACGCAGAACGGCAGGCTTTCCTTGGAAAAGTGAAGGTGCTGCTCGATGAGGGTAAGGTGGATGACGCCCTGAAACTGCTTGTGAAGCATCTGGGTGGGGACCCGGAGTTTGCCGAGGCGCATTATTTGACGGGGACGGCCTATTTAAGACAGGGGCAGATCCAGAGCGCTTACCATCATCTGCGGCAGGCGACCAAACTCCGGCCCGACTATTATGAGGCGCAGGAGAAACTCGGCGAGATCTATCTGCTCGCCGGTGACTACAAGGCGGCCCGGGACATTTCATCAAAACTGACGAAGGGAGCGGAATACCTTCAGGACGGCCTGCTGATGGAGTCCGAGATTGCGCTGGCGGAAGGCAACCTGGACATGGCTATGCAGAAGGCCAACGCGGCGCTGGCCGGCGCCAAGCAATCCACAAAAGTCAAGACGTCGGCCTATCTGGCCGCTCTTTATTTGCGTAAAGGTGACAAGGGAAAGGCCGATGAAATCGTTAAAAAACTGGATCCCGCTGCCATGGATTCGGAAGGCCTGCTGAGTCTGGCCAAGTTTTACCTGGGCGCGGGCAACGATGCCCAGGCCCAATCTTTCTTCAAGCAGGCGCTGAAGCGCTATCCCGACAGTGCCGAAGTCAACTACAATTACGGCCAGTATCTTTTCAACAAGGGCCAGTTGAAGGAAGCCGGCGGTTATTATAAAAAGGCTATGGCGGTCATGCCCAATGTCCAGATCATCGCCTACCGGCTTAGTGAGTGCCTGCTGGCGGCGGGTCAGCGTAATGAAGCCAAAGCGCAGATTGACGCCATGACCCTGAAATACCCGGACAGTATCCTGGCGCTGGGGCTCAAGTTTCAGTATCATCTCCTGGCCGGCGAGCGACGTCAGGCCATTGATGCGTTGAACCGCATGACGGTGCTGATCCCCGCTGCGCCTCGGCCTTACATCGTTCTGGCCAGTCTCTACTGGCAGGATGGGATGATTCCGCTGGCCGAAAAGAACGCCTTCAAAGCCATGAAGCTGGGAGAAAAAACGGTTTTACCCCACCTGATGATCGGCGATATTCTTTTTGTTAAAGGGCAGTTCCAGCTATCGATGGCCTATTATGACCGGGTGCTGGAAGTAGATGCCGGTAATATTGTTGCCCTGCTGCAAACGGGGGATCTTTACCTGAGTATGGGGCAGCCGAAGAAGGCCGAGGAACGATATACGAAAGCTTTCGCCGCTGCTCCGAAAATCAAGTCCCTACAGACAAAAATTGCCTGGGCCAAAGCCCAGGGTGGCGATGTGGAAGGCGCCCTGGCCCTGAACCGGCAATATATGCGGGAAGCGCCCGACGATCCGCAGGCGATTGCGGCCTACGCCAACACACTGATCTTCGCCAAACGTCTTGATGAGGCTATGGATACGGTGCAGAAAAGCATCATGAAGCAACCGCGGGAATGGTCTTTGCGATACTTATTGGGCGATCTTTATATCCTGAAAAATGATTTCAGGTCCGCGACCGCAAGCTATGCAAGCGCCTTGGCGTTAAACGTTGGTGATGTCAATTTGGCTCTCAATGTGGGCGCCCGCTACGAAAAAAATGCCCTTGAGACGGAAACGGAAAGATATTACCTCGAAATTAGAAAGAAATTGCCCGATAACCCCTTGGTGGCCAATCAATTGGCGTGGTTTTATATCGATCGGATGGGGACGCCTCAGAAGGCCAAAGATTTGATTGAGTCTCTGATGAAAGAGAAAGAGCGTCCGGAGCTGAAAGATACCATCGGCTGGTATTATTTTAAGCTGGGCGACTTTCTTACTGCCGAAAATTATTTTCGAGAGGCCTTGCGTCTGGACCCGGATCATTATGAAACCAGGGCGCGATTGGCGTTGACTCTGTTTTCGTTAAAGAGGAATCAGGAAGCGGAAGCAGAGGAGCAAAAGGTCATTGCCCTGCTGGCGCCGGGTCCACTGAAAAACAAGCTGAAAGAAGCCGTGGCTGCGCAAAAAAGATAAGGAGGCAAGGCGTCAAAAAATGATAGCGCAATGATTACGGCTATATAAGCAAAATTCGGAAAAGCTAAACATTTTTCTTGACATTTAAATGCTAAGTATATAACTTAATTTCAAAAATTGACAGGGAAAAGGGAACGGATAGAAGTTACAGGGAGGGAATATGAGAAAATATATAGTTTTAGCGTTGATCTTAGCGGTGTTTACAGCATCTCAGGTTTTTGCTGAAACACTAAACCTACAGACACTGCCGGTAACGACAGGCGGTGGGTATTATGTCGGTGCTGTTGGAGGAAATATCAATGGTGGTACGACGGCAAATTATTATTGCGATGATTTTTCTACAACCACATATGTTCCGAGTTCGTTTAGTGTATTGATTTCATCATTATCAAATATAGGTGGCGCTAAATTTGCCAGTCAGGCAGATGCATTGAAAAAATACCAGCAAGTGGGTTGGTTGATGAATCAAATGGAAATCAATCCGGCAAATATCGCCGCTATCCAATTCGCTATGTGGAGTGTTTTTACTCCGTCCACACCTACATTTGCGGATTCAGCCGCATGGCTTGCTGCCTCAGCGAATATTAATGCAAGCAGTTATGACTTTAGCGGTATGAGGATTTATACGAATCCCAATAACCAAGAGTTTATAGGGGGAAGCGTAAAGGAAGGCGTAAAGGAGGGAAGCACGGCTGCTCCCGAACCGGCGGAATGGATGTTGCTGATCATCGGTCTCGGCCTCATCACCTTCTCTGCTTACCGTAACACGACGAAGGGTGTCGTTCTGATACGCGCCTGAACAACCATTGCTGTTTTGAGACGAAAAATGGGGAAGAATCGCCTGTTATCGATAAGGGGTTCTTCCCTTTTTTACGACGTCATCACGTATTGGCGCCTCGATAATGATTTCGTCATGGATACTTGACTAAATGTGTATCCCCTCAAAACGGAGAAACGTTTATGAGATTGTCCCCCAAATTCGTGTCACCCGAATTGTATATCAATTGGATCGCTTTATTGTTGATGGTGTTGCTGACACTAATCGCCCACCCATCGAACGCACAGTCCTTCCAAACGGTTCCTGACCGAGCTGAATCCGTAACCCTTCCCGCACACACCAGTGAGGATTTTTCGCCCCTAAAACCTCGTCACGCGGGTGTATCTCCGACACCGGTTTCGATTTCGATCGACCCGGTCTCTCAGGAAAGAAAGTCGGCCGCAATTACCACTGTTCCTCAGTCGGGCACGCCCTATCAAATCGGCTTCGGCCGCGATGTTCCCCAACTGCGCAGTACCTCGGATACGGCAACACACCTGCAATGGCAAAACACCCCGCAAGCCGGCAGGATCGCAGCAATCAGCATCACCTCTCCACAAGCCGTCGGAATCCGTCTGGGCATCCTGGTACGCCGCTTGCCTGCGGAAGCCACCTTGCGCTTCTATGCCCAAGGGGCGGAGGCTGCCTACGAAATCTCCGGCAGGGAGGTGAAGGAGTCCATCCAGCGGAATCTGGAGGCAGGCGATGGCGGCGATGCTGCCTTGACCTACTGGTCACCGCATATCGACGGCGAGGAAGCTACCCTGGAAATCGAACTGCCCCCGGGGATCAGCCCGGATACGGTGGAAATCTCCATTCCCCGGATTTCTCATTTTTTTCGCTCCCCCCTGGCCGCACAGGGGGGAAACATCATCAAGAGCATAGGAGATGCGGCGAGCTGCGAAATTGATGCCACCTGCTACAGTGCATGGAGTTCAGAAAGCAACGCCACGGCGAAAATGACTTATGTCAAAGATGGCGGTAGTTATCTGTGCTCCGGGACACTGCTTAACGATACGACATCGAGTTTTACACCTTACTTCCTCAGCGCCAATCACTGCATTTCAAAACAGACGGTGGCATCGACGCTGGAGACCTACTGGTTCTACCGATCCGCGTCCTGCAACAGCGGCACCCTCAATCCGGGAAGCAGGACAATTACCGGGGGCGCGACGCTGCTGTACAACAGTTCGGTCACCGACACCTCGTTTATGAAACTGAACAGCAACCCTCCCGCCGGAGCGAGTTATGCGGGATGGAACTATAGTGCGCCGGCGCTGGGGACCCTGGTGACGGGCATTCATCATCCCGAAGGCGATTTTCAGAAAATCAGTTTCGGCAGCATTCAATCGTTTCTGGATTGCACCGTGGACCTGAACTCGGGTACCTTCACTTGCACCGGAGCGACGCAATCCACTGCGGAATATCTCAATATCACTTTTACCAGCGGCACCACGGAGGGCGGCAGCAGCGGCTCCGGCCTGTTCAAGACAAGCGGCGGCGCCCATTATCTGATCGGTCAGCTACTCGGAGGTACCGCGAGCTGCAGCAATCCGAACGGAACAAATCGCTACGGACGATTCGATGTTGCCTACAACGCCGCGCTGCGTCAATGGCTGAATCCCGGTTCGACGCTGCTCTACTTTCCCCACGTAGCCACAAACTTTCCCTGGCAAACGGAGATAGCCATCATAAATACAAGCCCCGATCAAACAGTCACCGGCACCCTGAGGGGCTTAAGCGATGAAGGTCAGCTCGTAGAGACCAAGGCTGTCACCCTTTCTGCCCGAGGCCGGAGACAGATCA
>JAPLJX010000270.1 GCA_026388375.1 Deltaproteobacteria bacterium
CAGTTCGGTCGGCAGCAGCAGCAAGACCTTTGGAAAGCTTAGAGGTTTTCGGGGCATTGGGAGACTCGGCGGAATCGCTTTTAGCGATCAGGCTGTCTTTCGGACTAAAGCAAAAAATGAAGCGGTGGAGTCAATTCAAGAATGGGACTGCCAGCACCTCCGAAGACTTTTAGCCGAGCAAAGGAAAGACACGCTCACCCTTGAAGAAGTGTTCCACCGCGTTACCCGTTTTCGTCAAGAGAAATGTCAAAATTCCCAAGACAGCTATTTTGAGGTAATTCTTTCCGGTGTTAACAGCTTCCGTAACCAGATATTTGACCTGGATAGAGTGCAGCGATACTTGCGCCAAACGGCCCCGCTTCCCTTCGATTCGGCTGTTTTTTCTTTTGCAGAAAAAATTGACGAATATTTATCCAAGGCGCTCTCCAGTTATTGCCGATACAATATCTTCCTCAATGGCGAGCAGATTCATAAACCCTACCGAGACAGTGTCAGGATAACGAAAGGGAACCTTGACCAGATTGACGGGATTAATTTTTTCAAGATTGAAAAAGGCAAGGATAGGCCCATGGCCTACGGGTGGTACGGACGCCGGAGGGAGCTCCTGGGCGCTATCACGCGCGGAGATGATTTGTCCGGGATCAGAGTCCGGGTCGGAAACATCCAGATCGGTGATGCCCATCTCTTAGATCTCTGTTTTCGAGAACCGCGTTTTAATGGCTATGTGATCGGGGAAATTCACGTTGAATCCATGCTGCTTATTCCTAACAGCCGCCGTGATGATTTTGTTGATAACACGGATAAGGGAGCTTTTTACAATGCGATTGAGAAAGAAGTTGGCCTCCCGATTTCCAAGGAAATTCGTTACCGCTCGCGCCTCGCTTCTACTCATCCAGTCGTTGCTATAGCGCCAGGTGAGAAAAAGGAACCATTCATGAGGGCCTCTGCTGAGAAGACGATGCCCAAACCAGATGACGGAGTGCTTCTCAAGCTGAACGACGTTCCATCTGCCCTCCAAGATATGTGTCAAGATTGTCCTAATCTGTCCAAACTCAGAGCACTTTTGAATCAGCGGGGCTCTTAGTTTTTTACCGCTTGAATTCAATAAGATATTCTGATAAATAACGCCGCAAGTGTCGATGCTCTCGCTCAGGAACAAGCATCTTTCCTTGGTCCTTTATTCTAGGAGTTGCTGCCATGCCTGAATACCTCTCCAATCTCGTTTGCGACAAAACTGAATTATTAACAATCTATCGGCAACGCTCAAAAACCTACGTTGAAAAAAAAGTCAAAGGCAAAACTCTAGAACTGGCCAAAGAAAAGGCGGAAATTGAAAAAAAAGAAGGCTGGACCATCCTACCCAAGAAGTTCAAGAACTCCGTAAGACTCAGAAAACCTAAGCCTGTTGATATCGCGCTGGAAGATGAAATATGGTCATTACTTTTTCAAATGGGGTTTGACGAATACGGCAGGGGCCGTAATTTAAAAGTCTTTATCGATGATGAAACACCAGCGAGACAAATTGACGTTTTCGCCAAAGACGATGAAACGGCCCTGCTCGTTGAATGCACTTGCTGTGAAGAGCGTAAGGAAAAGAACCTGAATGATCTGCTGGAAAAAATCATCAGCATCAGCAAAGAAGCATTCACCTCGATCAACAAGCATTACCATCCCGCCGCCAAGTTAAAGATCCGCTGGATAATTGCGACACGCAATATTGAATGGCGCAAAGCCGATCTGACCAAGGCAGAGGCCAACAATATTGTCGTTCTGAAAGATGAAGAGCTTGATTATTACAAGAAAATGACCAAGCACATCAAGACCGCCGCCAAATATCAGTTATTAGCCCACGTATTTTCACAAGAAAAAATTCATGCGCTTGATCTGCAAGTACCGGCCACTAGAGGGAAAATGGGCGGTCTGTCTTTTTTCAATTTCCTCATTAAGCCATTAGATTTGCTGAAAATATCTTTTATCAGCCACAAACAAAGCCGAAACATCGAAGACTTTGAAACTTACCAGCGCATGCTGGAGCCAAAGCGCCTTGAGAAAATCGCCAAGTATGTGGACGCGGGCGGGCAGTTTCCCACCAATATCGTCATCAATATCAAGACGGATCGGAAATTACGCTTTGATAAAATACAGGAGATTGGCGATTCCTCTTACGGAACCCTATACTTACCGAATCATTACGCCTCAGCCTGGGTAATTGATGGGCAGCATAGATTATACGGTTATGTGTATTCAAAACGTAGTGAAAAAGGAAAAGAAGATAAAACTACCTTTCCGGTTTTGGCCTATGAAAATTTGCCGCAAGCCAATGAAGCCAAACTATTTGTTGATATCAATTGCGAGCAGGTCCGCGTGAAGCGGAGCCTCTTAAATGAGATCTACGCGGGACTCAAATGGGATTCAAAAGATTTTACAGAAAAACTTGACGCCTTATGCTCTCGCACGGTTATGAAACTCAACACCACGTCCAAATCGCCTTTTTATGAGAGGATTACCGTTTCCAATACCCAAAAGACATATTATCGATGCCTAACGTTGACATCCTTCGTGGATGGATTAAAGGAGAATAAATTTTTTGGTGATCACAAAACGGTCTTTAAACCCGGATTGCTTTATGCGTCCTATGATGAAGATCTCGGGGAAACGTTAGACAAGGCCACTGAAATCCTCATTCACTATTTCAACCTCATCAGGAGTTCATTATTGGATCATTGGATGTTAGGCGACCAGCTGGGCGGATTCCTGTCTACCAATAACGGCGTTAGATGTCTCCTCCGGGTCTTGAAAGAAATCCTGCTCTATATCCAAGACGACATTAAAAATGATCTTGACGACCTGCCGGCGGAAACGATTAACGAATATTTGAGCAAATATGCAGGCGTAATCATCAAGCATTTTTCCAGTTGTTCGCCAGAAACGATACAAAGATTCAGATCCAGGCAAGCTCTGGCCGGTGTGAGTCAAAATGCCATAGAATTGATGTCCTTCATCCATCAAGATATACCGGCATTCTGCCCGCTAAAATTGCAGGAATACTTGGATACGATTGATGAAAAGGGCACACAAGAAGCCAGAGAATTGATTGACCAGGTTCAAATCACGATGTTTAAATACGTCACGGGGAAATTGAAAGAACAGCACGGAGAGGATTGGTGGTATGATGGCATTCCCGAAAAAGTTCGCACGGGCTGCAGCGACAGACATGAAAAAGAAAAAGGCATAAAAAATAAAGAGCAATATTTGACCATCATTGATTATCAAAGTATTGCTCATGAAAACTGGGGATTATTTGAAAAAATCTTTTCAATGTCAAAAGACGGAGGGAAGGAAAAGAAGCTCAAATGGGTGGCGGAGCTGAGCGTGATTAGGAATATTACCCATCACGTTGAAAAATGGCCCGCGACCAAAGAGCAAGTGAAATTCGTAAGAGATGTCCACCAATTCGTAATGGGTAATTTTGTTCTCTAATCCCTGAGACGAATTCTTAATGCATTCCGTTCAATGAGAAATGCCTGGAGAATTATAAGCTATAACGATAAGTCTAAAGCATTGCGCCGTTCATCCCGTACTGAATGCGCCATACCGGAAATCCAATCAGCACATTTGTATTGGAACCTCAGATTATCTGCCACCAAGGATCCCGTAATTCTCAGCAGGTCAATTTACAGAACAAACGACTCCCGCACAGCTCAATGTTTCTTCTCTTTGCGCAACTTGCTGTAGAGGTTTTGGGCTTCCGCGTATATTTCCGTAAATTCTATTGGTAATGTCTGTTGCGGAATCCGGACAAACATCGTTTCCAGAACGCTTTTACTGGCATCATTCTCGCCCGCCATCTGATAAAGAAGGGCCAGGCCATAGTAGGCGTTTGGGACATCCTGAATCTTTATGGCCTTCTTGAAAAGGATCTCCGCCTTCTGAAACTCTCCCTTTTGTGTCATCAAACCAGCGTAGTTGGTCAAGACCATGGCATCTTCGGGATGGTGCTCCAGACATTTCTCGTAATAGAAAGCGGCTACGTCCAGATTGCCTTCGTTGTTCACGTATATGTTACCAAGCATTATGAGGCTCCAAGAATCTGTTGGTTCCAGCTGCAAACATTCTTGCAGGTGCTGTTTCGCTTTCTCCAACTTGCCTTGCTCCAGGTAAACCTTGGCCATATTTCGGCGAGCCGCGACGTTTTCAGGAATGACGGCCAGAACCTCCTGAAATAGCTTCAGAGCCTCCGGGAGTCTGCCTTTCCCGGCCTCGTCGACCCCCTTTGCCAGCTTCTTCATGGCCTCAGTAAATTTCTCCGGTGTGGCATCCCGGAATTCAATGTGAGCCATTTCGCCGTCAACCGCGATATCCATTACTTCTGCAATCACGCCATAAAGTTTCTTAATGCGCGTAATCACGTCCTGTTCGGTATATTCAGCCGGATCGAATCGCTTGCCGGGCGCGAACATAATGTCTTTCAGGGGAATGGATACTTTCATAAGGCCTCTATTGCCTATCCCGTTTGTAAATAATTCGGAGGGACATCCTCAAATCCGCGCCACTTGAACCAATCTGATATATTAACGAAAGCGGCCCATTTGTCGATCATGACATTGTCGCCTTCATGGCTGTCGGTGTAATCCCTTTCTGTTATAGACGCAAGTTCCTTCCCTTTTCCGATATAACGGGTTGAGCTATACTCCCTTACGAAATTCCGGCCGACATGTAAACCGAGGATTCTGAAGAAGGCATAATTCATCACATTGGTTGCGAACAAGATTGTATGGGGGGTCATCTTATGGACCGTCTCGGTAAGACCCGCCATTGACTCGGAATGCTGCTTCTTCAACGATTTCAACTGAAGGGGCCTCAATGTAGGAAATTGATCATAAATCCACTTCTCGATCATGATGTCGGGCGGTAGGTTGGTCACTTGGTGTATAAGTCCGTTGTACCAGATATCGATAAGATGGGCTATTTGATCCTCCGAGAGACTATCGGTCAGCGCCATGATCTCGTTCTCTATTGTCTTGAGGGCGTTGTATTTCATCTGCGGGTCACTGTAGGGCATCAGTCTCTGATTCTCCGGGCACTTGAAAATCCTGAAGATATGCCCGCATTCATGGACAATCAGATGGTTGATGATTTCATCGTGTTCATTTTTGTAATATATAAGATGCGACGGCATATCTTTTCTTGCCATCTTGAGCGCCGCATATGTCGTCAGATCCTCTTTTGCAATGAATTCTATACCCTTCCCCGTTGCATTCTTGACCTCTTCAAGAACGGCGGGTACAGGGTCAATGAAGTGTATATCCATGAGGCCTTTCCTTGCTGAACAGTCCCAGGGCCTGCTTGTATTCCTCGGATAGATCCAGGCCAATGTCCAACTTCGGGTCAATCATCTTGAAGCCCACGTACATGTAGCTGATGAGTTGCAGCCCCGTGAAATAACCGTCCATGGAGTCGAGTGTATATTTCTTTTCGGGGTTATTCACGTCCATCCCTTCTCGGGCTTTCATGCCGATCTCGAAGGCAATTTGCCTGATATGTTCCGGTGTTTTATCCTTGAAGAATTGAAGCGCCGAAATGCAGTGGAACATGGCGTCTGTCCTGAAACCTTTTGCCTTCAGGCTGATCTCTGCTATCTCTCTCATCAAGTCTTTTGCCATGCCGGCAATCTTCGTTGATTCATCCAGATCTATTGCGATCTTGAAATACTTATCTGCCTTATCGAGTTTTCCTGTATGGAAATAAGTATAGCCTAAGCCATACGCCGCCTGCTGGTCATCCGGATTGATCGAGAACGATTTCTCAAGGCATTGGATGCCCTTTTCGTAATCATTTTCCTTGATGTACAGACCGCCCAGATTCCTGAGAGCGTAGGGATTTGAAGGCTCTATCTCCAGAGCCCGCAGGAAATGATCCTTGGCCTTCTCATCTTCAGTGAGTCTTGAGTATGCAAATCCGAGCGCCACATAGGCATTTGAGTAGTGAGGATAATACTTTATGCATTCAGAAAGGGTTTCTACAGCCTTTTCAGGTTCGTCCAGTTCCGTATGGCACATACCCAGATTGTACAGGATGTCCTGGTTCCCGGGATCGCGCTGGAGAAGTTCCTCCAGCACATCCTTTGCGCCCTCAAACTTGTGGGCCTTGATCAGCATCAGCGCGTAGTTTATGTCTTTCATCGTTGTTCCCTGGTCGTTCTTCACATCCTATCGAGTGTTTTTATCAATATAGCAGGATCTGGTTTGTTTTCTCTGTTTGGCGTCTGGCCTCTCGGCAGTGCCCAACCATTTAACCCTGTATCCGTTGGCTTCAGCTCGTCACCGGATCCGCTACACATATCATAATTATCGAGGAAATAAAATCAATGATTAAGGAAATCGATACGTTCTTGAAGGGCTACGATTTACCGATAGCAGGAAAGCATTCCCTTTTCCCTTTTGCGGAAAAAATTCACGGTTCTGCCCTCCACCTTTCAACCAGAATTCAGCGATCTGGCCCGCTTACCGAAACCAACGATTTGTATTTGCAGGTGTGGATTTTCGGAAAAGACAGATTGGATGCGTGTCACCCCGGATTGATCGCGCCGACGATACGCCCGACCCAACATGACCAAATGGTCATCTTCCGGTCATCCTCCCGTTAAGTTCGATCCTTATAATGGGTTTCAAAGAGGGGCTGTCATCAGCCCAGGATTGAAATATGGAGGATAAGTCATGAAAACGAAGAAAAATATCAAGATCGTACTGATCGCCCTGCTTTTGGCAGGCGCGGTCGCCGGATTCGGTTACGGGATGACCGCGACCGCAAAAACCGGAGAGGCGCAGGCCGCCTCAACGGCGGTGGTTTCCGCCGGATCGCCCATGGTGCCGGGCAACTTCAGCGACCTGGCCGAAAAGGTTCGGACCGGCGTGGTCAACATTCAGGTCAGCAAAAAAGTGAAGAACGTCGGGTTTGAAAGATTCGGCGGGAGAAACCCCTTTGGAGACCGGAATCCCTTCGGGGACTTCTTCGGACCTTTCGAGGGCAACCAGCCCGACAGGAAACAGCAAGGCGTAGGCTCCGGCTTTATCATGAGCAAGGAAGGATATATCCTGACCAACAACCATGTGGTTGAGGACGCGGACCAGATCAAGGTCAAGCTGGCCGGCGGAAAAGAGTTCGATGGGAAGATCGTAGGCCGGGACCCCAAGACCGACCTTGCCCTTATCAAAATCGCAGGGGATTCGGACCTTCAACCCCTCAAACTGGGCAACTCAGATGATCTGAAGGTCGGCAACTGGGTAGTGGCCGTCGGAAGTCCCTTCGGACTGGAACAGACGGTAACCGCCGGAATCGTCAGCGCCAAGGGTCGGGTGATCGGCTCCGGTCCCTATGACAATTTCATTCAGACCGACGCCTCCATCAATCCCGGAAACAGCGGCGGCCCCCTGATCAACCTGCAAGGGGAGGTCGTGGGCATCAACACGGCCATCATCGCCTCCGGCCAGGGGATCGGGTTTGCGATCCCGATCAACATGGCCAAGGAGGTCGCGCCCCAACTCCAGAAGAAGGGGCACATGACTCGGGGATTGCTGGGTGTGAACATCCAGGATCTGACCCCGGAACTGGCCAAGTCGCTCGGCCTCAAGGAGAGCAAAGGCGCCCTTGTCTCTCAGGTGGTACCGGGCGGACCGGCCGACAAGGCAGGGCTTGAGCAGGGCGATGTCATCGTGAACTTCGACGGCCGGCCGGTCGGCGATTCGAAGGATCTTCCCCGGATCATTGCCTCAACGCCGGTGGGAAAAACCGTCGCGGTGAAACTGCTCCGGGACGGGAAAGCGGTCGATCTTCAGGCAAAGGTCGGCGAAATGGAGCAGGAGAATGCAACCGAAACGGCGAAAAGCCCCATCCACCCCTCTCTGGGGGTTACGGTGCAGAATCTGTCGCCGCAGGTTGCGCGGGAATTCGGCCTGAAGAAAAGCTCCGGCGTGGTTGTAACCGGGGTTGAGCCCGACAGCCCGGCGGCGGAAGCCATGATCCAGGTCGGCGACGTCATTCAAGCGGTCAACCGGAATCCGGTCAAGAATGTGGATGATTTCGTGAAGATCGTCGAGAAGGCCAAGGGCGGCGGGAGTCTCCTGCTGCTTGTCCAGCGGGGGGCAAACAGCCTGTTTGCGGCTGTAACGCCCAGGTAAGACAACTGCTTCAGCGCCGGGTTGACGGGGAACCTTCCGCCGACCCGGCGCTTTCCGGAAACGGCAGTTTATCTTCGGGCAGCAATTTATCCGATTTCTTGTTTATGGGCTCTTCTATCTCTTGAATAAAATATTCCATCGCTTTTGCCGCAGTGCTGAAAGTAACAACTGCAGCGGATCCGATAATCACCTTTTGCCACCAAGGCATTTCCTTGATCACTTTTGCAGTAGCCTTAATCATCGCCCGTATCATCGCATGGCCCCTCTTTGAAACATATTATTAACATTATGGGTTATATCTACGGCTGAATTTGGACGTAACCTTCCTGTATCAGTTGGATTAAACGACCCACGGCTCCTGCTGTAAGGATTGCCGGTGGTGACTTTGCGGTAAGCATTGTAAGCCTCGTCATTCAACGTCATATATGCTGCATCACCATGAAAGACGCCGATAATCTGCCCTTTGGTTTTCATTTCCTTAAATCGGTTTGCCAAGAGGTACATGTAGTTGATACCTACAGGCAAGTCACCAGCAAATGCCAGATGATCCATATTAAAAACTACATTTGCTTTTTCCAGTACCACTGGGATATCAACATGAATCATACGCTCCTCCTCAATATCCTTGTTGTCAGCTGCTAATAGGAACCTCTACTGTCCAAAACATACAAGCAAAGGTGCTGCAAATAAAATCTTCATCCAATTGTTTTTACTCATTTCAATGCCTTTTCCCTTTATGGTGACTAATGTTTCCTCGTTTATATTCAAGCAGATAATGTTTGCATGACTCCTTCCTCATCTCCTTTTGATGGACACAAAAATGTCAAAATCCCTCTTATACTGCCACAAAGGCGCCCTTGAGTTCTGCGTAAAGGGGGCGGTGGGCGGCCAGGTATGTCCTTAGCGCATCTATGATCCGTTCGGACCTGTTTTCACGATTGCGGCCGTATTTCTGAGGGACCCCCTGCGGCGTGACAAATGCCGCTGTGTAGTGCCGGCTCGGCTGCACCGCTTCATCGCCTGCAAATAGTTTTTGAATACGGTGTCCTGGAGGGTTCTCTATCTTAAAGTAGAGGTTAAGACCGAGACAGCGTTTGACATATCCTCCCATCTGTTGGTAAGGGTCGCATGAAAACGTCCTTTCGAGGTTCTCCTCCAACATTATCAGAAGTTCTTCTCCCGTCAGCTCTACTGTTGAGACAGGCGGATTCATGGGGATAATGTTGTAAAGGTCATTCAAGGTTATCTTTCCCGGAACTATCGGTGCGCCGTAGCGCCAGCCATTCGAAAATGCCAATTGCGCCCCGGTGCTTTCGAGTAAAGTCTGAAGGAGGAAATTGTCCATAGTAGCCTCCAGGGTTGTTCCCCGATTGAGCGCTGTGGCAGTTTCACCGACAACCTCTGAGAGGTCATTCTTATAGGGTGCGAGTGCCTGTCTTATCCGTTCATCTACTGTGGGGTCAGGTTGTATATCTGCTTCAACCTCAATCAACCGGTGCCGGTAATCGACGATTTGTCCGCCATCCACCTCCAGATCCAGGCGACCCAGAAAAGAGCCATGGCAGCCTGACTGTATAACAATAGTTTTCCCATTGAGAACCGGCTTGTAAAGGCGGTTATGGGTATGGCCGCTGAGACAAATATCTATGCCGTGCACCTCGGACAAAAGCTTCATCTCCTGAGGGAACCCGAGGTGCGAGACCAAAACGATTAAGTCCACCTTTTCCTGGGTGCGTAACGTATCGACAATTGGCAGAAGTTCATCCCTGCCCAGGGTAAAGAATATGCCTTCGCTGTAAGAAGGCGGCATGGTCTTGTCCACAATATTTGAGGCTATCCCCACAAGGCCGATCCGTAATCCGCCAATCTCTTTTACGGCATACGACCGATAGACAGGCTTCTTTGTCTCTTGATCATAGACATTGTTTGCCAGCATCGGATAATTAAGTTCAGCGACCCGCTGGTTAAATACCTTTGGACCATAAGCAAATTCCCAGTGAGCCGTCATGGCATCAAGTCCCAATGAATTCAAGATAGGGATCAAGGCCTGTCCATGTGTGTCCAGGGCAGGATAGGTGCCGTGCAGGGTATCACCGCAGTCGCAAAAGAGAATGCGCCCCTGGCTCTCAGCCCGAATCTGTTTTACAATCGTGGCGATGCGCGCGTAACCCCCAGCGGGACGGTATACCGCGTGGTCGCCCTGCCAGAACATCTCCTGGTGTAAATCAAAATAGGCATGGCTGTCGTTCATTTGAACGATGGTAAGGTTTTTGCTGCCGCTCATTTTCTTTTCTCTCCCTTCCTATTGGTTCAGGGTGTTCTTTGGGTTCTTGTTTCTTTCTTTTCAACCGTTCTCGGCACATCGTCTTTTGCGAACGCTGCTCGACCTGAAACCTATGCCGCCGCTGCGGGAACGAGCCGTTTGATCATCGCGACCTTTACGGCGTCGTTCACGACAAGGCACGAGACCATCGCATAGATGAAAATTGCGAGCGTCTGCCACCAAGGCAACGGCAGGAGTCCCGGGAGACCGACGAACGTCAGGACGGTGCCCGTGAGCGCATTCGCCATGATGGCCCCCACGAGGGTCTTGCTGGGCATCGTCGAAAAGAACCAGCGTCGTTCCCGCGCGGACACGATGGAAAATGCGGCAAAGTAGAGCAGCGTCAGGAAGCTGAAGGTGTAAAGCGCATTGTCGTTCGCCGCCAGGCCAAAACGAGACCAGCCGATGTACAAGAGGAGGAGCGCCTCCGCGACCATCGCGACGCCCAGCGCCACGGACACGGTGATGAAGCCCCCGATGTTCCACGTCTCCGGCTTCCTGGACGATCGAACGTGGTCGGTGGCAAGGGCGATCTTGGCGAAGTCCGTCATGAAGACCAAGAGCAGCATCGCAAAGGCGGAGACAACGAACTTGCCGGTCGCTACGAATGCGATGGCCACGAAGGCCGCCTTCAGGATCGTCCGGCTGATTTTGTTGATGATCCACGTCAGGATGCGCTGGTAGATCGTCCGCCCCTGCTCGACCAACGCCACGATGTTCGTCAGCCCCGGTTCGGTTAGGACGACGCTCGCGGCGCCCTTGGCAACGTCGGTCGCGGTGCTGACGGCGATGCCCACTTCGGCCTGGCGCAATGCGGGCGCATCGTTGACGCCGTCGCCCGTCATGCCGGTCACGTGCCCTGCGGCTTGCAGGTGCTGCACCACGATGTATTTGTCCTCCGGATAAACTTCGGCAAAACCATCGGCGCCCGCCAACAAGTCAACCGCTTCGCTGCCGGTCTGGGCGCCCGCCGCCTTCAGGTCCGCAACGCGCCGGATGTTTTGCAACCCCACGCCGCGCGCGATTTCGCTCGCGACCGCCAGCGCGTCGCCGGTGAGCATCTTCACCGGAACGCCGAGGTCGCGGAGTGCTGCGATGAGCTGTTTGGCGTCCGGTCGAGGCGGATCATATAGCGTCACCAATCCGAGCAATGCGGGGGCGCCTGTCTCGGGGCCGCGCGCCACCGCCAGCGTCCGATATCCCTTCAGCGCCGATTCACCGACCCGCGCCTCCAACGCCGCGCTCGCCGGTGGCTCAAGTCCGCAGGCCTGGGCGACGGTTCGCACGGCGCCCTTCATCACGCGCAGCCGCTGTCCGCTTTGTTCGACCACGGCTTCCGTCCGCCGGTTTTTCGCATCGAAAGGCGTGAAGGAGACGGATGTGATCTTGGGAAGGCCGTCGAAAATATGCCGCTCTTTTGCCGCGGCGAGAAACGCCAGATCGATCGGGTCCTGGTTGGATTCCTGGGACGCAAGCGCGCCGGCAAACAGCACGTCGGCTTCTGTCGCGCGCTCCAGCGGGATCACGCCGGTGACGGCCAGTTGGTTCATCGTGATCGTGCCCGTTTTGTCCACGCAGAGCACGTCCATCGTTGCGGCATCCTCCGCGGCGCTGAGGCGCGTGACCAGTACGCCGCGCTTCGCCAGTTCCTTCGACCCGAAGGCCATGCTGACCGTGAACATGACGGGGAGGGCGACCGGCACCGCGCTCATCAACAAGACGAGCATGAGCGGGATCATCTCGAGGAGAGGCACGTGGCGCATCAACGACAGGACGATCACCACGGCCAAGAGCGCACCGACGATGACGAATAGCCAACGGACCACCTTGGCTACGACCGCTTCGATGTGGAGCTTCGGTCGCGCTTCCTGCACCAGCTCCGTGGTGCGGCCAAAGTAGGTTTCCGCCCCGGTCAGCATGACCACGCCGTTGCCTTCTCCCTGGCGGACGACGGATCCCGATGAGAGCACTCCGCCCGGGGCTAGATCGACATCCATGGATTCGCCGGTGAGGGCCGACTGGTCAACGCTCAACGTCCCGGTGAGAAGTTTCACGTCCGCCGGAATGATGTCGCCGGGGCGCACGCGAACGATGTCGCCGGGGACCAGCTCCCGGGCAGGAATGACCTGCCAGCTCGCGTCGCGCAACACGCGGGCGCTGACCTGCAACCGTCGCCGTAGCGTTTCGACGACGCCGGCGGCCCGGCGCTCCTGCATAAAGCTCAACACGGCATTGACAACCAGCAGCGCGCTTACCACGGCGAGGTCCGAGTATTTCCGGAGGACGGCAGACAGGACCATGATCAGTTCGAGCATCCATGCCGACACGCCCCAGAATTTCCCGAGGAATTTTAGAAGAGGGTGCCCTCGTTTCTCAGTCACCTCGTTGTAGCCGTGCTCCTTCAGCCGGGCATGAGCCTCCACGTGTGTGAGACCTGCCTCCGGGTCCGCGTGGAGCGCCGCAAGCGTATCGGGAATCGACACGGAAAGGATGTCAGGTCCTTTTTTATGTGCTGGGATCGAGTGCAAGGTCATATTCTTCAGGTCTTTGCTTATCGAGTCGGACAGTTCGATGCTGGCGGGCACGATCGTCATGCACAGGGATGCCCCCTTCGTAATTGTGATACTTTACATACAGAGGATCGTTCCCGCACCATCCGCATCTATTTTTCATGTGTTTCAGGCCTAACGATTAAAATCCTCTGCCGGTGTTACTTCATCATATGTGGCGCCTATTTCTCCTTGGCGGGTGGGGGCGCTGAAGTGTCGGGCGCCTGGCTCTTCTGGTCGGCGCCGCGACGCATCGGAATGTAAATCACGGATGGCTTGCCGCCTCCGCCTTGCGGATAAAGATCCATTAGGTCGTACACCTTGCGTGGCATATTGGTCGACACATTGAGCCCAAGCCGCTGTATCGCCTGGACGGGCAAGGGAAAGTCGTGGGTCCAGCGTCCCTCGCTTAAGATCGTTGCCAGTTCAATGGCTTTCTTTTCCGGCAGATGCTTCAATAATACCTGGGCAACGAAGCTCGCCACCTGCACTCGCGCTTTTTGTGCCATGTCTGCGAGGATCAGCATTCCGTCGCTGATCTGAGCGGGTTTCTTAAATTCCAGCAGTTTAACAATCGATGCGGCCGGCATATCGCCGATTTGCGGGTCAACAGGACCAAGGACGGCATTGGCATCCATTACAATCTCATCGGCTGCTAAAGCGATCAGTGTGCCACCGCTCATCGCGTAGTGAGGAACAAATACGGTAACCTTTCCTTTATGCTCCACCAGGGCCTTGGCAATTTGCTCCGCTGCGAGCACCAGCCCGCCGGGCGTGTGCAAAATCAGGTCGATGGGCTTATCCGGCGGCGTTAAACGGATGGCGCGCAACACGGCCCCTCCGAGTCCTCAATGCTGATATAACTCGATACGGGCACACCAAGGAAGCTGACATTTTCCTGACGGTGAATCATCGCGATTACACGAGACTTTCTATCCTGCTCGAAGCTCTTGAGCAGGTCATCGCGAGCCTTTTGTATCCCCCGTGATCCAAAAAACTGTTGCAGTACAAACATCACCAGGAGCAGCAATAAAAACGTCCAAAAGAGGGCGCGCGCCGTGTTTCCAATACGGCTCATCCAACTGGGTCTTACCGGGTCCATAGCATTCTTCTCCCAAGATTCTGTATTATGGCTATAATACTTGCCTTTATGTTAGGTCAGGATACGAAGGGCGGTCTTGTATGTCAACATATTTTACCACAAACGCACTACGACCCTCCCGGTTAGCAGGTCATTTTGCCCACCCGTTCGGCGTCGTATAGATAGCGATAACTATGGACGACTTCGTAAAAGAAACCTTCCCTCTCCCTAATAAATAACCTGTTCTATTCCGATCGCAATTAACAGAATACTGAGGTGATCAGAATGGTCCATGCCTAAATCCTTTTGGGATTTGGAATAACATACCGCGTGCCGAGTAATATGTCCCACAGCGGCGTGGTAACACCAAAGTTGCTTTCGGGGTGGTAGTGATGGATGAGATGGTTGGCCGCCCAACGTCGGGCCAGAGGTTGGTGAAAACGGGTGTGATGAATGGTGAAGTGGCTCAGCCCATAGGTTACATAGCCGAAGGCCATGACGCCCGATAGCAGAAACGCATAACTCGCGGGCATCAGCAAAATAAATACGCCTGTCAGTCCCAGTATCACCAGGGAGGGCAGGAAGAAAGGCAGGGCGTCATAACCCTGTGGATTCTTGTGGTGCACGCGGTGACCCTGCACGAAGATCTCGACCGATCCGTGGAACAGCCAACGGTGAATGGAGTACTCGAGATAGCTGAAAATAAACAGACCAAGCAGGATGGTCAGAAACACTTCGATGGAATGGATATCATGGCGCCGCAGGCCTTCAAAGGTCAGCACGACACATAGCGGGATATCGAGGCCGAATTCAGCCCAGTAATTCACCGGGGACCGTGACACCCGTAGTATGAAGTCCGTCACCGCACTGATCATGCCTCTGATTGTCTGTCTCTGCATGGTCCCTTTATATGAAAAAACAACGCCGTTCACAAGACGGAATAACGCTATCATGGCCCCATCTTTTTCGCTTGCTCTTCGGCTGTTGCTTATTCCTCCAAGTGTGTCGATCAAAAATCCGGTTTGGGATGTTTCTGCTGCCTTTTGCCCGGATCAAAGCCTCGCTGATGCGAACGCGCCGTTGACGATCGTCACCACCTCCTGCTCTATGCGTCGCAGGTGCCCTTCGCCCAGGAAGCTCTCCGCATAGATCTTGTAAATGTCTTCGGTGCCGGACGGACGGGCCATAAACCATCCATTTGCGCTGACCACTTTGAACCCTCCGATATCGGCATTGTTTCCCGGTGCACGGGTCATCTTGGCAAGGATAGGTTCACCGGCAAGTTCTCTGGCGGTTACCATCTCAGGCGAAAGTTTCTTGAGCGTCGTCTTCTGCCCGGGGGTGGCCGGGGTATCGATACGCTCATAGAAGCATCTGCCAAATCGTTCCTCGAGATGGCGGTATATCGCGGCAGGGTCCGTGCCGGTTTTTGCTGTAATCTCGCAGGCGAGAAGACCCATGATGATACCGTCTTTGTCCGTTGTCCATACCGTCCCATCCCTGCGGAGGAAGGAAGCTCCCGCGCTTTCCTCTCCGCCAAATCCACACGAACCGTTGAGGAGACCGTCCACAAACCATTTGAAGCCGACCGGTACCTCATAGAGCCGCCGTCCCGCGTCCATGGCAACACGGTCAATCATGGATGTGGAGACCAGTGTTTTTCCCACCGCCGCTTCCTTTCGCCACCCAGTTCGGTTCCGGAAAAGGTAGTGCACCGCAACGGAGAGGTAGTGATTGGGATTCATAAGCCCTCCACCTCGCGTGACAATGCCGTGACGATCAGCGTCCGTATCATTACCGAAGGCGATATCAAAATTATCCTTTAACCGGATCAATCCCTCCATGGCATAGGGAGAGGAGCAGTCCATTCGGATCTTGCCATCCTTGTCGACGGTCATAAAAGAGAAGGTGGGGTCAACGATCCGGTTAACCACCTCAAGGGAGAGTCGGTAGCGGTCGGCAATGGGATCCCAGAAGTCCACTGCCGCCCCGCCAAGGGGATCGACGCCGATTTTCAGGCCCTCATTCTTAATCGCCTCCAGGTCGATGACGTTTTGCAGATCTTCTACATAGGGGGTCACATAATCGTACTCATGGATCGACTCCGATTTCAGCGCCCGTTCAAAGGGGAGCCTCCGGACCTCCCCGAGCCCCTTTGCCAGGAGGGCATTTGCCCTTTGTTCGATGGCATGGGTTGTTTCCAGGTCCGCCGGTCCGCCTTCGGGCGGATTGTACTTGAATCCGCCATCCTCCGGCGGGTTATGGGAGGGGGTAATGACCACTCCATCGGCAAATCCGCTTTTCCTGTCTCGGTTATACGTCAGGATCGCATGAGAGATGACAGGAGTGGGGGTGTAGCCGAGCCCCCGCTGGATCATCACCGTGATCCCATGGGCAGCGAAGACCTCGATCGTGGTTTGCATTGCCGCTTCAGAGAGGGCATGGGTATCCATGCCCATAAACAGCGGCCCGCTGATCTGCCTTGATTTTCTATATTCGGCGATGGCCTGGCTGATGGCCAGGATGTGTGCCTCGGTGAAGCTGTTTCGCAGCGAAGATCCCCGATGGCCGGACGTTCCGAATGCGACACGCTGATCGGGATCAGAGACGTCGGGTTTGTGGGTGTAGTACGCAGAGACAAGGCGCGGGATGTTCGCGAGAAGCCATTTCGGAGCGGGCTTGCCCGCAAGCTCGTGGATGCTCATCTTTTTTTCTCTTCCTGCTTGTTCATCGATTATCCATTCTTTGCATCATTTTCCAGTTGGATGATCTCCATGCGGTGGTTCGTCTCGGGATGCGCTGCGGAAGGCCCTTCGGTCAGGATCACAAGATTCCCCTGCAGTGCATGGTTTGATACCCAGCCCTTCACATAAGAATTCCACTCTTTGGGGTGATCAGATTCGTATACCGGATAGACTCCCCGGCTGAACAGAAGCCGCTGACAGGTCGCCTCCCGGGAACTCACCGCCACGATCCACACCGGGGGGTTGAAACGGGCGATGAAGCGGGCCGTATGGCCGCTGCGGGTTGGAACAAACACGGCAGCGGGGGAGATACGCTCCAGGGCCGTCTCGACACTTAAAGCGATCAAGTCCTTGACGCTGAACGAACCCTCTTTGTCTCGGGACCGGAGAGTCTCCGTAAGATCATCGCGGAAGCGGTGCGGCTCCGTCGTCGCGGCAATCTTCGCCAGCATGGCTACCGCTTCCACCGGATATTTGCCCATGGCCGACTCTTCCGAGAGCATGACGCAGTCCGTGCCGTCAATCACGGCATTGGCCACGTCGGTTGACTCCGCCCGGGTGGGGCGCCGGTTATCCATCATGGATTCCAGCATCTGCGTGGCGGTGATGACAGGTTTCCCCGTCCTCTTTGCGCTATCGATAAGTTGTTTTTGAACGAGGGCAACCTGCTCGATCGGTATTTCTACCCCAAGGTCACCGCGGGCGACCATGATGCCGTCCGCCGCTTCGAGGATTTCATCTATGTGTTCCAAGGCTCGGGAGCGTTCAATTTTTGCAATGATGAACGGGTTGTAACCCAGTGCCGCCGAGACATCCCGCACGGCAATGATATCCGCGGCGCTCTCAACGAAGGACTGGCTGATCACGTCCACCCCCTGTTCCAAGGCAAATTTGAGGCCTTCACGGTCGTGCTCGGTGAAGGCCCCGATTCCGAGATCGATACCGGGGATATTTAACCCTTTGTGGGATCGCAGTTCACCGCCGACGATGATCCGGCAGGTGACCTCCTGTCCTGCAACTTTTATGGTTTCGAGCTGGATGAGGCCGTCGTTCAAAAACAGGGTGTCGCCCGGCCTGAGTGCCTGGGGGAGGTGCATGAAGCTTACCGAGACGCGGTTCGCGTCTCCGACAATCTCCCGGGTGGTAAGCGTGAACAAGGAGCCCGGCTGCAGCTCGACAGGTTCTTGAACCAGCCTGCCAATCCTCATCTTCGGACCGGGGAGGTCCGCCATGATGGCGATTCGTTGCCCCACCGCTCGGGCTGCAACACGGAGTTTATTGATCACCTCCTTGTGACCATCGTAATCACCGTGCGCTAAATTGATCCGCGCGATATTCATACCGGCCTTGATCATTGCTTCCATGACGTCCGGAGATTCGGATGCCGGTCCGATGGTGGCGACAATTTTGGTTTTTTGATCTGGAAGCATCACGACGGGCCTTTTCCTTTCCAGGGGTTATCCATCCGCTGCGCTTGATTTATATCTGAAGACGCCCTTGTCTTGAACGACTTAGGCGGCATTCAATCTGTCTCGTGGAAAAGTCCGGCAGACATTCTCGTGCGGCCCTGGAAATAGTTTGATTTGATAAGAACTTACTTTCTCGAGAAGGGATTATAGGGAAGACACGCTTGTATGTCAAAGCAATACTGGTTACAAAATGTGGGGTATGGTGTCTTCAGTTTGCTATGCCGTTTTTCAATCCAAATTGGTACTCCCCTGAAGGTTCCTGACACGTGAAGATGCATCTCCTGACAGCGCCATCCATTGAAGGCTTCAATTCCCCTATGCCTTTCGGCAATCGCTTCTTTGCGTACGGTCCGGCCCCGCCGTGCGATGATCGGTCAGTCCCCTTCCGCCAGTTCGCCAAGCGCCTTCCGATCCAGAATCCGGATCGACCGACCGTCCACAGCCAGCACCCCGGCGTTGCTCATTTTTCTGATCCCCCGCGAGAGGGCTTCCGGGGTGGCGCCCAGAATCTTGGCCAGTTCCCTCTGCGTGACCGTCAATTCCAGTTGGTTCATTCCCTGCCCGCCCTCTCTCGTCAGGGCATGGATCAGGAAGGAGGCGAGCCGCTGAGGAATCTCCTTGAGTGACAAAGACTCGATCAGGGTCATGGATTCCCTGAGACGATCGGAGAGAATCTGGATAATGTTCACCAGCAGACGCGGTTCTTTCATGGCAATGGCCTCCATGACCGGTCCGGGGATCAAGAGGATACCACTCTCCTCGAGGGCCATGGCGTTTGCCGGGAACGACTCGATGGCGAAGGCGGTGCACATGCCGAAAGGGTCCCCGGGTCCAAGCAGATTGAGCGTTTGTTCCCTTCCTTCCGGAGAGCTTTTGTAGAGCTTTACCTGCCCGGTGATGATGACATAAAATGCATGGGCGGGGTCCGTTTCACCAATGAACATTTCCCCCGCCTTGTAGGTTCTGTATAAGGCGCGTTCCGCCAGCGCCTTCAGCTTTTCGGCGGGGACCCCCTGGAACAGGGCCAATTTCTGCATCTGCTTCAGAACATCCATAAAATGCCTTCCCGTTGATCCAGGTCAATGACGCCCCGCTCTACAGTGTGTAGTCATGAGACCAATAAGGG
>JAPLJX010000483.1:0-2155 GCA_026388375.1 Deltaproteobacteria bacterium
GGGGTGTTGGTGAGCATAATGTGTGGCGCGACTGACGCCCATCAGGACGCATTGCCGAAGCACCGACACGGTCTTTTCAGGGGAAATCCAGGCTTGCCTCATCGCGACAGACTCAGACCGGACTTTTTTTTCAGCCAGTCCAACTCCACCTTGAGCTGACCAATCTGACGGTAAAGTTCCGACGTCATCTCTTCGCCGCTTTTGTCCTGCTTCCGGCGACGATCGGAAAACGCCTGAGGCAATTCATCCAGAAGCCTCTGGCGTATGGGACAACGTGTTGTAACCCTCCATATCAACTATCTCCCACATGTAGGCTACAGCAAAGTCCCTGTACTTATCTAACTGTGTTGATTCGCTAAAGGCGTGGAGCCTTCGTCCCCACGCCCCACCCCCGACTACGTCAGGGGGTTTGCTTCAGATTAAATTATTTTATATCGTTACATACAATCCGATTTTTTTACGAGGGCGTTAATATTTACAAGACACCATGTCGACCCTCTTCGCCACTATGTTTTTAAATAGTAATGTGTAGGAGTAAAATTACATGAGGTTAGAAAAATAAATATCCAAACTACTGTTAAAGGAAAGAGAAAGGAAAGACTAATGCGAGGCGTAGTTATCTCAGTCCTCGCCATGCTTTTTATTTTCTCCATGTTCTATAGAGTCTCAACTGCCGTTATTGCACCAAACCTTATCTCTGACCTGTCCTTGAATGCGGAGATGATCGGTATTCTAGGAAGTGCTTTCTTCTTCTCCTTTGCGCTCATGCAGATCCCTATGGGGCCTCTCCTCGACAGGATTGGCCCACGGGTCGTTATTACATGTTTTTCTCTAATCGGTGCTGTTGGTGCCATCCTTTTTGCTCACACACACTCGTATAATGGTGTTTTGATAGCACGGATCCTGATCGGTATAGGAATGGCCGCAATGCTAATGGGAACGTACAAGGTGTTCACGCTGGCGTTCCCAGCCAATGCCTTCTCGACGCTGGCCGGTTTCTTTATGTCTGTGGGCACGTTTGGAAACATGCTAGCAGCATCTCCTCTCGCTTACTTTGCGGAGCATGCGGGCTGGAGAATAACGTTCTTTGCTGCTGGAGGTGCCACCGCCGTCCTAGGAATTCTTTGCTTTTTTATCCTGAAATCCCTTCCCAACGTAAGGAATAACACAGTAACGCCAGATACCAAAATTGTTGTTAGTTTTCTGCAGTCTGCAAAGCTAATCATAGGATCTCTCTCCTTTTGGCAGATAGGAATAGTAGCGTTCTTCAGATACGGCACGTTCATATGCCTCCAGGGACTCTGGTTCGGTCTCTATTTGATTGACGCAAAGCGATTTACACCCATAAATGCAGGTAATATTCTGATCATGCTTGCTGTTGGCAATATAGTTGGGGGGCCGATAGCCGGCAGACTCAGCGATCTCTCAGTGCATGGCACAAAGGCGATAACAATGGCGGGATTGACCTTGTATTGCGTGAGTCTCTTTTCATTGTCTGGTATCTGGCCTATAAAGCATCAGGCAATCTTTATGATGGTAAGCTTTTTCATAGGGTTTTTTTGTTCCTTCGGCACCATGCTTTCCTCGCATATCAAGGATCTCTTTCCTTTGAATATTGCCGCTACCGCCATGGCTTGGCTAAACTTCTTCAGCATGATGGGCAGCGCTGTCCTGATGTCTATCTTCGGAAAGCTGATGGAGCTTTACCCGCGCTCAGATCACGGCTATCCACCGGAGGCCTACGAGTTCTGTTTTCTTATCTGCTCCCTGTCCATGGCAGTTAGCCTGGTTTTCTATGCCTTTGCAAAGAAGGGGAGAACGGTTTAGTGAGAGCGGACTCGATAATTGAGGGATTGCTGGTCAAGCAAAATGAGGGCTGGGTTGGGGATTGTGATGATTTTGAGGATATGGGGGACTGGTAGCCCCCTTATTGGCAGTTTCATGTCCTAACAACCCAGACCATCTGTAATTTTATTTTTAACGAGGACGTCGGGAATGAAAAAGGATAAAAAAGAAATTCTAAGCGTGGCGAGTCGGGGGAAAAAAAGACCTGCTTATAAGAAACGACAATATATTCCCGGAGAACAACGTCGGCTGGATATTCTGGAAGCGGCGTTGCAGGTCTTTGGGGAAAAAGGGTTCCAAAAGGCCAAGA
>JAPLJX010000483.1:2198-11561 GCA_026388375.1 Deltaproteobacteria bacterium
GGATATCGCCGTCCGGGCGGGAATTGCCCACGGCACGGTTTACCGTTATTTTCCCAACAAATTTGCTTTGGCCACAGAGATTATCGGTGCCCGGGGGGCTACTGGGTTTTTAGAGTCTCTAGAAGATAATTCCTTTCAGGACCCCGATCCCACCAAACTCCTGCAGACCATCGCCCAGAAATATTATGGAAATTTAGAGGAGCGGCTGCCGCTGATACGTTTTCGCATAGCGGAGGCTGTTTCCAATCCTGATTTAGGGCGGACTTATTACCGTAGCCTTCTTCACCGCCTGTTCCTGGATTTAGATCGTTTTGTACGGGAATATCAAAAAAAGGGAGCCCTGAAGGCGGGAGATTCTTTTATATATGGGCATATCTTTTATGGAATCTTGTTCACCTTCTTGTACTGTCAGGAATTGATGCTCGGTAAAGAAATAACGAAGCTGAATCTGCAGAAAATTATTCCTCAAATCGTGGATGTCTTCCTCTATGGAGTAGCCACCCAACCTGCAAAGTCTCCGGAAAAATAAGAGATTCCCGGGAAGTGGAGGACTTTGCAGAGATGGTTGAAAATATTAGCTTCGATACCTTGAAGGCGGAAAATAAAATCTAACTATTTGATTAAACTGGTAACTTCGCAATGCACGGGTCTATCTGCCGCCAGCGTTGCAATGGGAAGAGAGGAACACATACGGGGAGAAAAAACCGATGTCAAAACTGAATTGCAATGGAGTTGATATCTATTATGAGGTGCACGGCAAAGGTCCTGTTCTCTTGCTCGCACATGGATTTTCAGCCACTTGCGACATGTGGCGGGGCCAGATCGAGGCCTTGTCCAGGAATCATACACTGGTCGTCTGGGACATGCGCGGCCACGGTCGGTCGGATTATCCTGAAGACCCGGCTGCCTATAGCGAGACGTCGACGGTATCCGATATGGCCATACTCCTTGATCAAGTTGGGGCAGAACGAGCAATCGTCGGTGGGTTATCGCTTGGAGGTTACATGTCGCTCGCTTTCTACCGGGCACACCCCGAGCGTGTCCGCGCGCTGCTGATCATCGACACCGGACCGGGTTTCAGGAAGGACGAGGCGCGCGAGGCATGGAATAAACGGGCGCTTAATATAGCCGCTCTCTACGAACGGGAAGGCCTTGCGGCTCTCCAATCCGCCAGTCGGGAACGAGCGACGGGAAGGCACCGCTCGGCAGAGGGGCTGGTGCGCGCGGCCCGGGGCATGCTGACCCAGCGAGACGCACGGGTTATCGAATCGCTGCCCAAAATTAAGGTTCCCTCACTGATTATTGTCGGTGCAAACGATACACCGTTCTTGGCAGCGTCCGATTACATGACGGCAAAGATTCCTGGGGCGTGTAAGGTGATCATCCCGGCCGCAGGTCACGTCGTCAATATCGATCAACCGAAGGCATTCATTGAGGCCGTTCAACCCTTCCTTGACCTTTATTAGCAAGAGAAAGCTTGGATGATTTTTGTAACCCCAAACTTATTGATAATAGTCAACTATCATGAATTCACCTGCGGACAAAAAGTTGTCCGTTGTGTCAGCATGGCATAGATGACACGGATCAACTTATGAGCAGTGGCTAACACAGCCATCTTGTAGGGCAATCCCTCCTTTCTTCGTTTGAGATAATAAACGTTAAAAATATCGGTGTATTGGATCACTTTGGTTGTCATCAGCCATATGATCCTCCGCAAATGACGATTACCCCGTTTTGTGATCCGGCCCTTGCCTTCATATTTACCGGATTGGTAAACAGCCGGATCTAATCCCGCCATGGCAATGATCTTACCGGAACGTTCAAACTGATTGATGTCGCCACCCATCTCAATAAGAAAATTGGCGGCAGCTTTCTCCCCGATACCCTTTACTTTTCTTGTACTCGGAGAACAGCGGATCATCGCCATTTGCAAAACCGACGAGAGGATCGTCCCACATGTATTCGCCAGGGTAGTCAGGCATAATATTATTGGGTGAGGTCGCCACATACTCTTTTATCGCTGCCTCTAAGAAAGTCGCCGGATCTCTGTTGATCAGATCTGCATTCATTACCGCCATGAAATTCTACCTCCACACCAACAATGAAAGCATCATGAGTAAATATACTGATCCTATTGACTTCAGGAAGGAGGGTATTCCCCAGTCATCCGAAAAACCATCTTCCCAAATCTACATGTTTCAACCTGCCATTCATAACGTAGCACTCATCCCATATCGTAACGCCGGAATTGCCCCTAAGCTCCACCCATATTACAGATAAGGGCTCTTGCCCTGACATACCGGGCAGGTCTCTCCGAGATCAGTCCGATACGCCTCACCACAGGAAGGACATAAGCCGATACTGGAACGTTTCTTCCCGGGAGAGGTAATATATGAGGGCTTCACGGTGGTCTTTGCCGTACTGTAGATGCTCGTACCCGCTCTGCGGAACTCATCGAGTATCTGCTGCGATTCCTGGTCTTTCTTAGGTATCTCCTTCAGGAACCAGGCTCTGATGGCAGGCCATTCCTGGAGTTTCTTTGCATCGAGATATACCCGAATACCATCGCCTGTGTATTTGTTGTAGAAGGTGAGCGCGTAGCGGCTTGTGTCGACAATCTTGAGCCAGCGGTTGCCGACGGTGCACTGGGTAAGAATCTGCACGGCATCGGGCAAACAGTGCTGGCTCTCACAAATGACATCAAAAAACTCGCCTTGAGGGAGGTTAGCTCCGGCAATATCAACCATGAAGCCTGTGCTCCTACTTTTGTAAGCTCTCACATCAAAGCTTTTCCTCTGAGAGGCAATGGTTTTGGCTCTGGTCAAATATTAATCAAAGCGCCTCTACCCGGCACGGCACATAGCGGTGAATCGGCGTGCCGAACTGGTCGCGGTGTGTGTTCTTCGTCAGGCGGTTCACATTCGTGCCGTATTCCTTGCCGTTATAGACAAGACCGAACCCATGCGGAATGACAACATGGCCTTTCTTCGCCGCATCCGTCACCTCCAGCTCGATTTCCTCAGAACCGGCCTCTGTCGTTACCTTAACCTGCTGACCGTCCGTCAATTTCAAAGCTTCGGCATCGGCGGGATGCATGGCCACCGTACAGGCGCGTTTGCCTTCGTTCCAGGCCGGATCACGCATCAGTGTATTGGCGTTCATGGAAATATGCCTTCCCGCCATGAGGATCAAAGGATATTCACGAGGCATGACCAGCGCCAATTCCTCGCTTACCGCATCAAGGCTTTGAAGTTCATCGAGAAGCTCAGGGATGTAGAGGCAGATTTTCTCGTCATCCGTCTTGAGGCTTGCCAGATTATTTTCAGGATCGACCTTTCCCACCCAGATACCTTCGGGATGATCCATAAGTTGCTGGAAGATTTCTTCGCCCAGAGTTGCTCCCGGCTTGAATCCGGCCCTGGCGGCATTCTCATGGAAGGATTTGGGTGCCACCTGTAACATTCCCCACAGAGCTGCCAGATGGACGGAGCCCATCACCTTGCCCAAAGTCTTTCCTAAAATGAAAGGCATGCTCTTTAAAGCTCGAGGCTCTTTGATGGCATATTCCATTAGCGATTTTGCAAAAGCGGCATGGCTTTCTTGGGCTGCCTGATAAAGGCTGTCGGGAGTTGGAGGAATCATGCCCAGCTTATCGGCTATTCGAAGATGGATTTCACCGAGTTCCAGGGGTTCGCCCTCTGGCTCAATAATAGGTCTCCGCATCTGGAAGAAAATACCCGGATAGGTCATAGGGAAAAACGTCCCGTCCCACGATTCGTAACCCGATTTTGAAGGCAAAAGATAGTGCGAAAGGGCCGCCGTCTCAGTCATGGCAATCTCTGCTGTTACCAGAAGATCAAGGCGTTTGAACGCATTTTCATAGGCCGTTGTATCCGCGTAGGAACGAAGCGGGTTGGAACCGGCGACCAGAACCGCCCGGAGCCTTTCCGGGTGATCAGACATAATTTCTTCCGGCATGACGTTCGGCGGGAAGGAGCCGCAAACAGGGAACGAGTTTGTGGTCATTGTTCGCCAGATCTTGGGATTTCTTTCATCCGTGTGGGATCCGATGGGCATCATGTGGCCGTTGATGACATTGCCGCCTTCGACTCCCAGCCGGCCGCAGATAGCCTGGAGAATAACAATAAGATAAGATGACAAACCACTGTGACGTCCCATGAAGATGCCCAAGTCATAGCGCAGAGACGATTTACGGGTGGCGTAAAGACGGGCAACTTCCTGAACCTGCGCAAAATCTAGTTGACAGGTCTTCACGGCTGCATGGGTATCAAAATTCTGGAACAGAGATTTAACCTGTTCAAAACCTGATGTATGATTTTCCATGTAGGCCTTATTCTCCCAGCCCTCCTTCAGGATAATGGCAATCATGGCTTTGAGAAGCAGCGCGTCTGTACCAGGGCGGATGGGCAGATGCATATCCGCAATCCTGGCTGTTTCAGAAAGACGTGGATCGACAACGATCAGGAGTTTATCAGGATCTTTAGCAATGCGCTGAAGATGCCGCGGCGCCTGAGGAATCTGGTGACTCTGCATGCCGTTCCAGCCCAGCACTAGAAGGAGGTCGGTCTGGGCTACATCGGGTTGATCATGCAGGTTTTGACGCCCGTGGGTTCGGCCACACACCCAGAAGGCTCCGGCAAATTCCTGTGCCAAAGCACTGTAATGGTACTGAGACCCGAGTCCCCTAAGCAGCCGCACACCAAAGGCTGCTTCAAAGTGACAGCCCTGCCCGCCTCCTCCCATATAGGCAAATGAACGCGGGCCGTACTGATCGACAATGTTTTTGAGTTTGGCGGCGATTTCATCAATCGCCTGATCCCAGGAAATACGTTCAAAGTTGTCGACCACCTTCTTTAAAGGGTATTTGAGACGGTCGGCATTGTGCTGGTGGTAGGCAATATTCAAACCTTTCCGGCAAAGATACCCTTCACTTCTAACATTGGATTTATCCGGTTTAACTTTGACTATGCGGTTATTTTCCACCTCGACTTCCAGCCCACAGTTCTGGGCGCAGAGAACACAACCGGTTTTATGTATCGTCCCCATGAATGCTCCTTTCTCTCATATTGCCACCGGATTAGCGAATCTGCGTCTTGACCTAACGCAGGTCTTAAACTGATTTCAGACAACAGACTCTGCCAAGTATGTCGCTCTAGAAACGAACAAAGAATATTATGTTCCATTTCTTTAAAAAGCGCAAAGGACATGGCAAGCGTCATAAGATTGGGATTATTCTGATGCTTGCTGACATAGACGCGCCCGGAAAGATAAGTCAGGCCCACCACAGCGTGGGGCTTGGCTGAGAAGTCAAGGAAATATTCTATTGATAACCAATTGAAAGCTTTTATATGTCTTCAAATATCATTTCTATTGATAACAGGAAGGAAGGTGTCCGGCAAATGAATGGGAAAATTGCTCGCATGGCACTGCACCTTTCATCCCAAAATCACTAAAATGATCTAAATATCGCATTTCCAGTTCATATTTGAAGACCGGCGTGGCGTTGCTCACATCCCTGAAAGCCCCCATCTCAAAGTCATATTGGTGCACTGATACGACTTATCTATACGATACCATTAAGAGTATTCCGATGGCTCCGATCATTTTCAGGTCGGTTTTTTCTTGTTCTTCACCGCCCGACGGATGGCCTCGTCCAGGGTGTCCTTCAGGGAGGTCATGGCCTCGATGATCATGGCTCGGTCCTCCCCGGAGAAGTCGGGAAACACCAGGTCGCCGATTTTGCTCAACCAGATGCCGATGTTGTTGACGAGGGCCTCCGCTCTGGTCCGCTGCCGCGTGGAAAGATCCTCCTTTCTCGTCGAAGATGGGTCTGTCGGGAGCAGGGACCGTCAGTGAGGGCATTCAAGGCGCCCACGGCCTTCCGGTTTCACGTATCGACGACGGCCCCGAACCCGAGCCGGGGGACGAACTGCAAAAGACGAGGATCGATAACCAGCGAGACAGTGGAAAAACGCGAAAGAGTGAGAGCGCAGGTTGGCAAAACGATACACGCAATGCGGGGGAGTATCAAGAAAAAAATATCGTTTTTCGGCCGCGGGCCGGACCATCCGGTCCCCCACGGTTGCACCTCCCAATACCCGCCCTTATCCGTTTTACCCGAACTTTTCCCCGAACTTTTAGGAGGTTGTCGCTATTCATTTCATCCTTCCGTAATGGGGATCATCCTCGGCGACGCCCATGCTTTTCTTTTGCTTTCCGCGCAGCAGTTCGATATGAATCGTGGCGCCGAGGGCTTCGGCAACCCTTCTGAGCATGCTTAGAGAATGGCCTTCATAGGACGTCGATTCCAGTCGGCTGATCTGCTGCTGGGTCGTGCCCACCCGTTTGGCAAGCTCCTTCTGCGAAAGGCCGGATTCCTTTCTCAAGGCGGCCAGTTCCAACGCGACATCCCATGCTTCCCCGGCTTTTTTGAAGCGTTCGGCAAAAACCACATCCTTGAGTTGTTCCTCAAGATATTGATCGAAATTTGTTTTTCTTTTCATTGCGGATGCCTCACCAACCAATCCCGTTTCCTCTCCAGGGCTGTTTTCCGGTCCCTTTCCGGTATCTCCCTGCCTTTGTTGCGGATAGCGTGAACAGCGACCATGCGTTGCCCCTTCATGAAAAAATATAGGACCCGTGTATTGAGCTTTCCCACATGGCGCAATTCAAACAGATCATCACCGACAGGCTTGGACAACGGAGGCCGGTGATACTGCCGATCCTGTAGTTTTTTCAGACCTGCCAGGATGGCGGCAAAATCGCCGGGGTCCGATTTCTTGAGATCGTCTAAAAAGTCACGGATCGGACACTGTCCTGTTGCTGTTTCATAAAACTCTACAGAGAATCGCATAGCCTGTCAACACCAATATTAGTGTAACTCATTACCCTCGCCCAGACGGTCTTTTTACTCTCTTTAGTGGCCATGGTTTTATTTTTGTCCATTCAAAGCATGCTTCGCGGAGGTGGTTCTTTGACCGTTCCGGGTTATGGATCAATGGTGACAGACCTCAAGCGTAAGGCGCTCCGCCGAACTGCAGACCTTCAGAAGGCTGAGGAAATTCTTGAGGGTCGGGTTTCCTTTCGGACCGAGCATGCGGCGCAGGCTCTTCTCGTTTACCTGCAATTCCCGGGCAATATCAGCGATGGATTCGGTGGCGTTCAGGTAGTCGCGCAGCAGCGCCTTGCCCGTTTCGATATCCTGTGATTGGCGCTTCTTTGTGCCGCCCCCAACCAGGATGACGCTTATTCGAAAGTCGCTACGCAACGCGGGGGATAAATAGGGACAGCGCCCCATTTATGTCCATTAATCCTATTCGACAATTTTCTTTTCCTTCATGCTCGCTATCTCTTCGGGCGTATACCCCAGCCCCGCCAGGAGCTCCGCCGTGTGCTCCCCCAGTTCCGGCGCGCGGCACTTGATGTCGGCCGGGGTCCCGGAGAGCTTGATGGGGTTGTTGAGCACCTTGATCTTTCCGTGGCCGGCAATCTCCATCTCGCCGAAAAAGTCGTTGGCGACCGCCTGCTCGTCATGGGTCACCTCCAGCGGCGTGACGACCGGCGACCACACCAGCTTGAACTTGCCGAGATGCGCCAGCCATTCGGCGTAGGTTTTGCTCCTGAAGATATCCTCGATGATCTTGATAAGTTCGACGCAGTTTTTTTGCCGCGCGTCGAAGTCGACAAATTTGGGATCATTCTGCAGCTCCGGCCGGTCGATCGCCCTGCAGAATTCCGGCCAGTAGGTCTGGGCGTTGGTCATGCCCAGCATGATCCAGCGGTTGTCCTTCGTGGGATAATGGTTGCGGATGGGATTGGCCATCGATTTCCGCGAGGGCTGCGGGGCGTCCTTTCCGGTCACCAGACATCCCGTGATATCGAACCCCAGGACCCAGGTGGCGGTGTTGTAGAGGGATACCTCCACCTGCTGGCCGATTCCGGTGCGCTCCCGGGTGAAGAGCGCCGTCATGACCCCCGCCAAGAGGCTCAGCGAGGAGATGCTGTCGCCGTATGCGCCCCGGGAGATGTTCGGCGCCGTGTCCGGATCGTGCATCATCTCCATGACGCCGCTCCTCGCCCAGAAGGCCACCGAGTCGTAGCCGCCCGAATTCTTCTCCGGCCCCTTCAGGCCGTAGCCGGTGAGATTCGCATAGATGATCTTGGGATTGCGGGCCGATATGGCTTCATAGGTCAGGTTGAACTTGCCCATTTCGTAAGGGCGCAGGTTGTTCAGAAACACGTCGGCCTCCGCGCAGAGCTTGTGGATGATTTCCTGCCCTTCGGGACTCGCCAGGTTGATACAGATGCTTTTCTTGTTCCGGTCAACATGCTCCCAGAGGTAATTGATCTCGCTGTACTGCGTCCAGGCCCCGAGGCGGAGGCTCGAGTACCGCTGCATATCGCCCTCACCCGGCGCTTCCACATGGATGACGTCGGCCCCCCAGCTTCCCATGAGCATTCCCGCGATCGGCACAGCGACCGCCGCCCCGATCTCCACCACCTTGATTCCTTCCAGCGCCTTTGTCATTTTCCCGTCTCCTCTTCGCTGATTGTTCGCCGTATTTCGCGTATCTTCATTCACCTTAGACGGTTCCACCGGCCGCGGCCCAGGCCGCGGCTTTTTCCGCATTCCGCTTCTCAACAGCCTCCGCTCGGATCAACAGGTAATTGACATATTTCATATTGGCAACGTCATACATCTTCCCGTCCACCGAAACGGACCCTTCTCCCCGGGCATATGCCTCGTCCAGCGCATCTTTGACCCTGCGGGCCAAGGACACCTCCTCCGGAGGAGGGGAGAATCCCTCGTTGGCGGCTTCGACCCAAGCGGGATGAATCGCGCTGGTGCCCATGAACCCCATTTTATATGCGTACCGACAGGCCTTGAGCATCGCCTCTTTTCCCGCGGAAACGTCTACGTAATCCGCATTATTCTGGGCGCCCATGCCATGTGCCTGCACGCCGGCGGCACGGGCGGCATAGAGGAGCTTGGTTTCGGGATAAAAATACTGATCGAAATTCAACTCCGGATACCGGGTGAACCCCAGATCGACGGAAAGATCTGCCTGCCCGGTGGTCATGGAGACAATCCGGGGGCTCGCTTCGGCGATATCCTCCATGCGGATGATCCCCCGGGCCGTCTCGAAAATCAGGTCGAACTGGATTCTCCCCACCGGGAGTCCCCGTTCTTTTTCCAGCCGGGTAACCATGCGATCGAGCCGCTGGACGTCCTCGACCGATTCGCATTTCGGGACCATGATGGATGTCAATCCGTCAATGACGATCGCATCCAGATCCTCTTCCTCGAAATCCCGGTTGATGCGCACCTGAATATCCGCCCCG
>JAPLJX010000387.1 GCA_026388375.1 Deltaproteobacteria bacterium
CTCGGCGGTGTCCTGGGCGTGCAGGCCGATCTTGTCGAGGTTGCGGCCCCGCTCGAAGCCCTCCATGCCCCGTTCGAGCACCAGCAGGCTGATACCGGCGTGGCGCGCCGACGGATCGGTCTTGGCTGCCACGATCACAAGATCTGAGTTGATGCCGTTCGTGATGAAGGTCTTCGAGCCGTTCACGATGAATGAGTCGCCATCCGCGATCGCCGTGGTGGCCATCGAGGCCAGATCGGAACCAATCCCCGGCTCGGTCATCGCGACGGCGGTGATGATGTCGCCGGATACGCAGCCGGGGAGATATTTGTGCTTCTGCTCCTCGGAGGCAAAGGACTGGAGGTAGGGGACAATAATGTCGCTGTGCAGCGACGCGGCGAGACCCGTATGGTTCGTCCGAGCCATCCCCTCGGCAACAATCACGGAATAGAGGAAATCCGCCCCCAGCCCCCCATACTCCTCGCGAACCCCCATCGCCAGGAAGCCCTGCTCGCCCATCTTCTTCCATGCCCCGCGGGGGACGATCCCCGCCTCCTCCCACTCCTCGATGTGGGGGACGATCTCCTTTGCGAGGAACCGTTTCAGCGAATCCCGGAATATCCGGTGTTCTTCCGTGTATTGTAGAGTGTCCATGTTCATTCCCCCTCACCCTGCCCTCTCCCGTCAAGGGAGAGGGGGTTATTAATCCTCCTCCCGTTTGAGGGAGGGGGGCTATTAATTTTCGTAACGACCGACGATCGAGATCGCGCAGACGTTCTGGTGCGGGAAGCCGCCCAGGTTATGCGTGAGGCCGTAGCGGGGGTTCTTCAGTTGCCGCTCGCCGGCCCGGCCCAGGAGCTGGAGGTACATCTCATACAGCATCCGGAGGCCGGAGGCCCCGATCGGGTGGCCGAAGCACTTGAGGCCGCCGTCGATCTGGGCGGGGACCTTGCCGTCCCGGTCGTAGAAACCGTCGAGCGCGTCCTTCCAGGCATGGCCGCGCTCGGAGATGTGGAGATCCGATCGGGTGGCCGAAGCACTTGAGGCCGCCGTCGATCTGGGCGGGGACCTTGCCGTCCCGGTCGTAGAAACCGTCGAGCGCGTCCTTCCAGGCATGGCCGCGCTCGGAGATGTGGAGATCCTCGTAGGTGACGAGCTCCGTGATGGAGAAGCAGTCGTGGAGCTCCATCATGCTGATCTCCTCACGCGGGTTTGTGATCCCCGCCTCTTCGTAGGCCTTCGTGCTGCACTTGTTGGTCGTGTAGAAATGCTCCCCGTCCCACTCGTTGAATCCCCCCTCGTAGCCGCTGGAGACGGCGAGCTGGATCGCCTTCACGGAAACGAGTTCATGTTTCCCCATGGATTTGGCGATCTCCGGCGTCGTCACGATCGCGCAGGCGGAGCCGTCGCTGACCCCGCAGCAGTCGAAGAGTCCCAGCGGGTGGGCGATGATCGGGGCGGCCATGATCTGTTCCAGCGTCACCGCCTTTCTCAGATGGGCCTTGGGATTGAGCGCGCCGTTGGCGTGGCTCTTAAGCGAGACATGGGAGATCGCCCGTTTCAGGTCCTTGTCGGAGACCTTGAATTTCGCGGCGTAGGCCGAGGCGAGCTGGGCGAAGAGGCCCGGCGCGGAGCCGTTGGGAAACCACTGCCAGACCAGCGTTCCGAAATTGGAGCCGGCATTCGGCAGGCCGCCGTAGCCGGTGTCTTTCAATTTTTCGACGCCGATCGCAAGGCAGATGTCATAGGCCCCGGAGGCGACCCCGTAGACGGCCCCCCGGAAGGCCTCCGTCCCCGTGGCGCAGTGTAGTTTTCCGTCCGGGTGATGGGGATGTGCGGCAGTCGCAACGCCACGCCGAGCGGCGTCGCCGATTTGCCGAGGCCGATCTCCTCGATGCAGTGGCCGAGCCACGCCGCCTGAATCCGATCCTTTTCGATCCCCGCGTCGGCGAGGCACTCCTGGAAGGCCTCGACCAGCAGCTCCTCGGCCCCCATATTCCAGCGTTCCCCAAAACGGCTGCACCCCATCCCGAGAATCGCCACCTTGTCCCTGATTCCAGAAGCCATTGTCTTGCCCTCCTTCTTAATAGGGGCGTTGTCCCCTAATTCCCTGTTTCCTTTCCAACCCCTTGGAAATCGGATCCCGGAAGCGCGCATTGGAGATTTTTCGGAGAAAAATGTCCAGCGCGCGAAGGGATCATGATTTCCGAAGTCTCATTTCCCGAATTTAAAGAGCCTGCCGATGAGCTGGGATTTCATGATGTCGCCTTCCACCTTCAGCTTTCCCGAGCTGTAGGCCTGCATCCCGTCGAGCGTGCCCGCGATGAGCTGGAGGAAATCCCCGTCGGCCATCTTGATCGTCGTCGTCGGCTTCTCCGTTTTTCCCGCCTCGACCTTGCAGGCGCCGTCCTTCACGGCGACGACCCAGTCGCCGCCTCCGGGGCCGGAGATCGAGAACTGAAAGACGACCTCCTTCCCGGCTGCAGCGGCCGCGTCGAAGGCCTCCGGCATCTTCGCGAAGATCCCCTTCACGTCGGCCGCACCGCCGCCGGCCGCGCCCGCTGCCTCCGCCTTCGGGGCGGGGGGCGTCATGAAGGAGAGGATCGCGCTGTTCGCATCGCCGAGCTCCCTGGCCCCATCGAGGCTGTTGATCTTCTCCCAATGGTCGCTGATCTCTTCCGGCGTCGGGATGCTCTTCCCGTCGCTCAGCATTTCGCCCGCGCCGGTCAGGATCGCCGCCCGGCTGTAGAAGCCGGCCGCCGCGTTGAAGATGTCGCCGCTCTCCGCGCAGGTCTCGGAGCAGAGGTAGAGCACGATCCCGGCGACAAAGTCGGGCTGCATCCGCTCGAACATGTCGGGCGGCATGACGTCCTCGGTCAGCCGCGAGGCGGCGACCGGGGCGAGCGTGTTCACCCGGATGTTGTATTTTGCGCCTTCGAGTTTGAGTGTGTTCATGAAGCCGACGAGGCCCATCTTCGCGGCGCTGTAGTTCGTCTGGCCGAAGTTACCGTAGAGGCCGGCGGCGGAGGTCGTCATGACGATCCGGCCGTACCCTTTCTCC
>JAPLJX010000054.1 GCA_026388375.1 Deltaproteobacteria bacterium
CTTTGGGTTTCCGGGCGATCGCCCCCCGGATGAGTTTCTCCAATTCTTCGTCGGCGCATCCCGCCCGGAGGGGTCCCTTGAGGTCGGTTTCATCATCCGACAGCAGGCAGGTCCGGAGATGTCCGTCCGCCGTTAAACGGAGGCGGTTGCAGGTGCCGCAGAAGTGGTGGCTGACCGGGCTGATGAACCCGATCTCCCCAGCACCACCCGCGAGGCGGTAGATATGCGCCGGTCCCTCATCCCCGTTTCCCTGACCGTTGATCGGCTCAAGCTTGCCGGACACCTCGATCCGCTCCCGGACGAGGGCGTTGGAAATATAACGACCGTTGTTTTCGATTCCCGCATGGCCGAGGGGCATCAGTTCGATGAATCGGATCTGATAGGGATTTTCGAGGGTCATCCGGGCGAAGTCCAGGATCTCGTCGTCGTTGAACCCCTTGATGGCCACGATGTTGATCTTGATCGGGGAGAAGCCGGTTTCCCGGACCTTGCGGATTCCATGGAGGACGGCGCGGATCTCCCCGCCCCGCGTGATTCGGGCGTACTTGTCGGCGTTCAGGGAGTCGAGGCTGACGTTGATCCGCCGGATTCCCGCGGCAAAGAGGTTCTCCGCACAGGCTTCGAGAAGGATACCGTTCGTCGTCAGACTGATATCCTTCAGTTCCGGGATCGCGCGGAGGGGTGCGATAAATTCGGCGACGCCCCGGCGGACCAGCGGTTCGCCGCCGGTGACCCGGACCTTCGTGATCCCGAGCCCCGCCGCGATCCGGATGATCCGGTGGATCTCCTCGTACCGGAGGATGTCGTCGTGACCGATCCGGGAGAGCCCCTCCTTGGGCATGCAGTAGGTGCAGCGTAGGTTGCACCGGTCCGTGACGGAAACACGTAGGTAATTGATATCACGATCATATCTATCGAACATGGAAGTCGGGTGCTCTCCTTTCCAGTTTAAGAAAACCGGATGGCGCTTTCGGATATTCCGGTCCCACCGGTCCCGGACCGCAATGAATTTCTCTAACACAGTTTCCGGGACGTGACAAGTGTCTCTCCCGCCCCATTTCTTCCTTGACAGCCCGTGGTTTCTCGATTAAGGATCAAACCTCGTGCGGTAGTCGGTCGGCTGCGTATTGCCTGCCTGCGAGGCACCCAGAATATCCGGGCGGGAGAAGAAGTTTTATGGACAAGATACCCATCACCAGGGCGGGATTTGCAAGGTTGAAGCGGGAACTGGAGGTTGTAAAGACGGTTTCCATCCCCCAGAACATCAAGGACATCGAGATCGCGAGAGGGCACGGGGATCTTTCAGAAAACGCGGAATACTCAGCGGCCAAGGAGAAGCAGTCCTTCCTGCACGGAAAAATGCAGGAATTGGAAAACAACCTGGCGATGTCCAACGTAATCGACCTCAAGAACCTGACCTGCGAGAGGGTGGTCTTCGGTTCGACCGTGACCATCGAGGAGATCGGTACCGGCAAGAGGATCACCTACCAGCTTGTGGGACCCCTCGAGTCGAACCTCGACAGAGACAGGACGCGTCGGCGACGAGGTGAGCGTCAAGACGCCGGGCGGCGTCCGCGAATTCGAAATCATCGGCATCACCGTTCAGGAAGAGGACTAGCTCTTCCCGGCGACGTTGATTCTGGTCACCGCCCGTATAAGGGCCAGCCGGGCCTTTTCGAACTCCATATCCTGTTTGGGCAGTTTCCTTATTTTCTCCTCGGCCTTCTCCCGGGCGCGCTTCGCCCTCTCCGGGTCGATCAGATCCGCTCTCTCGGCGGTTTCCACGAGGACCGTGACCTTGGAGGCCATGACCTCGGCATAACCCGTGGTCACCGCATAATACGTCTTCTTGTGGTCTTTTGTGTAGCTGAGTTTCCCGACATCGACCGAACTCAGCAGGGGGGCGTGGCCCTTGAGAACGCCGAATTCGCCTTCCGTTCCGGGGATGGTCACCTCTTCGACGACCCCCTTGAAGGCGATCTTTTCGGGCGTTACGATTTCCAGTGTCAATTCGCGAGCCATCTTGAAGCGCCTCCGGTTATTCGGCGAGTTTTTTCGCCTTCTCCACGACCTCTTCGATGCCGCCGACCATGTAGAAGGCCTGCTCGGGCAGGTCGTCATGTTTCCCTTCGAGGATCTCCTTGAATCCCCGGACCGTGTCGGCCACCTTGACGAATTTTCCCTCCGTGCCGGTGAACTGGGCGGCGACGAAGAAAGGCTGGGAGAGGAACCGCTGGATCTTTCTCGCCCTGCTTACGGTCAGCTTGTCTTCCTCGGAGAGTTCGTCCATGCCGAGAATGGCGATGATGTCCTGGAGATCCTTGTATTTCTGGAGCGTCACCTGAACCTGCCGCGCCACCTTGTAGTGTTCTGCGCCCAGGACGTTCGGGTCCAGGATGCGAGAGGTTGAATCCAGAGGGTCCACGGCCGGGTAGATGCCAAGTTCGGCAATCGGTCGGGAGAGAACGACGGTTCCGTCAAGGTGCGCAAATGTCGTCGCAGGCGCCGGATCCGTCAGGTCGTCTGCCGGTACGTAGACGCATTGAACCGCCGTAATGGACCCCTTGGTGGTGGAGGTGATGCGTTCCTGAAGCTCTCCGAGGTCGGTGGCCAGCGTCGGCTGATAACCGACGGCGGAGGGCATGCGGCCCAGCAGGGCCGAGACCTCGGAGCCGGCCTGCGTGAAACGGAAGATGTTGTCGATGAACAGAAGGACATCCTGTCCTTCCACATCCCGGAAATATTCCGCCGCCGCGAGGGCCGTCAGCGCCACGCGGGACCGGGCGCCGGGCGGTTCGGTCATCTG
>JAPLJX010000145.1:0-4146 GCA_026388375.1 Deltaproteobacteria bacterium
CGATCGAACTGAGCACTTCGTCTGTTTCCCATTCGATTTCATAGAGCCGATGACGGATACGGTCCGTCCGCGCCGTATCAACCACACCGTCCACCAGGATCAGGAAATCCCAGTCGGAGTCTTCCCGGCTGTCCTGACGCGCCCGGGAACCGTACAGGTAAATCTCCGCAGAAGGTTCGATTTCCCCCAGAGCTTCCTTGACCTTCTTTAATAGATCCTCTTTCATGGCTTCGCCTCACTGTGATTGCCGGTGTAATGTTTCTCACGCCCCGGCGTTCCATCTTTAATCGATAAAACACATTAATTTTAAAGCATTATGACTCATCCAGCCGCGGATGTCAACGAGCAATTCGGGGGCCTCGTAGTCCTGACCCAGATCATTTGGCTTCGTAAAACAGGTTCCTCTTTAAGATGACTATGAACTGAACCCTAGGAGAATTGGCGATTCCCAGTTTCTCCCGGCAGACCAGGCAAAAACGCCTGGCATCCCGGACGCCCGTTGATTCGGGATCGCCGCCGCCATCTGTACGATCCTGTCCCATCAATCTATGCTTTCCATCCATTTATTGCTAAGGGAGACGGTTGTGGAGATTTCTGTCTTCCACAACTCATAGCTCACTCACCTTCTTTGTGCCTAAGATCAGGGCTTCGACTTCGGCATTGATTTCGCGGGCGATTCGGTTAGCGGCTTCTCGCTCGCGGGCGATTTTTTCGCGACCCTCCGCCACACGTTCCATCATTTGTTTTTGCACACTCAGCGTCGGGAGCGGGATTTGCAGGCTCCGCAGTTCAACGCTGTTGACGTTGGCCTGTCCGATAATCTGCCGACTAAGAGCGTTGATTTGTTGCCGACCGATTGGAGAGTTTACGGCGTAGGCTAAGAAATCGGGGTTAGCTTTAGAGGAATCCGCCCGAATACGAATGAGGTAGGATGCGAAGACGTATTCCCCTTGAGCGTGAAACACGGCACATTTTCCGACAAGTTCTTTGCTGTTCGTGCGGTTAAAAAGGATGTCGCCATCCTTCAAGAGCAGTTTGACCATCTCATTCTTGGGCAGTCTTAGATGCTTGAGATTTCCGAGGTCGAGTTCGCCATCAAGAATGTTGTTCATGCGAATTACGGCCACGCCGTCATTGTTCGTATTAGCCTTTTCGCTTGTTCCGTATTGTACCAGTTCGAGGAGCGAGCCCAGGTCGAAAACTGGAGTAGTTGAAACCGACCCCCCAACGGAGAAAATCCTGCCACCAAACGGCAAAGGCTTTGGGCATGGAACCTTGTTCGGGCGACCGCAAACCTAGGTCAGCGAAGAACCGGACATCAATCGCTGCTTTTCGCTTTTCCACACGTTCACGGGCAGCGGCGATTTCATCTTGCGCCTTGCGCCAGCATGCAACAATGGCATTTTGCTCCGCCAGCGGAGGAAGGGAGATTTCGAAGCTGAGAAACTCCTCTTCCTTGAAACGATTGCGGCTTACGGCAGATGAACCGGTCGAGGCGGCGTTTACGGCATGAATCGTCGTTTCGCGAGTACAGAATAGATATAGATACTCGGGAATGATGCGCGCCGCGTCCGGGATAAACTGCGGAAACTCGTTCGAGACGTAACAGTCCGCAAGCTCGGGTGGAACAACGGCGAATGACACCTTCCAGGCGAAGAGTCGGTTGTAAATCAGGGCACCGGCAACCAATGGTGTAACTTGGCTGGCGCTCATGGCGTCACCGTTTACAGTTTCGCGGTGGAAAACGCCTTCGCCATACCACCTTACGCCTGCCATCTTGTATTCTTTATCGGGATCGACCTTGACCCGCGTGGTGACTTGCCGGACCAATGTTCCAACCCGTACACGTTCCCATCCCTTTGGAAGCGACTGCCGTAAGAGAATGCTGGTTGGAATCACCCAACGCTCCAAATCCTTCCACCAGACAGCAAATGCGCGGGGCGCTATTGAATTCATCGCCGTCATGCCGTCGTCTCCGTCAGAAAGAACGGTGCGGGATTGCGCCGGAACTCCCGATAAAGCTCCAGGCACGTCTTCGTGATGACCGGCGGCTGGTTGTCATTTGGAACCAGCTCGTTTTGGTCCTGTTCGCCCGTGGCCGTGATGCCCACCTTCTCCGCTTCATAGAGAAAAACGGGATAGGAAAATCTCTCTTTGAGCAAGGCGCGGGTTTCTTTGGCAATGGTCTTGGCCATCCGCTTCTCATAGTCGGCCAATTCCTTTTGCAGTCTCTTTCGTATCTCGGTATCCCGCGCTTCCCTGGCTGCCGCTATTGCCGCCTCAAGCCGCGCGGTCTCTGTGGCAATGTCGTTGGCATACTTCGCCTTCACCTCAACGTTGGCTTCGGCCTGCTTGGCGTCGAAGTCGGACTGTTCTTTCTCGGTGAACTTTTGCAGAAACAGCAGCGATGCGCACATAGGCAAGAGAGGGATTGTTGAAGATGCCTTCGGGCAGGACGATGCCGAGCTGTCCACCTTGCTTCAACAGGGAAAGACAGCGTTCGATGAAAAGGATTTCCGTTTTGATTTTGGCCGACTTGGCCCGTTTGTCGCGCTCCTTTTCGGTGCCGTTGCCTTTGGGTAGTTCAAAGAGGCTGGCGATGGGCTTGCCCACAGCGGCGTGAACGCGTGCCAAGGCTTCCGCATAGAGGTCGTACTCTTCGGCATAGCGTTTCCCGGCCTCGCGGCTCACCGTCGCATCGGATTCATGCACCACGTCGGAAGGCTCGACATTCGCGCCGAAGGGCGGGTTTGTGAGAACGATGTCGAAGCGACCTTCGAAGATGCCGTTGACATTCAGAAAACCGTCATGGTGATGGACGCCTCCGTGACCATCGCCGTGCATGATCATGTTCATCTTGCTGGTGCGCGCCATGCGGTCATTGGCGTCAGTACCGTAGATGCAGCGGTTGGCCAGTTTCCACAGGCGCGAGCCGGGTTTGTTAGGGTCAAGGGTTGCCTGGATGGCGTCGAACTTTTCCCGGAGCAAGGTGGCCTTCTTGTCCGGCAAGAGCTTCTTGTCGGCCTCCACCTTGGTCTTGAATTCCTGGTACTGGCGGTCGGCGTCGGCCAAAATCTGCTGCCGCACGATCTCGAAGAACCGGATCAGGAACCCCCCGGAACCGCTGGCGGGGTCGCAAATCACGTCCCCCTCCTTGGGCTCCACCATCCGAATCATGAACTCAACAATGGTGCGCGGTGTGAAGAATTGCCCAATCTCACCTCGGAAGGTGCGGCCGAGAAAGCGCTCGAAGGCAATGCCTTTGATATCCTCGCTGGTGTCGGAAAGATTGTAGCGTTCCAACAACTTGACGATTTCCCGACCCGTGGCAGGTTTGAGCCGGATTTCCTCATCGCTCTCAAAAATCTTGTCATCCGCGTAGGCCTCTTTGGTTTGCCCAAAGAGCGTGTTGAGCGGGTGCTTGCCAAGTTGGTCGTCAAGATACTCGACGCTAAAGAGGTTCTTCCGCGAGCGTTTGGCCCGAAGCTCTCGTTCGACATAGACCTTCACAAAGAGAATCTTGGCGATTTCGTCAAAGGCGGCGGCGGGGTCGAGCTTCTCGCGATTGCGGATGACGTTGTGGCATTCGTGGAGCAGCTTCGCAAATTCGTCTTCCTTGAAAACCTTCAGGCGTGCCAGTAACTCGTTGATGTCTTTGTCTGTTGCGTCGGCATGAGGAATGTTCGCAATCTCATCGTAGTTCGGCATCCGCCGGTTGTCATCCACTTTCCAATACTTGGTCTCGCGGTGGTTATGGGTGACAAAAAACCGCGCGTGTTCGTACTGCGCATAGTTGGCACCCTGCTCGTAGTCCTTCAAGGAGATGGTCACGTTGTCGGCCTTGCATTCAATCACAATCAGGGCGTGTTCCTGCCGCTGTTTTGCTTCGTGTGTGCGCCAGATCAGGAAGTCGGCGCGGGGATCACCACTGCCTCGGCCTGTTACAAACACTTCCTCTTCAATCTGCTCTGGCCTGTACCCATACTCTTCGATCAGAACGCGCAGGTACTCCTGGCGCACTCGCTCCTCGGGAGTGAGTGCGACCCACTTCTGGCGAAGAATGCTATAAATCTGGTTCCCACGGATCTGGATTTGATCCGATTTTGCGTAGGCTTGCGGTGCTGGTTGCTCCTTGGCCATACGACC
>JAPLJX010000145.1:4238-19214 GCA_026388375.1 Deltaproteobacteria bacterium
TTCTCAAGTTCCTTAAGCCGACCGGTGTCGGTGTAACTGTAGTGGTCAGACTCGCCGACAATTATGTGATCGATCAGAATCAAACCCATTAGCTTACAGGCACGTATAAGATCGCGTGTTGTCTCATCATCGCCGGCTGAGGGTTCAGGATTGCCGGAGGGGTGGTTGTGGACCAGGACGATAGCCGCTGCCGATTCGTGAAGGGCTTCTTCCAGAATACGACGGATATACACGGTGGCTTGGGTCGGTGTCCCCTCGGTGATGTCCTTTTCGCCAAGGGGCTGGTTCTGTCCGTTCAAGAATACAGCAATGACAATCTCCTGGCGCTTGCCGGTGAAGCGCGGGCGGAAGTGGTTAGCGACAGCCAGAGAGGATTCGAAGGCGGGTGCTGTGAGTTTCCCGGCGCACACGCGTTTCCCGAGCTCAAATGCGGCCTTGATCTGAGCGACTTTCGCAGGTCCAAGGCCGGGCACCTTCAGCAGATCATGAATTCGGGCGCGGTCGAGGCCGCGAAGACCTCGGAAATCCCTCAGAATCGAGAGGGCGGCCTCGTAGGCGTTCGTCCCTGGAACACCTTCCCTGAATGTTCCTGATCCGATGCGAAGAATGATAGCAAGCAGATCGGCATCCGTAAGCCGTTCCGGGCCTTCGGCAAGGAGTCGTTCGCGCGGTCGTTCCTTTGTTGGCCAGCTCTTGATTCTTTCAGAACTCACGTCACGTGCCCCAACATTAATTCAATCTACCGTCGGCTTTCAGCCGTCCACAACCTTCCAGTGCCCGCCTTTAGCCGGACCGATTCGCTTGATGAACCCCTTCGCCTTAAGTTTCTCCAAATTGTATTCAACGGTCTTTTTCGTGAGATTTCCTGTTTTGGCCATCGATCCTTTACTAATGGAAGGATTCTTTTCGATCAGGGTGTAAATCTTTTTCTCATTTGCAGACAGATTTTCTACCCCCCTTTCTACCCCCCTTTCTACCCCCTTTTCTACCCCCTTTTCTACCACCCTCACGCCTCTTCTTTTGGCGGATTCTATTGAGGATACTGCATCTGCGGCATCCTGAAGCGGTGGGCGTTTAAAGGAGATATTGAAAAATGTCGTTTGTCTGATCCTGGGGGGTGGAAGTCTCGCGGCAACCATGGCCTCTCTCATCCTTCTGATTCCTGTGCCGGCAAGCTCCACCTTGTCCATCCTGAAGAAGAGGTCGGCGATCCGCTCATTTCGTCTGACCGATATTTTCCCGAAATCCTTTTTCTCCAGACCTGCCGGCAGGCCGCCGGGATTGACGATCTCAACCCGGTCATCGTAAACCTCGACCATCAGGCTCGTGCCGCGCATTCCGTAGTCCCGGTGAATGATGGCGTTGGCAACGGCCTCGCGAAGGGCTTCAAGGGGAATCTCGTAGATGTCCTCACGATTTACTCCCTTGATTTCGCTGCGTCGGTTGAGGTGTTTTTTGAGGAAAAAGACAGCCCCGTTGAACTGGGTCAACAGATCATCCTGGATGTCCTGACGGTCGAAGATATGAATCCGGTCTTTTCCCTTGAAGGCGATCATTGTCATTTGCGCCTGAAGGATGAACTTGCGGGGATTTTCAGCGAAGAAGAGCACGCCGGCATTGGTGATCTTGTCGTTATGGGCTACATTGAAGCTTGTGAGGATATCGTGAGCGACTATTTTTTTGATTCCGATATCCGCTTCCTTTAGAAAGCTTTTGATCTTATTCCTGGATATATCCTGCCACGCAACCTCCCTGTGAATCATTTCTTCGAAAGAGATGAGTTCGTGTTCCCGGAACATGATCCGCAGCTCATGGTTGCTCATCTTCTGCGTCGTTCCGTCGAGCCTTCTGAAGTAGCCGGCGCCGCAGCCGTACGGTTTTTCGTCACCTTGCGGCACGTCGATGACGACGAGGTTTTTCACTTGCCTGATCTTCGTCTGTATCGGGGGACTGCAATTACGTCCCAGGGAATTGATGCGGCCCTTCAAGTCGTTCGTCAGCTCTTCGCCGACGATGGTCTTGTCATCCCTTACGCCGAGGATAATGACGCCCCCTTTCGTGTTCACGAAGGCCGTCACATCTTCAACGATGCGGGGGTTGAAGTGCTCCTTGAATTCTACGGTAAGCCCCTCTCCCTCCTGGATGATCATGTCGATTCTTTGGGCATCAATCATTTACATACTCCCGGTTCTTTTATGCGTTCAGCACCCAGCGGACCCAAAAGAGCGGCAGGGCAGAAAGAACTTCTCGGTTAACTCCTGATACGATTGTTTGCGCAGGTTAGATGGCGTGATCATGAGGATGCACCGCTTTCGCTCTGCCCATTTCTGCGAGAGGACCAGGCCCGCCTCTATCGTCTTGCCCAAGCGTATCTCGTCGGCATAAACAAACCTCATTTTCTCTTTTGTATTTCTTCCTCAAACCGTTTCATGAATTTTGATCGCAAACCGGCATCCGGCAGATCCACGGTGCCCCAGATATACCTTCCCTTCCAGTAAAGATCAATGATCCCATGGTGCGGATCCGCTAACGTATAGCGGCCCTCGTTGAGCCCTGTTTCGGGATTTTTAATCTGCCGGAGGTATTGTTGAATGATATTCCTGGACTCATCCGCCTTGATCGCATCGATCAGGAAGAGCTTGAACTTCCTGCCGGCGGATTCGTAATCGGCGGTAAACGCGGAATGCAAGAAAGGATATCCCAGGAAATTTCGGGTTATATATTTTTCGGAATGGCTCTTTTTCCCTTCCGCGGGAAAAGCGGACAGAATGGAGGGCAGCCCTCCCCTCTCACCCGTACCCTCCGCCATCTTTTTTGCAAAGACCTGTAAAACTTCACGGTCTTCGGCGCCGGTATTGAAGCTGTTGATCTTCACGTAATAACGTCCCGTCACAAAATTCAGAATATTCTGATCGATATAACCTTCCGCCCCGATGCTCAAAAAATTCCCGTCCGGGAGGCGTTCCTGGCTGTAGATCCCAAAGGCGTCCTCCGGGGTTCGATGACGGTATGCCTCCACAATGACGGAGGCTTTTTTTTCATTTCCATATTCCGCTACCTTCAACTCCTCAAAATCACAGGCCAGATAAAGATCCGCGGCGCCGTTAATGTATTCATAGAGGGTTTTAGGTATAAATGTTTGAATTTCTGCCGAATTCTTCCAACCGGTGACTTCAGGAAATCGGAGCCCTTGTGGAATGGAACCCGGGACCCACGTCAACAGAATACCAACGACCAGCGCCAGGACTCTCATCACGTCATTTCCTCTCTTTTCAGGAACAGGGATTGGATAGAGGCACTTTAGAACAGAAAAATATAGCTCCTCTTAGCATGAAACCACCGAATGGTCACCTTTTTTCAATGGAGCAGATCTTGGTCGATATGCGTCTTGGCCCGGTCCGTCATGACAAGTAAAGCTGCCGGGGGCGTGACAGGCAGCCGTCAGGTGACTGGAGCGATCCTCTGCTCACCGCTCATTAAATAACACATGGTTGTCGGAATATACCTTAACCACCGCATAAAATTGTGGTCAATTTTTCTTGACACACCATCGCCATTTACATATATTCGCCCCATCCAAAAGCGATTTCTTATCAAATAATTGGGGGCAGTATATTTTTGACGACCTCGTAATAAGTCGTAATTCGCCTCTTTTGTCTTTCCGGGCTTGACCCGGAATCCGGTATTGTCAAGTAGTTCTGGATACCGGCTTTCGCCGGTACGACCGTGTGGGGGACTTATTACGAAGCCGTCTTTAGTGGTTAAGTTACAGGAACCTAAAATCAGATTTTAAAGGAGGGGGAAAATGAGAAAGAGACTCGGGGAAGGTGTTGTGATCGTTGTTGCCGTCATGTTTTTTCTGGTCAGCTTTACGAACATTGCACCGGCGGCTGAAAAACCGATCGTTATCGGCGCTCCGCTGTCCACTGCGTTCCTTTACGGATGGGATGCGGAACGGGGCATCAAACTGGCGGTCGAGGAAATTAATGCCGCAGGCGGTGTGAATGTGGGCGGGAAGAAACGTCCCTTCAGCGTCGAGGTGATTGATACCCGTGACCTGGAGCCCAGCGTGCCGGTCAGCGATGCCCTGCTCGGTTTGGAGAAACTCATTCTGGACAAGAATGCCAATTTTATCATCGGCGGCCCCGTTCGCTCCGAAGCGGCCTTGGCGGCGATGGACCTGTTGAATAAATATAAGAAAATAAGCATCCTGACTACCGGCGCCTTGACGCCTGCCTACCATAAGAAGGTTGCGGAAAATTACGATAAGTATAAGTATTGCTTCAGAATATCTAGCCACGTTGGTGTCATGGCCAATGAGTTTGTCACGCTGCTTTCGGACATCAAGAAAGGCCACGGCTTCAACAAAGTCTATATCATGGTCCAGGATGTGGCGCATGCGCGGGGCGGCGGCGAGGCCATGAAAAAGATGCTGACCGAAAGCGGCTGGGACGTGGTCGATATGAAGATCTTTCCCACAGTCACAACGGATTACTCCATGGCATTGAACGATGTGGCCAAAACGCAGGCGGACATCATCTTCCTGTGGATGGACATGCCTGAAAGCGCCATTCTTCTGAAACAGTGGAGCGGCATGAAGCTGAAAGCCCTGCCCATGGGGTTTGTTAATGCCGCCGAGCAGCCCGGATTCTGGAAGGCCACGGAAGGGAAAGGAGAATTTCTCATCGTGAACCTGGTAAACGGTGGAAATGCGCCGGCAAAAATTACCCCCTGGACCATGAAATTTGCCAAAGCTTACGAAAAGCGATGGGGATTGGAGCCGGAGGGATACGGAACTTCGTCAAGCTACATGGCGGTCTACACACTAAAGGAAGCCATTGAGAAGGCCGGCACCATTGACACCGATGCCGTGATAACGGCGCTTGAAAATGTAAACCTCATGGGCGTATACGGCCGAATAAGCTTCGACAAAAAGACCCATCAGGTCATCCCGTCCGATGACCCAAAACTCGGGGCCGTGACCGGAATCATCCAGTGGCAGAACGGCAAGCGGGTGCAGGTCTTCCCTCCAAAAGTAGCGGAAGCCAAAATATTGTTGCCGCCATGGATGAAAAAATAGGCGAAAAAATAAGGCGGCATTGCCATGGATATTCTCGTCTACGGTATCATCAACAGCGTCACCCTTTCCCTGCTTTCCCTTGGGTTTACGCTGGTATACAGCATCAGCAGGCTGCCTAATTTTGCCCACGGCGCCCTGTACATCACGACGGGCTATTTCATCTGGCTGTTTCTGAACGGTCTGGGGTTGAACTATCCCCTGTCCATCATACTCGGCATAGCGCTGACCAGTCTCATCGGCGCCATGATGTACCGTCTGATACTCATCCGGATCAGGGGGATGGAGATATCGGAAATCATTGCCACCTATGCTATCGGTCTGGCGATTATCGAAGGATTGCGGTGGGGAGGTTTGCGGGGCACAACTTTCACACTGCCGTCCTTCGCTTCCGGTTCCCGGGATATTCTGGGAGTGAGTGTGGATGATCAGCGACTCCTCGTGGTCGTGATTGGTTTTGCCGTTTTTGTCCTTCTGTACCTCTTTGTCCATCTGACCAGGAATGGTTTGGCGCTGCGCGGAATAGCTCAGGATGAAAGAGCCGCCATGATGCTGGGGATAGATTCAGACAGAATGGCCGTCGTCTCTTTTGCGATGGGTTCCTCTCTGGCGGGCCTTTCGGCGGCATTGATCCTACCGCTCGGGAACATTGTTGTGGAAGCGGGATACAATGTGCTGGTATTTTCCATCGCCGTGAGCGTCATAGGCGGCTTGGGCAGTTGGACAGGCGCCATTATCGCCTCTTTTATTATTGGATTTGCCCAGATCCTGACGGAAAAATTTCTTTCCGCGCACTTCCAGATGGTGATCGCCCTGCTGGCCATCATCATCACGCTCCTGATCAAACCATCCGGTATCCTGGGAAGGCAAAAGGAACTGGAGGAAAGGGTATAGTTGTGGAAGCCCGGAGAAAAGAAAGGATAGACAGGGGCATAAAGGTGAGAAGCGAAGGGATATATGTCGTTTCTTCCCTGAAGGAGATGCTCTATGTTGCCGGCCCGAGAGTATTCCTGATGGCCGGCCTTCTTTTGCTGCCGCTGGTTCTGGAAATGGCGCCCTACTGGAAGAGGGTCGTCAATATCATGTGCGTCTATGGTCTGCTCGCCATATCATTTGACTTTTTGGCAAATATTGTCGGGCTTGTCTGTCTCGGGGGGGCCATGTTTATTGGGGTAGGCGGTTATATGACCGCCATTTTTAATGTTTATCTGCATTGCCCTGTCTACCTGGCCATCCCCCTGGCAGGCTTATCGGGAGCATCGATTTGCACGATCCTGCTTTTACCCTGCCTTTCTTTGCGGGGGGTATATTTCGCCATTGTCACCTTGATGTACCCCCTGCTTTTCACCAGAATCATCGAGGCCTTGAATATCCTCGGGGGGACCAACGGCATAACCGGACTCGACAGCTTTCCCAATCAATACCTGGAAAATTACGTGATTATCATCCTGCTATTGGTTTTTCTGTTCGGTCTGAGAAGATTGATGGATGAAGATATAGGACTGGTGCTGAGGGGAGTTAAGGACAACGACCAGTCTGTGAGGGCTTCAGGCATCAATGTGACGCACTTGAAGGCGCTGGCGGTCTTTATCGCCTCCTTCATCGGTTGCCTGGGAGGCGCATATCTGGCCCATCTTTACATGTGGGCGGGACTTTCCCTTTTCGCTCTGGATTTTTCCATCATTCCCATTGCGGCAGTGACGATCGGCGGCGGGGGATCCATGCTGGGGGCGGTCATCGGCACTTTCATCCTCGTCCCTCTCTCCGAATTCTTGAGGTTTTTCGGCACCTTCAGGATCGTCATCTACTGCCTTATTTTAACGGGTTTCATTGTTTTCAAGAGTGAGGGACTTTTGCCGTATTTCGCCAGGAAGTATGATCAATTCGAAAGATGGGCGAAGATATGAGCATTCTCTCCGTTGAAAATATCAGCAAGACATTTGGCGGTCTGATGGCGCTGATGTCCGTCAGTTTCAGTGTGAAACAGGGCGAAATTTACGGGATTATAGGCCCCAACGGTTCCGGAAAGACGACGCTGATCAACTGCATTACCGGTTTCATAAAACCGGAAGCGGGAAAAGTTTATTTCCGGGGATCGAACATCAGGGGCTGGCCGGCCCATAAAATAGCGCGCGCCGGCATCGCCCGGACCTTTCAGGTGATGCGCCCCTATTATTCTTTGCCCGCTTATAAAAATCTCATCATTCCGCTGTGGTCACCGCGCGCCCGGGCCATAGGAGGGTGGAGAGGCGGCGGCAAGCATGGGGACAGGGACACGGTTGCGGTCGATATTCTGGAAGAGATCGGTTTCGAGAGGGATTCACGTGTCCCCTATAAAATGGCGTCTACATTGCCGACCGGCTATCTGAAAAGACTCGAACTTGCCCGGTGCATCGCGCTCAGGCCGGAGATCATATTCTGCGACGAGGTTTTTTCCGGCCTAAGCGCCAGCGAGGTTGCCGGCATGCTGCCCCTCATAGAAAAGTTAAAAATGGAAGGCATAACACTGATCATGGTCGAACACAGGTTAAAAGAGCTGTTCAAGGTAGCGGATCGGGTCATGGCCTTGCAGTTCGGCGAAAAAATTGCCGAAGGTCATTACAAGGAGGTCATCGCCGATCCCCGCGTTAAAGAAGCTTACCTGGGCAGCGAAGAGGTTTAGGCATGCTGGAAGCCAAGGAACTGATGGTATTCTATGAAAACATGCTGGCCTTGAACAATGTCAGCATTACTGCCGAGACCGGTTCGGTCATCGGTATTTTCGGCTCCAACAGTGCGGGCAAAAGCACCCTCATGTATACCCTGGCCGGCATCATGCTGGATATCAAAAAAAAAGAGGAGATGCGGGGCGGAGAAAGGATAACGCTCTTCGGCAGTCTCACATTTGAAGGGCGGGACATATCCAATCTCTCACCCCATGCCAGGGCGAAGGCAGGCATCGTGTTGTGTCCGGAACGACGGAGGATATTCCCGGAGAGCAGCGTCCTGGAAAATTTAAAAATAGGCTCTTACCTTACCAGTATCAGGGAAAGAAAAAATAATCTGGAATACGTGTTGGGTGTCTTCCCGCGGCTCCATGAGTTCCTAAACAGGCAGGGCGGTTTTTTGAGCGGCGGCGAGCAGCAAATGCTGGCCATCGGCAGGGCGCTGATGGCCAATCCGAAGGTCTTGCTTCTCGATGAACCCCTGCTCGGATTGAGCCCTGTCTATCAAAAGATCGTTATCGAAGCGATCAAGGAGATCCGAAAAACCAGAGGTATTACCATTATCGTATCAGAGCAGTATTCAAGACCGGTGATTCCGATCATTGACAGGGGATATATCATTGAGAACGGTTCCAGTGTTCTGGAGGGGACAAAAGAAGAGCTTATGGACAATCTCGATGTCAAATCGGCCTACTTTGGAATTTGAGCAGCATTTATGGAACTCTACCGCAACGAATGCACTTATACCCAATTCGACGAAGCATGCAGGAAATATCCCGCCAATACGGCCATCATCTATCTGGGTGAACGGTTCAGCTATGCCTGTTTGCACGATCTTGTGGACAGGTTTGCCGACGGTCTCTTGAATGCCGGCGTGAAAACCAGAGAGAAAGTGATGCTTTTTATTCCCAACTGTCCCCAGTGGATCATAGCTAATTTTGCCATCAATAAGATCGGCGGAGCCGTGGTGCCGGTTTCACCGATTTATACCTCCTATGAAATTGAATATATTATTAACGATGCCGAGGTGGAAACCGTAATCTGCCTCGATACCAACTTCATGTATATCCATGAGGTGATCGGCAAGACCAACCTGAAACGGGTCATCGTCACCAACCTGGTGGACATGATTTCCTTCTGGAAACGATATATCGGTCATATGCTGGATAAAATACCCAAAGGAAAGATCAAAAAAAGCAAGGAGGTATTCTATTTTAAGGATATCCTGAAAAAGGGACATCGAGCGCCCACGATTGATATCGATCCATGGCAGGACCTCGCATATATCATGTATACGGGCGGCACGACCGGTTTCCCGAAGGGGGTGGCCGGCAACCACATGGGAGAGGTTTCTTATATAAAAGATATCGTGGAGAACGTCTTCAAGGGATATCTCTTTGCAGGCGAAGACACCATGATCATGGTGAATCCCCTTTTTCATATCATGGCCAAGGGATTTGCGTTGGCGACCGCCCTGAATCAGGGGAATACCATGATCCTGATGCCGGTTCCGGAAGTGGATTCGATCCTGGAGGCCATACAGAAATACAAGGTCAGATGGATGCTCGGCGTGCCGATGTTATACAGAATGATACTGGAAAACGACAGAGTCGATCAGTACGACATCCGTTCCCTGAAATACTGCTACTGCGGCGGCGATGTCCTGCCTGGCGAGGTTTACAACAAATGGCGGGAGAAATACGACAACCCCATCTACCAAGTCTATGGCTCCACGGAGGTGGGACATGTGGCCTACAGCCCCCTGGACAAGAATCCCAGCCCTAAAACCGTGGGCAGGCCTTTAAAATCAAGAAAATGCCGGGTTATTGATCCGGAGACGCTTGAACCGGTCGCCGAAGGAGAGGTCGGGGAATTGGCCGTTACCTCGGCCTATACGATCAAGAGCTACTGGAAAAAACCCGAGGAAACTGCACACGCTTATATAAAGCTGGGAGATGATACCTATTACAGAATGGGTGATTTTATCAGGCTCAATGAAGATGGAGAGCTGGAATTTATGGAGAGGACCGCCGATGTCATAAAATGTAAAGGTTACAGGATCTCCGCTTCGGAGGTCGAGGCTGTCCTCCAGGATCACCCGGCCGTAATCGGGTCATGCGCCGTCGGTATCCCGGACATTAAGCTGGGAGAAAGAATTAAAGCAATTGTCGTGCTTAAGCAGGATGCCAAAGGGGTAAGCAGCGCTGACCTGCTGCGGTGGTGCAGGGACAGACTCGCTTCCTACAAGGTGCCGAGCTACATCGAGTTCCGAGACATGCTGCCGAAGTCGAAAGTCGGCAAACTGCTGCGCCGGGAAATCCGCGATGAAGAGCGGAGAAAACTCGGTGGCAATTAGGTTAGGTATCATGAGCAAAAGGGCTATCCTGGGCGGCGTCCTTTTCACCATTCTTGCGCTGGTCCTTGCTTCCTGCCAAAAGGCGGAGAAGGGGCTGCCGAATGTTGCCGAAAACCGGAAGCTGGCGGAACATTCCAAGGAATTTGAAAAGAGGATCCATAAGGTCGCCGATGGCGTTTACTCCGCCGTCGGCTACGGGATCGCCAATGTCATCCTACTGGTCGGAAAGGACGGCGTCATCATCATCGATACGATGACGACCGTTGAGGAGGGGAACGAGGTCTGGAACGATCTCCGAAAATTGACCCCTCTGCCGCTGAAGGCGATCATCTACACCCATTTCCACCCCGACCATATCTTCGGCGCCTCGGCCTTTGCCGGAAAGGACGCGCCGGAGATATTCGCCCATGAAAGCCTTGACGACAGCGTATCCCGCGCCGTCGGCGAAACGGCTCCGATAAACGGGTCCAGAAGCATGCGGATGTACGGAAGTTTCCTGGACAAAAAGTCGATGATCAATGTCGGAATCGGGCCATTTTTGGGCTTCGGCCCCGATTCCACTCTGGGCTACATCAAGCCGACAAAGACATTCCACGATCGCATGAAGGCGAACGTGGCGGGCATCTCCTTCGAGCTGATCCACGCCCCGGGCGAGACGGACGACGCGATCTATGTGTGGCTCCCGGAACGGAAGATCCTCCTCAGCGGCGACAACCTCTACAAGTCCTTTCCGAACCTCTATACGATCCGGGGAACCTGGTTCCGCAGCCTGAAAAATTGGTACCGTTCGGTGGATATCATCCGCGCGTTGCGGCCCGAATATCTCGTACCGTCCCACGGGAAGCCGATCGCCGGGGCCGCCACGATTTACCAGATCGCGACCGATTACCGGGACGCCATCCAGTACGTCCATGACCAGTCGCTCCGTGGCATCAATCAGGGGATGACGCCCGATGAGCTCGCAGAGAACGTCATCTTGCCCGCCCATCTGGCCCAGTCGCCCTACCTGCAGGAGTTCTACGGAAAAGTCTCCTGGTCGGCCCGCTCCATGCAAAGTGGAACCATGGGCTGGTTCAGCGGCGATTCGGCGGATCTTCAGCCGCTGCCGGTGAAAGAGAAGGCGCAAATGATCGCCGATATTGCCGGAGGCGAGGCCAGGCTTCTGGACCATGCGAAAAAATATATCGAAAAAGGAAATCCCCAGGCGGCCCTGGAGCTTTCCGGCTACGCCATTCGCCTGAATCCCGAAAACGCCGAGGCGCGCACCATCCGGATCCGGGCGCTGACCCTGCTGGGGGAGAGGGAAAGCAACGCCAATGCCCGCCACTACTATTTGACGGAGGCCCTGGAGATACGCGATAAATTCGTCGCCACGACCACGCTGAAACCGGACCTGCAAACGATCCATGGCTTCTCACTGCCCTTTTTCTTCGATCAGATGGCGGTCAACCTCGATCCGAAGGCAAGCGCCGACATCGACAAGCGGGTCGGCATTAAATTCACCGATACCGGCGAGGCCTTCACGATCCACGTGCGCCGCGGTGTAGCGGAAATCATCCCCCAACTCTCCGACAATCTCGACATGCTCGTCCAGGCCAACTCCTTAAAATGGAAAGAGATGCTCGCGAAGCTGAGAAGTCCGGTCACCACCCTGGCAGGCTTTGATTATCCGAAAGGCAATGCGGTGTCGTTTGCACTATTCCTGAAGCTTTTTGAAGCCCCACCGATCCGGCTTCCGTTTGAAAACAAGAACCCGTGACAGGATCGGGTTTTATGTCTAATCCGGGTGATGCTTCCGGTAATGCTGAAAGAATAAGGAGGCCGAAATTATCCCTTGACAAAATTATCCGTTGAGAATTGCAGAAGATAAAACCCTGTGGTATGATGGTCAAAATTGTGGAGGTGTTTTATGCACAGCACAGAGGACATCATTCAGCAGGCCGCCTCGCTTCCCGTGGAAGAGCGCATCATAGTGGTTGACTCCCTCCTTCGTACATTGAACATTCCAGATACGGATATTGATAAGGAATGGGCAGAGGTTGCCAAGCGCCGGCTTGCCGAACTCCGGTCCGGACGTGTCAATCCCGTTCCAGGTGATCAGGTCTTTGCGCGAATCAGAGAGCGGTTCGGACGATGACGTTTGATTTTCATCCGGAAGCAGAAACGGAATTCCTTGAGGCCATCGCATACTACGAAAGCTGCTCACCTGGACTGGGAGAAGATTTCTCTTTGGAGATCAATGCCACCGTACAGAATATCCTGTCTTATGCAAACGCATGGCCGATTGTTGAAGATGATGTCCGCAGATGCCTGACCAGTCGTTTTCCATACGGGGTTCTATACAGTATTGAGCCCGATCGCGTCTACATCCTCGCGGTCATGCATCTTCATCGGCACCCGGACTACTGGAAGTCCAGACGATAGACGGGAAGAACCAGAGGAAATAGAGATTATTCACCGACATACTGAATTTTGCACCGGGACATTTTTTCACGGGGCAGGCCGGAGCATTCAAGTGAGGACACCTTCCTGAAATGCGTAAAACGTCTGTCTTGAAGAAAATGCGAGACTTCAAGCGGTAAGCAGCATCCTTTACCCTGAATTATTTTGACTTTTCAATATAATAGAGTACAGTAGGAGCATCGGTTCAAACGAACATATCTGATGCTCATAACTTTCACCAACTTTCGTTATCACACGTGTGGTGTTAATGGTTAAGATAATCCATGGCAAGCTCGTTTCCTTAGCAAACCCATTCCGCACCACGGCAGTCAGCCCCCCGATCTTTATAAGTTATTGTATTCACAAAGTAATATTATTTTACCACAGCGGCGCTTCAGCAGGAGTAAATTAAACTTTTGCATATTTGTGCAGGAGAACGGCACATTTGATATCCAGATTTAAATGGGTGACGCTATGAACGATAATGAGAAGACGAGAGAGCAACTCGTACATGAACTGATGGAATTGCGCCCGCAAAATGCCGCGCAGAAAACATCAATGACCGGCAGTATATCGGCTGAGCTTGCAACCAAAGAGGCCCAGCGCTATGCCGAAAGTATTCTGGAAACTGTTCGAGAGCCCCTTTTAGTCTTGGATGCGGATCTGAAAATAATCTCGGCGAACCGCAACTTTTACAGAATCTTTAAAGTAACTCCTGGTGAGACGATCGGGAGTTACATCTATGACCTTGGAAACAAACAATGGGACATTCCCAGGCTTCGGGAAATGCTTGAAGAAGTCCTTCCTGAAAAAGAAGCGTTCGACAACTTCGAAGTTGACCATAATTTCCGAGACATCGGTCATAAAATCATGCTACTCAATGCTCGCCAAATATATCGGAAAGACATCGGCACCAAGATGATCCTCCTCGCCATTGAGGACATCACCGAGCGCAGGAAATTGGAAGAAGCCCATAACAACTTGGCTGCAATTGTGGAATCTGCTGATGATGCAATAATATGCAAAGACTTAGAGGGTATCATTGTAAGTTGGAATAGAGGGGCAGAAATTGCATATGGATATAATGCCAAGGAGGTTATAGGCAAGTCGATATCTTTATTAATGCCGCCCGCTCACCCTGACGAATACAAAGAATTATTAACAAAGAGATCGAGCGGAGAGCTTATTCAAAATTATGAAACTCAACGCATGAGAAAAGACGGCAAGATAGTCGATGTTTCGCTGACAATATCTCCGGTTAAGGACACATCAGGGGAAATTACAGGTGATTCCATAATTGCTCGCGACATCACCGAGCGCAAGCGACTGGAAAACTTATTAATAGACTCCGAAAATCAGTATAGGCGTCTTTTTGAAACTGCAAGTGATGGAATAGTACTTTTAGAAAAACGCGAAGGGAAGATAACCCAAGCTAATCCGGCCACCGAGAAGATGTTGGGCTATAACCACAAGGAGAGCATCGGGAATAAGCTTCAGGACATCGGGGTTGTAATCGATATGAGTGATTTCCAAACGACAATGAAAAATTTGAACAAGAGCGGCATAATTAATTACCGTAATGTAAAGGCGGAAACCAAGTCCGGGCAACATATCGATACAGAGATATATCTTGTAGATAGGGCAAAATTAGTACAATGCAATATTCGTGATATTACCGAGCGCAAGCAGCTCCTTAGCCTTTCGTTAACCGATCCACTCACTGGCCTACAAAACAGAAGGGGCTTTTTATCTCTTGCGGGACAGCAGTTAAAATTATCGGACAGGAATAAGCGAGGAGTGCAACTTTATTTTGCTGACTTGGACGGGTTGAAATGGATCAACGATACGTTGGGTCATGAAGAAGGCGATAAAGCGCTCATTGAAATAGCGACCGTATTCAGAGAGACCTTCAGAACCTCCGACATCCTTGCTCGTCTGGGAGGAGATGAATATGCCGCTCTTGCCGTTGATATAACCGAGGCAAATTCCGAGATCTTTACCGCCCGGTTGCAGTCTCTGATTGATACACGAAACAACCAGGAAAACCGGAGATACAGACTTTCAATCAGCGTAGGCCGTTCTTACTATGATCCTAAAAATCCCTGTTCTCTTGACGAACTCATGGCCTCTGCGGACAAACTGATGTATGAGCAGAAGCAAAACAAGAAGGGCCTTCTCCTGCCAGGGGCCTCCCTTTCAAATGGAAATCCTCACAGTAATGCTTCACCAAAAGTTACTGCTTTGTAGGCGAAAGAGAGGTTTCTTGCTATCAGGCTTTGATCTAATTCTTTTATCATGAAAATACGCATAGCCGGATGGAGGTTTTATTTCGCATCTCGTTTTTATTGCGACCGTGTTGTTGACTTTGAACGTAAGAATGGTATTAAACACTCTCA
>JAPLJX010000050.1 GCA_026388375.1 Deltaproteobacteria bacterium
TCATGGAGCATTGTTCAGAACCGCAGGGATTTTCCCTGTAATCTAAATTCATTCAGTTCGTTTTCTACCTCGTTGCCTTGCGGATATTTTCGGCAGGTATGGTCTAAATTCGATTGGGATCACTTGCCCGTTCATATGGCGTTGGACCGTTCAATTACTTGGAAGGGCTCATACCTTGGGACTGGAAGAGAGAAGAAAACGCGAGAGGGAAAATCGGAAGAACGCCATCCTGAAGGCGGCGAGGAAGCTTTTTTTCGAGAGGGGCTTCAAACCGGTTACCGTCGAGAGCATTGCCAGGAAGGCCGAACTGAGCAAAGGGTCGATTTACCTCTATTACAACAGCAAGGAAGAGATTTACACCCAGATCCTTCTGAGCGATATCGACAAGTTTCACGATCGCATTTCCGATCTTCTTCAGAATCCATCCAGCGCGTCCGAGGCGCTCATGAGGCTTGCGAACATCTACGTGGACTTCTTCTTGAACGATCGGGAATTGTTCAGAATATTGATGACATTCATGCTCCATACCACCGACATGAATCTGCCCGATGATCTCAATAAACACATCATCAAGACCACCAACAAAACCATCGACATTATCGAACAGGTCTTCAAATACGGTGTCGAAAGGGGCGAGTTTCCCGCGACGCTCAATCTCCGTCAGAACCGGAATGCCCTCTGGGGGATGCTGAACGGAATCATCTCACTCCATCTCTTTACCGGCATCGAGGATAAAAGGGCAGAGGTCATTCACGGCACCATCAAGGCGGGGCTGGAAATCTTCATCCGCGGACTGGAAATTTCGGAGACAGAACGAGATCGGTCATAGAATTCTATAATCATTTACGTAGGAAAAAGGAAAGGGGGTTAAAGGTATGAGCAACTTACTTGTGAATTCGAGAGATCAGCAATTCCTTCTTTTTGAACAACTGGGTATCGAGAAGTTGTTTCAGACGGAGACGTTCAAGGATTTCTCGAAGGACGACGCCTTGATGATGCTCACGGAAGCAGAGAAGATGGCTCTCAACGTGATCCTTCCGACCTATGCCGCAGGAGACAAGGAGGGATGCACCTTCAAGGACGGAAAAGTCACCGTACCGAAATGTTATCATGATGCCTTCAAGAAGTACGTCGAAGGCGGATGGCTCTGCCCCACGGCTTCGACCGAGGTCGGCGGGCAGGGGATGCCGGTCGTCATGGCGACGGCCAACCTGGAACAATGTCAGGCCGCCAATTTCGCCCTGCTGATGTATCCGGGACTCACGCACGGGGCGGCCTCCCTGATCGAACATTTCGGGACGGAGGAACTGAAGAATAAATACATGTACAAAATGTACGCCGGTCAGTGGACGGGAACGATGTGTCTGACCGAGCCCGGCGCAGGAACCGATGTCGGGGCCTTGAAGGCGACGGCGAAGAGGCTGCCCGACGGGACCTTCAGCATCACGGGGACGAAGTGCTTCATCTCCTGCGGGGATCATGATCTGACGGACAACATCGTCCACCCGGTCCTGGCGCGGATCGAAGGAGACCCTCCGGGAACGGGCGGCATCTCCATTTTTATTGTTCCCAAGTACCGCGTGAACGCCGACGGCGGCCTCGGAGAGGCAAACGATGTCCATACGGGCAATATCGAACACAAGATGGGAATCAAAGGATCGGCCACCTGCACACTGAATTTCGGCGACGAGGGAAAATGTATCGGTGAACTCCTCGGTAAGGAGCGGGAGGGGATGAAAATCATGTTCCTCATGATGAACGGCGCCCGTCTCGACGTCGGCATGCAGGGCTTGGGCCACGCCTCCGCGGCGCTCGAACACGCCATTGCCTATGCGAAGGAGAGGATCCAGAGCGCTCCGGTGTGGGAGATGAAGAGTCCCGATGCGAAGGCCGTTCCGATCATCCAGCATCCCGATGTCCGGCGGGACCTCCTCTGGATGAAGGCGCATGTGGAAGGCATCCGGGCGTTGAACTATTTTGCCGCTTACTGCATGGACATGGCTAAAGCCGTGCCTGCTGAAGAGCAAGAGAAGTGGCAGGGGTTCGTGGAGTTGCTGACGCCGGTCTGCAAGGCCTATTCATCCGATAAGGCGATGGAGGTTTGCTCCAAGGCGATCGATGTCTACGGAGGTTACGGGTATTGCCAGGAATATCCGGTGGAGCAGTACATGCGGGATTGCAAGATCGCCTGCATCTATGAGGGAACCAACGGCATTCAGGCCCTCGACCTGGTCGGTCGCAAGCTGGCCCAGCGAAAAGGGATGAATGTCATGAACATGTTCGGCGAGATCGGGGCGACCATCGCCAAGGCCAAAGGCATCGGCGAGCTCAAGGCCTATGCCGCCCGTTTGGAGGAGGCCTACAACGCCCTCGTCGATTTGACCATGACGCTGGCGCAATTGGGCAAGAGCTCCAGTTTCATTATTCCGATTCTCAATGCATCTTCCTACCTGGACATTTTCGGGGATCTGCTGGTCGGCCATTTCCTCCTCCAGTCTGCGGCCCTTGCACAGGAGAAATTGAAGGCGATCTATGCGGAAAAGGGAGCCGAGGAATCCAAGGGGATGCAGCGGGCGCTGGTTCATGAGAATGCGGATGTCGCCTACTATGCAGGCAAGATTGCCGCGGCCAAATTCTTCGCCGTGGAGATCCTATGCACGGTGAAGGCGAGGTGCGAGGCCATCAAATCCGGGGAGAAGATCCCCATCGAGATGGCCGATGAATCTTTTACCTGTTAGACCGGCTGTTCGCGGATGATCATGGCGGAAGTGTGCGGCGGGCGCCGGGAGGATGGGCAGCATCGATCATGCCGGCCTCGTTCGCAGACCAACAAGAGGAGGAAGATTATGGCATACGAAATCAAGAAAGCAGCCGTTCTGGGTGCGGGTGTCATGGGCGCCACCATCGCAGCCCATCTGACCAATGCAGGGATCGAGTGCGTCCTGCTGGACATCATTCCTTTTGAACTGACCGAGGCGGACAAGGCGCAGGGGCTGACCGACAAAAGCCCGGCCTGGCGGAACCGGTTCGCGGCAAACGGGCTGGCCGGCGTATTGAAATCAAGGCCCGCCGGCTTCTTCACCAAAAAGAACGCATCCATGATCCGGACCGGCAATTTCGAGGACAACCTGGGCTGGCTTGCCGATGTGGACTGGGTGATCGAGGTCGTTGTTGAAAATCTGAAGATCAAACAGGACCTTTTTGCCCGGGTCGAAAAAGCGGTCAGACCGGATTGCATCGTGACCACGAATACCTCCGGCATTCCGATCCGGGACATCTCGGCCAAATTCGGGGCGAAACTCAAGGAGCATTTCCTCGGGACGCACTTCTTCAACCCTCCCCGATACATGAAGCTTCTGGAGGTGATCCCCGGGAAGGAAACCCGGCCCGAAATCGTGGCGTTTATGAGTCAGTTCTGCGAGCAGGTTCTGGGAAAAGGTGTCGTCATCTGCAAGGACGTTCCGAATTTCATCGGCAACCGCATCGGCACGTTCGACATTTCCAACGCGATCCATCTGATGCTGGAAAAGAAACTGAAAATCGATGAGCTGGACGCGATCATCGGAAAGGCGCTGGGGCGGACTGGCATGGCCATTTTCGGAACCCTCGATCTGGTCGGCCTCGACACCGGAGCTCATGTGACGAAGAGCCTCTATGCGGCGGTTCCGGACGACGAGATGCGCGAGATGTTCGTTCAGGCCGAGTTTATGAACAAGATGCTCGAACTCAAATGGCTCGGCAACAAGACCAAACAGGGTTTCTACAAAAAGGAGAAGGATGCCAAGGGCAAAACGGTTAAATCGGTTCTCGACTACAACACCATGGAGTATGTTCCGGCCGGCAAACCCCGATTTGCATCCGTCTCCGATGCCCGCAAGAAGGCCGATGACGGCGTGGCCGCCACGCTGAAGGTGATGTTCAACGGGACCGATGTGGCCGCCGAAGTGACCCGGGAATACCTCTGCAACAATTTCATCTACGCGGCGAACCGTGTTCCGGAGATCTGCGATACCATCGTCGGCATCGACAACGCGATGAAATGGGGCTACAACCACCAGCTCGGCCCTTTCGAGACCTGGGACGCCATCGGCGTGCGCGAAGCGGTCGAGGTCATGAAGAAGCTCAAGAAGAAGATCCCCAAGAAAATCGAAGATATGCTGAAGAAGGGCTGCGAATCCTTCTATCTGAAGAAGGAGGACGGTCTCTATTTCTATGACTTCGAGAAGAAGGATTATCAGAAGTTCGAGGCCAACCCAAGGATCATCCTGCTGCCCGATCTGAAGGCGCAGAACAAGGTGGTCAAAAAAAACGCTAGCGCAACGCTGGTTGATATCGGCGACGGCGTGGCCTGCCTGGAATTCCATACGAAGATGAACGCCATCGACGACGGAATGGTCGAAATGATCTCGGAGAGTTGCGACATTGTCGAGAAGGATTTTGTCGGGATGGTCGTCGGAAACCATGGAACGAACTTCTCGGCGGGGGCGAACATCTTCAAGGTTCTCCTCGCCGTCCAGAAGGGGGACTGGGATATCCTCGAGAAAGGGATCGTGGCCTTACAATCGGCCAACATGCGGATGAAGTACCTCTCCAAACCGGTTGTCTCCGCCCCGGCGGGCATGGCCCTCGGCGGCGGCTGCGAGATGGCGATGCACGCGGCGAAGTGCCAGCCCTGCGGCGAGACCTATATGCTCGATGCCGGTCTGAACTTGCAGCAACTTTATGCCAAGGCCTTTGAGAACATCGCCACCGCCAAGGTGTCGACGAGCGCCGTCGAGGGGATGGAACTCGGATACATCCGGAAGACGGAAAACGTCAGCCTGGCCCGGGATCAACAGCTCTGGGACGCGAAACAGGTCGTTCTGGGTCTTGCGAAATTCTACAAGAAGCCGCGCCCGGCTTTAATCCCCGTTATGGGCGAGAATTTCCGCGGCATCGCCGAGGCAGTCCTCTACAACATGCGCCAGGGCAATTATGCGTCCGATTACGATGTCCATGTCGGCAGGAAGGTCGCATACATCCTTTCCGGCGGGGATTGCGCTGAGGGGACGCTGGTGGCGGAAGAGGAGATCCTGGCGCTGGAACGGGAAGCCTTCCTGAGTCTCTGCGGCGAGAAAAGGACGCAGGACAGGATCATGTACATACTCAATACCGGGAAACCGTTGCGCAATTAAAAGGGGCGGAGGCCTGATGCGGCCGGATCGTGCTACATACAGAAGCCGGACGCCGGGCGGAGGGCCATTGAAAAGGAGGAATACGATGAGCGATGCGGTCATTGTTGAAGCGGTAAGAAGTCCTGGCGGGCGTTATAAGCGCGGCGGTCTTGCCGCCACGA
>JAPLJX010000428.1 GCA_026388375.1 Deltaproteobacteria bacterium
AACTCTTCTGCTGTCTTGGCCTTCGATAAACACCCTTTGGCCTGCTCCAATAAATCTCTGCCTCTCGCCTTCCTCGCCATAGCCACACCTCCTCATGGATATGCGACTATTATATCATAAATGATTTAGAAATGGAATTAGATGGCTGTTCAAAAATGGCCAGACGCAAGGCCCCCGAAATCCTGAGCCGGAGGCGTACTTTGGGGTACGTTGAACGGCGAAGGATGAGGGGACCGAAGCAGATGGGCGTTTTTCAACAGCCTGTTAGATGGCAGGCCACCCAATGACCCACACCATCCCGCTCCAACAGGGGCTCCCGATGCTCACAAATCCCGATCCGAGCCGGACAACGAGGATAAAAGGCGCACCCCTGCAACAGCGCCGCCGGTGAGGGCATCTCCCCGGACAAAACGGTCCGTTCCGATTTTCTGAGCGGATCGATGGAGGGCACGGCGGAAAGAAGCGCCTTGGTGTAGGGATGAACCGGAGCGCCGCAGACCTGCTCCGCCCCTCCCAACTCAACGATCTTCCCCAGATACATGACGGCGATCCGGTCGCTCATGTGGCGGACCACCCCCAGGTCATGGGTGATGAAGAGATAGGTCAGGTCGAACTCCCGCTGCAGGCGCTTCAGCAGATTGAGGATCTGAGCCCGTATGGAAACGTCCAGGGCCGAAACGGGCTCATCCGCGATCACAAGCCTTGGCTTCAGAATCAGCGCCCGGGCGATTCCGATCCGCTGCCTTTGTCCGCCGCTGAATTCATGCGGGTAGCGGGTGAGTTGCTCCTCATCCAGGCCGACAACGGATGCGAGCTCCCGGAGTTTTTTTTTGATTTCCTCCCGCCCCCCCGGATGGGGGTGGATATGCAGGGGTTCTTCGATGATGCCACCCGCCGTCTGCCGGGGATTGAGGGAGGAATAGGGATCCTGAAAGATCATCTGAACCTTCCGGCGGAACGCCTTCAGCGCGCTTCCCTTCTGCGCGAGAATATCCTCGCCTTCGAATCCAATCTGCCCCGCCGTCGGGGCTTCCAGCCGCAGGATCATGCGCGCAAGGGTTGACTTTCCGCAGCCGGATTCGCCGACCAGACCCAGGGTTTCGCCGCGTTGGACCTGCAATGAAACGCCATCCACCGCCCGGATGACGCCGACCCCCCGCGAGAGAAATCCCCCCGATACAGCGAAATGCTTCTTCAAATCCCGGATATCGAGCATAATATCATTCATCGTTCTTTCCCATGCAGCCAGCAGCGACAATCATGCCCGGAGAGAATCTCCTCCAGGATGGGCGCCCGTTCCCGGCAGAGGAGGAAGGCGTCGGGACATCGGTCCCGGAAACGGCACCCCGTGGGAAGATCATACAGCGGAGGGACCACACCGGGGATGGCCTTCAGAAATGCCTCCCGGCCGGCCGGTCCGTTCATGCTTGGGACGGAGTTCATCAACCCGAGGGTGTAGGGATGAAGCGGTGTGGAAAAAAGATCCCGGACGGAACCATGCTCCACGATCTGACCGGCGTACATCACGGCCACGGTCTCCGCCGCCTCGGCGACGACACCGAGATCATGGGTAATCAGGATCACGGCCGCGCCCGTCTCCGCCCGGAGAGCGGCGATGAGATCGATCATCTGCGCCTGGATGGTCACATCGAGTGCGGTCGTCGGTTCGTCCGCCAGCATCACCCGCGGCCGGCATGCCAGCGCAATCGCGATCATCACCCTTTGCCGCATGCCGCCGCTCATCTGGTGCGGATAGTCTCTCACCCGTTTTTCGGGAGAAGGGATGCCGACCATGCGGAGCATTTCCGTGCTTTGGGCGAGGGCCTGCCGCCGGTCCATCCCCTGGTGAAGGCGGAACACCTCGGCGATCTGTTCCCCGACGCGAAAGACCGGGTTAAGCGAGGTCATCGGCTCCTGAAAGATCATGGAGATCTCCCGACCGCGGATCTTTCGCATCTCCTCTTCGGACAACGCGAGAAGGTTCCGACCATTTAAAAGGATTTCCCCGCCCGCGATCCGACCGGGAGGCGAGGGAACGAGCCTCAGGATGGAGAGGGCCAGCACGCTCTTCCCGCACCCGGATTCGCCGACCACCCCGACGGTCCGCCCCGCCCCGACCCGGAGATCGACCCCGTCGACCGCCCGGACAATGCCGCGCTCCGTCTCAAAATGGGTGCGGAGACCTCTGACTTCCAGAATCGATTCCATTCCGCCGGCTATTCCCTGTCGTCCCTATTTTTTTCCGATCATATACCAGTTCCGGAGAAACTGGACCAGGAGGCGGACCCCCACCCCCGAGGCGCCCTTGGGTATATACGGTTTTTCTTTCGTGATCCAGGCGGGACCGGCGATATCCAGATGGACCCAGGGGGTATCGCCGGTGAACTTGCTTAGAAACGCGGCCGCCGTGATGGCCCCGCCGGCCCTGCCTCCGGAATTTTTGTAATCCGCCGCATCGCCCTTGATCAGTTCATGATACTCCTCCCAGAGCGGCAGCTCCCACACCTTTTCCCCGGTG
>JAPLJX010000497.1:0-31997 GCA_026388375.1 Deltaproteobacteria bacterium
CACTGAAGGCGACGCATCGCAAGCAACCGTTTGTGCATTTGTATGGCGGCGCTGAGAATCCGGACGAAAATGATGGGGTTCTTAACGGATGCGACAGCGCCCCATCGCCGGAGGAGCTTCTGATCGATGCAGAAGAAAGCGGCAGGATCTTCGCCGCCCTTCAGGATCTGCCGAACAATCAGCGGCTGGCCGTCGTTCTCAAGAAATTTGACGGGCTGTCCTATGATGACATCAGCCGGATCCTGGGGTGTTCCGTCGCGGCGGTCGAATCACTGCTGGTCCGGGCAAAAAAGACTCTTCGCGAAAGACTGCTTCTTCCCGGTTGACGACCCGACCCTTAGGGCAAATTCTTCCCGTGATCCCGGAGCAGCTCGGTTTTTTTGAGGCTGGCCATCTTCTTGAGCCTTTCCAGCCCGAAACGACAAGCCTCGAAGGCGTCATGGCTCGCGGGGGAACTCACGGCAACCAGGGAGATCACATCGCCGACTTTCAATGTTCCGATTCTCCGGACCAGCAGAACGTCATCGACGTTCCAACGGCCTCTGACATCCGCCGCGATTCCGGCCAGTTCCGCTTCCACGTCACCGTCCTGCTCGAACAGGATGCCTGAAGACGCCTTGTCCCCGGTCTGACTTTTGACCACGGCATAGTGGAACAGAACGGATCCGGACCCGTTCTTTCGGATTTTTTCAAACAGTGTCCCCGGATCCAAGGGGGCTTCCGTAACCATTTCCATCTTGACCTCCCCAGGCCCTCGGCCGCATATACCGAGTCCGCCCGTCAAATTTTCTATCCGCCGCATCCAAAAAAGACTTTCCGCGTACCAGGATGGGGAGATAGATGTTGAAGAACGGGTCACTGAATGCCAAGAACCTTGAAATGGGCATAACCCGGTGCGTCATATCTTAAGCCAGCCCCTCCGCAACGAGTCGTCCAGAATGACGCCCACCAGGAAAGCCGCACCCATGTTCCACATGGCAAAGGCGGCGACGATGAGCATCACGTAGAAATCGGATTTCTTGTCGCCGATGTCCCTGACCACGATAGCCAGTTCGGAACCCGCGAAGAACAGGATCACGCCCAGGATCGCGTTCGGGAATATCTTGAAAAAGATGGCCACGGAATCGCTGAAAAAAAGGGCAATCAAAACGAGGAGGCTTCCGAGGATCACCAGCGCCCCACCCGTCTTCGCCCCGAAGCGAACGTGCCCGGCCATCCCGCCGGCGCCGTGACACATGGGAACGCCGCCGAAGATCGGTGCCACCAGGTTCATGATGCCTTGAGAAATGGCGATCTTCTTTTCCGTGACCTTTCTGTCCGGAAAGAGCTCGTTGTTCTCGGCGGTAATGGCGATCACGGCGTTCCCCAAGGTCAATGGAATCTGGGGGAGCGTGAACAGCAGCGTGCCCACGACAAGATCGTTCCAGGTCATCGCGGAGAGGCTGAAGACCGGCAGTTTGAAGCCGATATGGATCTTGGCCAGTTCCGGCATCAGTTGAGGGTCCATGATCACCGCGGAGACGACGCCGATGATCAGCAGCATGAACATGGCCGGAATCCTGGGGTTCGTCAAAAGTAGGTACGTGACGACAAGGGCGATGCCCGCAAGAATCGGCGTCGTCCTCATGCGGTTGATTCCATCCACCATGAACGAGAGCCCCAGACCCAGCATGATGCCGCGCACGACCGGCTTGGTTGCCAGTTTGGAGATCGGCCGGATCGCCCCCGTAACGCCGGCGAGAAGCCAGAAAAGCCCTGTCGTCAGGCCTGATCCGAAAAGAGCCGCCGGGCTGATGCCTCCAGCAACGGCTGCCGCTCCGATGGCCTTCATGGGCTGGATCGGAAGAGGCGTTCGGTAATAGAAGCCGGACGCCATCAAGGCAATGCCGAACATGAGAAGAAGCCCGAGAGGTTCCACCTTCACGATGGTGATGTAGGCGACGACAAAGGGAATCAGGGTGCCAACATCGCCGAAGGCACCCGCCCACTCCATCTTGTTATATAGGTTCTTTGTTTTCGTTGTCGTTGCGCTCATCGCGTTCGAGATCTTCCTGTTTTCAGGCGCGCGGTTTTCAATCCGGCAATGGAACGATTTTCTTGAGAAGGTGAACGATCGTCTCCAGTTCCTGGAACGTAGTCGTGCGGCCCAGGCTGAAACGGATTGCCCCCATTCCCACCTCGTCGGTCACTCCCATGGCCTTCAGAACGGGAGACAATTCTACCGATCCAGCATGGCAGGCCGATCCCGTGGAAGCGGCAACTCCGTCCAGTCGGGATAGGATAGTTCCACCCGCTTTTTCCACAAAGCTGACGTTCAGGGTATTGGGAAGGCGACGGACGGGATGACCATTGAGGGCAACGCCGTCCCCGAAGGCATCCTGCAGGAGAACCCAGAAACGCTCTCTGAGCTTGAAAATACTGTCGTCATGTATATGCTTCTTGGCAATCTCGCAGGCTTTCCCCAACCCCACGTCGAGCAGTACATTCTCCGTTCCGGCCCTCCTGCCGGACTCATGGCCCGCCCCATGGATGAGCGGTTCAATGGGCGTTCCTTCCCGAATATACAGCGCACCTACGCCTTTTGGTGCGTATACCTTATGACCGGCCAGGGACAACAGGTCTACACCCAGGTCATCGACGTTTGCATATATCTTTCCCACCGATTGAGCGGCATCCGTATGGAAAAGGACCCCATATTTCTTTGCGATACTTGCGATCTCTTCAATCGGCTGGATGGTTCCCACCTCATTGTTGGCGTGCATGACGGTAATAAGAATGGTCTTGGGAGTTATGGCCTTTTCAACTTCGTCGGGATCAACCCTTCCATACTGATCTACCCCGACATATGTCACCGCCGCCCCAAATTTTTCAAGATAACGGCAAGGATTAAGGACGGCAGGATGTTCTATCTGCGTCGTGACGATGTGGTTGCCTTTCTCCCTTAAAGCAAAGAAGACGCCCTTGATTGCATGGTTGTTGGATTCGCTCCCGCCGCTGGTAAAAACAACCTCGCCCGGATGACAAGAGAGGATGTCTGCCACCTGCTGCCGGGCATGCTCCACCGCTTCTTTGGCGGGCGTTCCCGCCCAATGAAGACTTGAGGGGTTGCCGAAGTGTCGCGCGAGAAAAGGCTGCATCGCATCGGCAACTTCAGGAGCAAGCGGCGTGCTTGCATTGAAATCAAGATAAATACGATCGGGAATCATCAATTTACTCCTTTAAAAAATTCTAACAGCCCCTGCTCCTTAAATCAAGCGATACAACGGCGATACAATCCAATTTTTCTGTGTCGAATATGAAATTCTAGAAATATTTTAAAAAACTTGACAAATCCATTTTATTTCATTAAGTGCTAACTTAAATACTTAATCACAATGGACTTGGATATGATGTTAGATCCCTCTGAAATATTCAAAGTATTCGCCGTCGAAACACGGGTAAGAATCATTGAACTCTTAAAATCCAAAGGACCGCTTGGCGTAAAAAATATCGCGGAGATCGTTGGTATAACCCCTGCCGCAGTATCACAGCATCTGAAGATATTAAAGCAAGCGGGGTTGGTAAGGAATGAAAGAAAAGGGTATTGGATACCTTATTCAATCGATGAAGAGGCCTTGGAAAATTGCCGCCAGGTGCTGAACGAAGTCTGCACGTGCGGTTGCGGGGGAACCGGTAATTTCAAAGAGAAGAAATTGAAGAGTTCAAGCGCGGACTTATTGCAGAATTATGAAATGGAATTATTGAAAGAGCTTAGAGATGTCCAACAGCGGATTAGAGAAATAAAGGCTAAAAAAGTCAGGTAATTTTTTTGCGTTTTAATTTAAGTGATTGCTTACATGCTTAAATAGATCTTTCAGCAAGGAAGCGGTTCAAGTGACATATAAATCCATAGAAAAGGAGGTGATAAAAATGGCTGGAAAGAAAAACTCCTGTGGCTGCGGCTGTATTCCACTGAAACAAATTAGCGCCAAGGTCAAGAAGGAAAAGAAGAAGGCCGAAAAATCCAAGTAGGACTTGGCCAAAGGGGGCAGAGCGAGAGGTGAAAGAAGCCTCTGCCCCCTTTGCCTATCATTCGCATCAGAACAAGGGAGGATTAACATGGAAAAGTTATCTGCTGAAGAAATCGGAGACCTGGCTCGAAAGATTGCGCTTGATACGCTGGCGCCACGTGCTTCCGAGATCGATCAAAAACGCAGTTTCCCCTGGGAAAACATAGCACAACTAAGAAAGTCCGGTCTTTGGGGGACAGGCATCTATGAAGAGGGAGAGCATTTTGAATTTAATCGGGCTTGTTTTGCCGCGCTGGTAAAAGAAATAGCCAAAGCTTGTGCTTCAACCGCTCTGATCTACGTCTCTCACACGATCGTTGCAAAGGCAATCGAACATGCCGGCAGCTCAGCTATAAAGAAAAAATGGCCACCTGAAATGTTGAGGGAAAAATTCCTTGGGGCTTTTGCCGTCCACGAACCGGATTGCGGCAGCAATGCCGGTGCCATCACCACACGAGCAAAAAAGGAGGGTGATGCTTATATCGTGAATGGCTCAAAGTTCTTCATCACCTCTGCCGGAGAGGCCGACATATATCTGGTCCTGGTCCGCACGGATCCGGAAAAAGGCCCTCAGGGGATGAGTACATTGCTCATTGAAAAGGATAGTCCGGGTTTATCTTTTGGTCGACCTGAAGAGAAAATGGGGTTGACGGGCACCTCCTCTAGGGAGATGTATTTCAGCGATTGTCGGGTCCCTGTTGAAAATCTTGTCGGCAAGGAGGGCGAGGGGGCTCAGATAATCGGGAAGGCAGTCATAGGCTGGGGCTTCTTTGGCGCAGCCGCAATATCCGTAGGGATTGCCGGGTTTGCCACTGAGCTTGCCATCAAACATGTCAAGGAGAGAATAATAGCCGGTCAACCCCTTGCCGTCCATCAGGCCATTCAGTTTATGATAACTGACATGATCTTGGAGACCGAAGCATCGGACGCACTGCTGAATGCCTGCGCAACCCAGGCTGACTTATTCCCCGATAGTGCCGTCCTTCACGGGTTTAAAGCAAAATTATTTGCCTCCGAGAATGCGGTCAATGTGGCCAATAAGGCAATTCAGGTCCTTGGCGGCCATGGGTATTGCCGGGAATATATCGTAGAGCGGCTCTTCCGCGATGCCAGAGGGTTAATGCTGCATTTCAAGACATCGGAGTGGCTCCGTCAGGATATTGCAAAGGCGGTAATGGGAATGTAAGGAATGGGCTCAGTTTAAAACCGCTTGCGCTCGTGCACTACGTCGATGTTATAAAGCGGCGCCCAAATGAAAACGACCGCCAGGATATGAAAAAAACAGAAAACTATAGATCATTCCGTTTCCCTTCCCTGGATATCATAGCCTTCTGGAGTACCCCGATCAATGAATCTTTTTCAAACTCCCCCGTTGAGAGGGCTATGCGCAGATCCCGGTCGATCACTACGTGATGCGGCACGGAGCTGGCGCCGAAGCGCCGGAAAATTTCCCCTTGCGGATCGGCGACCACCGGATAGGTCAACCCGTGCCGGCCTGCCCAGGATAACGCCTGTTCGTGGCTTTCCTTGACGCCGATGGCGAAAGCCTTCAGCCCTTTATCCTTGAACCTCTGCCAGATTTCTTGTTCGATGACAGGAGCCTCCTGTCCGCAACGCCCTCAAAGAGTTTTCCAGAAGACAAAAAATAGCGGGAACCCTTCCAGATCGGACAGGCAACGATCATCGTCGATCCGAAAATCGGCGGCCTTTTGTCCAACCTCGATGACATTTGCTTGATCATCAAAGACCTTCATATCTTCCTCCTTTACAAACGGTAAATGTAAGGCATTTTGAGGGCAGATGCCGATGCAGTATTTGTGACTCGTGCAATCGCTGCCGGCAAACTTGCCGAACTTATTTACGTGCGCCATCATAGATGCGCATGGTGAAGTTATTCAAGAAAATGCGGTAAGCGACAGGGCCGGCGAGGCCGCGATCATGGACGTCCTTACATCCTTCCCAGATTTATATGGGCCGACCCCAAATAATCATGGACAATATCCCTCCGACCAGCAGAATGTAGGGCAAGCCGACCTCTTTATAAAGGGCGAGAAAAGCCCCCAAGGCTATAACGATGCTGGGTATATCAACCAGCGATGTTCTGCCCAAATTATAGAGGACCACGGCGAGCATTCCTATGAATGCGCTCAGGACACCCTGTTCCATCATTTTGACCTTTTCCACGCCCTGCAGGCGATCATGATACGGGATAAGGAGGACGAGGATGAAAAAAGAGGGGGCAAACATCCCCAATGTGGCCATTGCCGCCCCCAGGAAATTAGCTACCTTGTAACCCACAAAGGTTGCGGTGATCAAAATGGGGCCAGGCGTTACCTGTCCCAAGGCGATCCCATCCACGAATTCCTTTGTACTGAGCAAGCCAAGACGGTCCACTAACTCATATTGCATTAAAGGGATGCCGGTAAACATGCCGCCGAACGCCACAGCGCCGATCTTGGCGAGGTTAAGAGAAAGAGCGGCAATCCTATGATCCACAAGATAGGAAAGACCCACCAGCAGACAGACAACGGCAGCCAGGCCTGCAACAAGTAGATGTTCCTTTCCTTTTGCTCCTTCTAAATGTTCCCCCCCGGACGGCATGGCGCTGGCCGGCGTATGTTTGAGTCGGAGCAGGAGACCGGCAGCCGCGGCCAGGACGAAGACGAGCATGAGGTTCCATCGAAAGAAGAAGGCAATGAACGATAGGAGTGTGATCGTAACGGTTTTCCAATCCGTGAGGACGTTCTTCCCAAAGGTGATGCAGGCGTTCAAGATAATGGCCAGCACAATTGCTCCCAGTCCCTTAAAAAGCGCCTGTATTAACCAGAGGCTGTGAAATCTGAAATAGAGAGCTGAGAGAACAAGGAGGGCAATAAATGCCGGAAGAACAAAGGCCACTGCCGCGGTCAGGGCGCCCGGAATCCCTCTTACCCGGTAGCCGATGTACGTGACAATCTGCACCATGGTGGCCCCCGGTATCAACTGACAGAGAGCCACCCCGCGCATGAACATTCCTTCCGTCACCCAACCGTATTTCTTTACCGCCGCTTCTTTGATCTGCGCGATCATGCCGGGACCGCCGTAAGCCGTCGCCCCGATCTTAAGAACTCTGGTAAATATGAACATTAATGACGTCATCGGTCTCTCCAGATTACTCAATAGTGTTAGATGAGAGAGGCTTTATAGAACCAGATGAATCAAAGCTGCCGCAATATCCCGGCAGGTTTCATCCGCGCTGTCCTTTTCCCATCACATAACTAGCCAAACCTCCAGCACCTTATTTTTTAGTTATCAAGTTCTCTTTGATTTGGCCAATAAATGCGAGAACCAAACCGTGATATCTTCAAAAACTGTATAAAATATTGGCACATAAAGAAGCGTTAGAAAGGTGGAGAACAAAAGTCCCCCGATGGCGATAATTGCCAGGGGGGAGAGCCGCTCCAGACCGATAGCCCGTTCCAGGGCAATGGGAAGCATCCCCACTGCGGTAGCGAAGGCTGTCATCAGAATCGGCCGGGTCCGGACCAGAACGCTGTCCCGAAGCGCCTCCAACGTGGAGGCGCCCCGTTCTTTCGCTATCTCAATGAAGTCGATGAGCAGGATTGAGTTCTTGACGACGATACCCGCGAGGATAATAATCCCCATGAAGGCCGACATGGACTGCTGTTTGCCTGCAATCAAGAGCGACCACATGGCGCCGATCAGGGCCAGGGGGATAGCCGACATGATCGTCAAGGGGTGGACGAAGGAGCGGAAAGCCGGCACCAGGGAGAAGTAGAGCAGGACCATTCCAATAATCAGCGCAGATATCATGGCGTCAAAGGATTCCTTGCTTTGTTTCGCATCCCCCTCCTGGAAGATCTTATATCCAGGGGGAAGCTTGATGCCGGTCAAGGCCTTTTTCACGTTGTCCATGATATGTGAAACCGCCGCTTTCTCCCGGTAACCTAAGACATCGATGCTGTTCTGCAGGTTTTGCCGGGTGAGGAGCATGGGCACATAGGTCGCGTTGATGCGCCCCAGCGTGGAAAGCGGAACGTCGCCAGCCGGCGTGTGAACATTCAATGCGTTCATCCCGGCAATGTTGTTCCGATTGGTTTCCCGATAGCGGACACGGATTAAAAAACCATCCTCACCGGGAATACGGAAAACGGAGGCAATACCGCCTTGCACTGCCGCCTGTACCTGTGCGGCAATTTCCCGGGGAGAAATGCCATAGAGCGCGCATTTTTCTCGGTCAGCGATAAAGTTAACCTCTTTTTTATCGGCAGTCCAGCTCAGAGACACCGATTTCAGACCGCCAACCCCTTCCATGCGGTGCTCGATGTCTTGACCGATCGCGTAGAGTACCTTAGTATCCGGACCGGTGGCCATCACATCCAGCGTGGCCCGTATTGACGAGACCGGTGTGGCACCATAATCGAAAACGTCCACGTATTTCAGTCCCGGTATTTTCAGAAATTCGTTGCGCAGGTTCGTTTCAATCTGCCACATGGACTCCTTCCGGTGATACCGGTCCACCATGTTGATGTTGACATTACCCTGCTGTGGGTTCTTACCGCTGCCGAAGGACACCACCGACGGTTCAGACCCTAAAGTGGAACTCATGGAGACCAGCCCGTTCTGCTTTTTGATGAAGGTTTCCATCTGCCGCAGGATGTCATGGGTCTGGGGCAGGGAGGAATTGCTGTCCGCCTCAAAGTTGATCTTGATGATGCCCGTATCCATGGGAGGCTGAAGACTCTGGCCAACGAGCGGCTGTGCAAATTTACTTGTAAGGATAAGCACGACAAAGGCCACCAGAATAAAGAGAACACGATGCCGGAGGGCAAAGTCCAGAGTGTCGACAAAAAAGTCGCGGATGGCATTGACAAAACGATCGCTCCCCTTCTTAATCCAAGCTTCCAGCCGATTCGGCTTGTTTGTCCTTTTCAGGATGACCGGGGCAAGGATTGGAATGATGGTGACGGATACCGCATAGGAGGCAATCAAGGCGATACTCAAGGACAATGCCATCGGCCTCAGCACGGTCTGCACGTAGCCGCCGATGAAGATGATCGGCACCAGGACGACCACGGTAGCATAGGTCCCCGAAAAAATAGCCAGCATGACCTCTTCGGTACTGCCGGCTACCACATCGGCGAGGTCTTTTCCGCTATCCCGGTAACGCCGTTCGATATTTTCGATAACCACGATGGCGTCGTCAAGGAGCATGCCGACGGCCAGGATCACCCCTGTGAGGGTGACCATGTGAAACTCGAAGCCAAACAGCCACATGAAAGCAAAGGTGATCAGATAGGTAAAAGGAATGGAAATGGCCACCAGTGCCATTGTCCGCAGGTTTCCCAGAAAGAGAAAGATGATCAGGACGGTAATGATGATGGCATCCCGGAGCGCCTCCAGCATGTTATCCACACTCAGCGTGATCAGTCCCTTCTGGGTATAGCTGATCTCGAAATGTATGAAGGGATATTTAACCCGGAGTTGCGGCAGGGCGCCTTCCGCGGCCTGGATCGTATCCAGTATGTGTCCGTTCTGTCCGCGCAGGATATTGAGGCCGATCGCCTCCCGGCCGTTACCCCGGTAGGCCGACTGTGGTTCCTGGACGCCGGGTTCGATGACGGCCACATCGCGTAGGTGGATGGTTCCTCCCTCTTTCCTGCCGATGACCAGGTCGTTCAATTCTTCAGGCTTTTTTACCTGCCCTTCCGTCTTGAAGATATACTGCCCTTCTTTGCGGATGATGAGACCCTGCGGGATATTCTGGTTCTGTGCGGCCAGAGACCCCATGACGTCAGTCATGTTGAGATTGAAACGCTTCAGCCGATCCGGATCGATTTTCACCTGCACTTCCGGCTGCCAGGCGCCGAAGACCTCCACGTTGGCAATTCCCGGAACGCGCAGGAGTTCCTCCTTGATCTGGTTGTCGGCCAGTTCCCGGATTTTGCGCATATCGGTCGGGTAACCCGGTTCAAGAGCGAGCGCCAAGGTCATGGTCGGCTGTGTGGCTTGACTGATTTTGAAGATCTGGGGCGGTCGGACGCCGATAGGCAGGCGGGCGCTGATCTTGCTCAGCGCATTGGCCACGTCCGTGGCGGCCGCGTCCAGGCTTTTCTGGTACTCAAATTCTGCCTGAACGACGGAAACCTCGTCTTTTGATGTGGACGTCACGCGGCGCACCAGGTCGATCGTGGAAAGTTCCTTTTCAATGGTCCGTGAAATGTCGGCTTCCATATCGGCGGCGGCGGCCCCGGGCATGACGGTGATCACGCTGATCTGCGGTCGGTCCACATCGGGAAAAAGATTGAAGGGCATCTTTTTGTAACCAATGATACCCACGACCGACAGGAGGAGAACGACGGAGAGAACAAGATGCGGTTTTTTAATGTACTGTGCCACAAAGTTCATGGTTTCGCCCCCCCGGCGGGCTGAACCGTACTTCCCTCTTTCAAGCCGAGGAGCCGATTCTCCTGCCCGACGGCGACGATGTCGCCCGCACGGACTGGACCACTGACGGCCGTCTGACCGGCGCTCGCTCCCCGCAGGCTGATGGGCCGTATTCTGACGATATTATTATCGAGCACATAAATAAAGGCGCCCTGGCCGGTCTTCACAACGGCGCTTTCCGGGACGAGGAAGCCGTCGGCTTGATTTGTGACCAGATCAACACCCACCGTTGACCCCGAAGGAAGGTTGAAGGGCCGGCCCACAAGAATGATTTCCGCGGAGCCCAGCAGACTTTTACCCAGAGCCGGGTAGATCCGCTCGACCGTTGCTGTCAGACGCTGCTCACCGTTCAACAGGTATGCTTTCGTCCCTTTTCTGATCCGGTTTATTTCTTCCTGGGGAATGTGTACTACAACCTTATAAGGAGACGTCTTTTCAATTGTCAGAATCGGTTTTCCCGGTATGGCCAGTTGCTGATGATTCCGGCAAAAGGGGCATAAACTTTCGCATAGCCTGACTGTGTCTGCGCAGCGGTTGTACTCTTTTTCATTCCCTGGAGGCTTTCCTGAAAAGCGGAGAGTGTTGCCTGGGCGCCGTCAAAGGCTGCCCGGGATCGCTCCAGAGCTTCTTTGGAAATCGCCCCATCGCCGTAGAGCGACATATCCCGCTCGTAGATCGATTTTTGTGTCTCATAGGCGCTTTGCGCTCCGATCAATCTCTGCTGCGTGGCCCGGGCTTCGGCATCGACTGCCTGGGCCCGGTCTGCCAGTTCTCGATCATCTATGACCACCAACAGCTCACCGGGACTGACGGAATCCCCTTCACGCTTATTTATCGTCAGAATGTTTCCGGAAATCCGCGCAGAGAGATCGCTGCTGGTATAGGGGGTCATCACTCCCAGATAATGGGTGGTAACTTCCAGGTTTCCCTGGGTCACCACGGCCGTCTGGACGGTCTGCACATTCGCTACCGGCTTGGGAAGGGACGCCACAGCATGTTGTTTCGTTTGGACCAGCAAGATTGCGCCGGCAATGAGAGCGATGATAATTCCCCCGATAATGAGTGTCTTTTTCATGGCAGGTAATCCTCCAGTGTGCCTGTCACTTTTCGATAAGCGACAACGGCTGCATTATAATCGAACAGGGATTGCGAATGATTGGCCACAGCCGTGACGTAAGCTGACTGGGCAAACAGTAGATCCACGACAGCCCCGGCGCCGCTTGTGTATTTTTTCTGTTCAATGCGGAAGGATTCCTCCGCTTGTTCAGTGGCTTTTTGGGCTGTCAAAACACGGCTCTTGCTATCCTTCAGGGATGAAAGAGCCGTTTGCAGATCGAGCCGTAGCTGGTTTTCCACGGCCAGCAAATGCTTGCCTGCCTTTTCTTCCAGGACACGCTCTTTAGCAAGCTCTTCGTAAAAGGATTTTTCAAAGAGCGGCAAGCTCAGGTTGAACCCGGCAAACCAGTTAGCTTCCTTGTACGAGGGACTGAAACCATATTGATCCATATATCCGGCAAAAGCACCAATGGTAGGGAGAAGTTTACCTCTGGCAAGCTTTCGGTTTACCCCCGCTTCCTGCACGCCGGTTGCAGCTATCAGGTATTCCGGTCGCTTCTTGAGCGCTGTATTAAGGCCTTGGTCAAAATCGGCTATGAATTCGGCCGAGGTTAGTTTATCAGAAAGCACCAACACGGGTGCAGGTCCGCCGGCCGGCTCCCCCATCAGGTAGAGGAGCGTCCCAGTCGAATTAGCGAGCCCTTCTTGCAATGATAGAAGGCGTTGCCGTTCATTAGCGAGCTGTACTTCTACCTTCAGCAGGTCAGCATTCGCAATTCGCCCTACATTGAACATAAGCTGTGCATTCTTTTGCTGACTCTCCAGCGCCGTCACCGATGTTTGTGAGGCTTCTTGCAGTTTCTGAAGCTGGAGAATCTTGTTGTAGGTATTGATAATATTGGCAATAACCTCGTTACGGGTCAAAGCCGTCGCATCTTCCTGAAGCGTTTTCCGGATTTTAGCCAGCTCAACACCGTTAGAGACCTGTCCACCCTGATAGATGGGCAGGATCATGGCCAGCGTCCAGGACGAGAATTCATCACTGAAATGTGGAGAAATGGTGTTTGACTGGGCAGGAATATAGGGCAATGGATCCTCTCGCTTGGTATAGTTCGCATCCAGAGACAATTTCGGAAGATGCTTTCCCCAGGCGCTGTCGATGCTTTGTTCTGCCGCGGTGATCCCCAGCCGCGCCTCGGCCAGCAGCGGATTGCCTTTCAAAGCTTTACTGAGACACTCTTTTAGGGTGATGGGTTCGCTGGATTGTCCGCTTGCCGTTGAGGACTTTACAGGAGATGTTTGGGCCAGCACAGGTGCGGACTCCGACATAGCCTGGCCCAGACAGATGAACAGAAGCACAATCATAAGCCTTTTCAAGGATATTTTGTTCATGTTCCCTCCTGGTGAATGCTCAAAACGATACATAAGTGATTTAGTCGGACAGCCGAAGGCTGTCAGGCTAAGATTGAAAAAAGAGGCGAAGAGTCCTCGCATCGACGATATTTTGTTCATAAATCATCATCACAACTGCCTCAGGATGTCGGCCGGCTTCATCTTCGCCATCCGCCTGGCCATGAAATAACTGGCCAGCCCCCCCGCCGCAAGCGACAGGAAGAGCGAGGCAGCGATCAGACCTGCCGACAGATGAACGGGCAGGCGGATCGTCTGCGCGGCGGCGGCCGCATCCTTGGCAAAGGCAGGCATGAGGTTCACCTCCCAGGGGGTGGAGACGGGGATGGAGAGATAGCCCAGGAGGTATGAGATCAGGTAGCCCCCCAGGATGCCCGCGATGCCGCCCAGAAGGGCCTGCACGAAAACCTCCCCCATGAGCTGCTTGCGGACATCGGCGCCGGTCCACCCCACCGCCTTGAGGATGCCGATCTCGCGGGAGCGCTCGACGAGGTTGGCGAGCATCGTCTTGATGATCAGAAAGATCGCCCCGCCCAGCGCGACCAGGGAGACGACCAGCGCAAACTGGTCGGAAATCCGTGAGACGCCGCCCATCACCTCAAGAAAGGAATCGGAACTGGCGACGGAAACGCCCGGCAGAATCCGAACGATCTCCGCCTTGATCCGATCCAGGAGGGAGGGGTCCTTCAGGCGGAGATAAACGGTATTGACGCTTCCGGCGCCCTTCTCCAGGAGGGCCTGGGCGTCGGCCAGCGGGAGGTAGATGTTTGCCGCGGCGATCTGCGATCCCTCTTTGATCTCCAGAAGCCCCACGACCTTGAAGGAACGGCCGCCAATGGTGACCGCATCGCCTAAAACGGTGTGGTGGAACTTGGCGTAATGCTTCTCAAGGACAACCTCGCCCTCGCGGTCGGGAAACCGTCCCTGGGCTAACCAATCCTTCACCCGGACCGGCCCCAGGCTCGGCTGAGCCAGGTCCACGCCCATGATCGTCCGGAAGCCGCCCCGGTCGAACTCCCACAGGAGGAGGGCGGCCGAGAGAGCGTCTACACCGGGAACGGCCCGGACTTTTTCGAGATCTTCTGCCGCGAGGATCTGACTGGAGATGGGCAGGCGTATCCCGCGCATCGACTGGGTCCGGCCGCTGGACGACAAGGTCCGCGCCAAGGTTTTTAAACGGGAGGCTCACCGCTTCCCGGTAAGCGGCGGAAACGGCGTTGATGGAAACGAACAGGGCGATCCCCACGGCAATGCCCAGGCAGTTGACCAGCATCCGTTGCCGGTGATGGCTGAGTTCCTTCAAAACGTAGCGATAATACATAATCCCCTCACATGGTTGTCATGGTTGTTTCCGACACTGCCACAGCGGCTCCGCCACCACCTTATTTTTTACCAACGGCCTGATCGAGCGCTGTACGCAGATCGCCCATGTTCCAATCCCCCTGGAAGGAGGGGGGACCGGATCCGGTGGGAAAGCCGACGAATTGAATCTCTTTCCCGTTGATCTTGGCGGTCGGTTTGCCGGCAATCCAGATGACCAGGGGCACATGCTGATGGATCCCCTTCTTGTCCATGAACTTCTCCCCTTCCGAGCTGCCGGAGTCGTACCAGGAGACGGTGAGAGCCTTGCCGTACCCGTTGCAGAGCTCCTTGATCCCCTTGATCGTCGAGAGCAGGGGGCCGTGGTTCATGTAGAGAACCTCCACGGAAACCGGTGGGGCGGGTAGAGCGGCCGCCGGAATGAAAACCAGGCAAAAGGCCAACAGGCCATACAAAGCAAACTTTTTCATGAGAGCACCTCCCCATCCTGCATGCGAATAACACGTTCCGCGGTTTTGGCCAGCTCCGGTTCGTGGGTCACCATGAGCAGGGTCATCCCCTGCTCCCGGTGCAGCCGGGTGACGATCGCCATAATTGCGTCGCCGGTGGCGGTATCGAGGTTCCCCGTCGGCTCGTCGGCGAAAACGATCTTCGGGTTGTTGATCAGGGCGCGGGCGATGGCCACCCGCTGCTTCTCCCCGCCGGAGAGCGCCGCGGGCAGGTGTTCCGCCCGATGTCCCAATTCCATCCGGTCGAGGATTTCCGTCGCCCGCCGGCGCCGCTCCGCTTCCGTCATCCGGATGGGGAAGAGGGGCAGAGCCGTGTTTTCCCAGGCGGAGAGGGTCGGGATCAGGTTGAAGGACTGGAAGATGAACCCGACGTTTTCCCGGCGAAAGAGAGCCAGTTCGTCCTCGGATGCGCCGGAGATCTCCTTCCCGGCGATCGTCACCCTTCCCGAGGTCGGGCGCTCCAGACCGGAAAGAATGGAAAGGAGGGTGGTCTTGCCGCAGCCGGATTTGCCCACCAGGGCGACGAATTCCCCTTCCCGGACAGCGATGGACGCCCCCTTGACGACGGTCAGCTTGTCGAAAATTTTGGTCAGATCAGTGCCGACCAGAATCGCTTTACTCATGTCTTAATACCTCCGAAGGTTTGATTTTTGAAATATGTCTGCCCAGGAGCGCGCCCGTCAGCCCGCCGATCACGATGGAGAGCAGGACGGCAAACAGGGCCAGTGATATGGGAATATGGACAGGAAGCCGCAGGGTTTTGAAGATCGGAGCGCCGCCGCCGGGAAGGAAATGCGGGGTCGGGCTCATCTCCCAAGGAATGGGGATGTTCACCGTCATGAAGCCCAGGGCAAAGGCGGCTGCGTAAGCGATCAGGAGCCCCAGTATCCCGGCGATGAAACATTGGACGACCGATTCCGCAAGGAGCTGCAGGGTCACGTTCCGATGGGTCCAGCCCACGGCCTTCAGAACGCCGATTTCCCGTGCCCGCTCCGCCACGTTTCCCGCCATCGTCTTGAATGCGATCAGAATGGCAATGAGGACGGCGATGAGCGAGGCAACCAGGGTGAATTTATCCGACACGGCGAAAAAACTCCCCAGCAGCTTCAGGAAGGAGTCCGGGGTGGCGACGGCGACCTTGTCTCCCAAAATGCCCTTGAGGGCGGAAGCCACGGCGGTGATCTTTTCCTGATCCGCCCGGATGAACAGCAGGTTCACATCCCCCGGCGCAAAGGGGGAAACCGACTGGAGCGTCTTGGAGGCCGCCGCGATGGCCTGTGCCTCTGACAGGGGGAGGTAGAGATTGGCCACGGCGATCTTCGCGGCATGGGAGGCGTCTATTAGACCCACGACGGGAAACGACCGGCCCGCTATGGATACGGTATCCCCCGGCTTGATCCCGAATTGCCGGGCGTAGGCCGACTCAACGAGGGCTTCCGGTTTCCCCTCTTCGAGGTACCGACCTTCCGCGACAAAGTTCTTGAGGATCGACGGCCCGATGGGATTCTCTCGCTCGATCCCCAGGACGATCCAGGCCCGGTTCGGTTCGAATACCCAGAGGAGCACGGCCGTGCCCGTACCCCGGACGCCGGACACTTTTTTGATCCGGTCGATTTCATCCTTGCGGATCGTCACGGCCGAACAGGGAAAGACCGCGCCGGACAGATCCTCGGGGACGTTTCCGGGCCGCTGCACCGTGATGTCCGCCCCGATCTCTTTCAAGGGGGCGCGGGCCGCCTCATGGTAGGCCAGGGACAGGGCGTTAAGAATGACGAGAAGCGCGATGCCGATGGAAAGACCAATCACGGCCATGACCGTTCTTCGTTTCTGGCGGGTGAGCTCCTGATAAACATAACGTAGATTCATAAGTAACCTCAGTTCGTAGGAAATGGCGAATTCAATCGCCCCTTGTTCACACTCGCCCGCAACAGCTCGATAAAACGCTTTTGCTGATCGGGATTCAGGATCTTCTTCGACTCCGCGATGTGCGCAATGACGTCTTTTTGTACCTCATCCTGAAATGCCGCGATTTCCTTTCGGATCGCCTCCGTCCGCAGCAGATCGATCTGATTTTCCCCTAGAGAGTCGATCAGGAGATTTCTTTTGGCCGCGACCGATGATTCCAGTTCATTGAGACGGCGGTGAAACGAGTCGGACAGCGACGCCATCTTTATCAGTTGCTCAGCGGAAAGACCGAGTTCCTGATAGGGATGATGGTCTTCCGGATTGAGGGGACAGGGCGCCGACGGCGTGAAGCATGTGTTACGCCAGTAATGGTATCCGATGGTGGCGACGGCGGACGCGTTGACGACCAGCGACAGAGTCAGAATGATAACCAACAACTTCCTCTTCATTTCCGATACTCCTCCGTAAAATGGGCCATGCGCAGGTAACCGTTCCCCAGGGTTCCCGGCGGTACGGCGGAAAAGACGCTAAAGGAAACGATGTCCGCGCCCGTCCTGGAAGCCTGCTCCTGAGCGGGAGCGGACAAGAAACCCGACACCAGGGCGTTTCCCAGATACCCCCCCAGCACCGTCCCCACGAGCAAAAGAACAGCCGCCATCGCCGGGGCGGGATATGCCCGATAAACCCATGAACCCCAAAGGAAGCGCCACCGCGAACGGGGCTCGGGAACGGCGTTGATCCGTTCGGAAAGACGCCGTTCGAATCCGGCAGAGGCCTGGATTTCCGGAATTTTCTCCAGCGACTGCCAGGCCTGTTCCAACTCGGCATAGGCGCTCCGGCAAGCCGGGCACCCTTCCAGGTGCGTGGAGATTCGCTCCCGCTCTTTCCCGCTCACTTCACCGTCCTGGTACACGGCAAGCCTTTTTTGGATGCGATGGCACCTCATCTCGATCCCCTCTTCTCATCCCTGTTCATACTTAATTAAACGACGCGGAATGCAAAAACCTGCGGTGATTTTCGAACATATCAGGTGTTTGTCGTGGAAGTCCGGCGCTTCCGGGGAGCACCTTCATCCCGCGACCCAGTCCGATGCCGGGGTGAGCAGGAATTTCTTCAAAGGAATGCCGTCGCCGCCGACCAGCAGCTTCCGCTTCGGCTGAAAGGCCTTGTCAAAGGCGTCCATCCCCGGAAGCCCCTCCTTGCGGGAGCCGCTCTTGACCTCAATGGCAACTACAGTCTTCCCGAAACGCAGTACGAAATCGACCTCCCGGCCGCGCTCGCGCCAGTAGAACAGTTCGATACCCGTTCCTGCAGCGCTGTTGATCAGATGCGCGCCGACCGCCGATTCCGCCAGCCTGCCCCAGAACTCCCGGTCCTTTCGCGCTTCATCAAAGGTCAGACGCGACTGTGCGCTGATGAGCGCCGTGTTCAATACCTGAAGCTTGGGGCTCGACGACCGCTCGCGGACCTGATTCGCGGCGAACTTCTGCAGGCCCGTCAGCATGCCGGCGCCGGTCAGCAGTTCCAGGTAGTGGGCCAGAGTCGTCGTATTACCGGCATCCTGAAGCTGCCCGATCATCTTCTGGTAGGAAAGGATCTGTCCCGAGAAGGTGCAGCCGAGTTGGAAAAGGCGCCTGAGCAGCGCGGGCTTGTCGACCCGCGTCAAAAGCAGGATGTCGCGGGAAAGGGTCGTCTCGATGAGAGAATCGATGATGTAGCGCGACCACCGCTGCCAGTCGGCAATCAGGTCGGCCGCACCGGGATAGCCGCCGAAATAGATATAGCGGTCAAGATCCCATCCGAAAGCCTCCCGCATTTCGGCATAGGACCAGTGGGTCACGGGAATGATTTCAAAGCGGCCGGCGAGGCTTTCGGTCAGTCCCCGCTGAATCAGGAGAGGCGCCGAGCCCAGGAGAAGAACCTTGAGGGACAGGTTGTTGCGGGTGTCGCCGTCCCACAACCTTTTGACCACCTCGGACCAGCCGGTCACCTTCTGGACCTCGTCCAGCACCAGAAGCGCCCCGCCCTTGCCCTTCGTCTCGGCATTCAGGAGCCTTCCCGTTTCCCATTGCTGCTCGATCCATGTCCGGCTCTGAAGGGTGGGCTCGTCCGCGGAGGCATAATGGACCGGTACAGAGGTATCGTCCGCAACTTGGTGCACGAGCGTGGTCTTCCCCGTTTGCCTTGGCCCGGCGAGGACCTGGATGAACCGGCGTGGTTCCTGTATCCTTTTGACCAGCGTATCATACAGTGGGCGATGGTACATCTCTTTGAATCTCCTCAATGAACGGCAAGGACAAAGTGTGATTTACAATTTACTCAATACGGTGAGCGATTTTACTCACAACATTACATGATGTCAAGCATGGTTCGCTGATCATCACAGGATATCCTCTACTTCGAACTATTTATTGAAAGCGGTTATCCGCAATCTTCACGTGGGCCACCTCAACGCCGAGCTGTCGGGCGTGAAGCTTTTTACCCGTGGGACGATCTTTTCTTTGGCCTTGCCGATGTGAAGGGATTCTCATTTCGCATCCTTAATCAAGTCGTGAAAGGTCTTCACCCATACTTTCCACACGCGATCAAAATCCGGCACATCTTTCAGCATCGGCCCTAAACGGTTGAGCCAGACGTTTTCGTTCCATTCCCGCAGCGTGTCCGAAGTCAGACTCTCAATATCCGGCTGCACGCCCCGAACACGGCACTTCTCATCGAAAAGAGGTTTCAGTTCCTTCCATAAAAAGCGCTCTTCCGATTTACACAGGATATACCAGAGATCATACAAATCTCTCGGACGTGGCCACTTTTTCTGCTGCGGAGTCCTTCCCGATCAGCGACGCGATGCAATTCCGCCGTCGTAATCATGGCTCAATCTCCGCGTTAACCAGAAGGCCCCACCGCCTGCTGTATTTCCCGCGCTTCGGCATGGTCGGGTCAAGCGGAGAAAAGCCCGGAGCAAGCAGCGCCTCCGTGCGAAGCGCTTCGACGTCCCCCAATCCCAGCGTTTCCATCAGAAACCCAAGCCGTTTGGCAACAGCCGAATTGCCGATTTTAGCGGCGGAACTCCGCAGCTTTTTCTCGTCCAGCGTCTTCCAGGACGTCTTCAATGCCTTGGCGATTTCGCTCACCCCGCCCACGTGCTGCGGGAGGTCCAGTCCATCGATGATCGTCTTCTCCCGATCCGTAACACTAAATGGAATCTCATCGATCCAGTCCTTCATGATGCCGAAAAACTTGCCCGGCTTCAGCGATACGATCTTGTAGCGGACGCCCAGCACCTCTCCCGGCTGGCGGCGAACGGGATGGTCGGTCGCCACGAAGACGGTCCGGGGAAGCTGCTCCGTCATGCCGTGATGGTTGAGCGCCGACCAGTACGCAATCACTGCCGGAGACACGAGTTCCATGGCGACCACAAACTCATGCAACTGCGGCGAACGGTCCTCGCCGGAAGAGAGCGGAACAACCGCGAACCGCCCTCGCCGGATGCGTCTGATCCATCCTTTGCTTTGAAGCCGCTCAAGAAACTGAGGCGTCGGATCATGCTTTGTATGCCCCAGTATCTGACGTGCAAAGGCAAGGCTGAAGGTAGGGTGAACTCCCGCCTTGGCCAGAAAGCCGGCCTCCATCTTTCCCAGTGGCTCCCTTGTTATATTTTGTGCGTCATTCATAGTCTATACCGCCTATCTATGTCGCATAGACTATAACATTAAGCCGCTAAGTCAAGAGATTTCCGGTATATCCCTGGCACAAGGAGTCGCCGGATTGTTGTTTGCCGCCTTATAGATGCAAGCAAACTGATTCACGCACCCCAAGTTCGCGGGAGGAAACGGCGTATTTGCAATAAGTGACATGGGATAATCTGGGATTTGATGGGACTTATTGTGATCGGGTGGTTCACTCACGGATTTTTTGTTAATGGATTTAATTTGTTAAAAATTTATTGCGCCGCGTCTGTCCCTTTATTCGATTTGGAAGGGATCGGCTAATAATGCGACATCTTTTCCTGTATCCATGCTTATAGAGGAATGAAATCGGAGATAAAAAATATGACCCTTAATGCTTCATCCTTGGCTTCAATGAGTAATCCATGGCTTAAATTTTTTCTATTATTGCGGGCTTTATTTTAGTTGAATCAATCTGTTTTGATTCTATTGCTTTTTTTATTAATTCCAATACCTTTTTTTCTGGTATTCTTTGAATTTCGGCATATCTGAAAAAAGCCTTGGCTAAACGAACTAATTTTTTGCCTGATAATTCTTGGATATCAATATGACATTCATTTATACGATTATCTAAAGTTCCTCCTCTGGAAGATTTATACTTAAATTTAAGCTTATTGAAATATTTAAAATCTAAAAGAGCATAATCGAGGTTTGAAAGTACCCCTCGATCAACTGCCAGTGCGGATGCAACCTGATCTAAATTTGATTTTTCATCGTCAATAAGCCATATTGAAAGCGCATTACAATTTGTTTGAAGATCACCTAGAGGGTCTGCGGGAACATCATTTATACTCAACGCAGATTCGGCCTCACCCTTATACCACCGATTTTTCCTTACCTTCCGCAAAATGAATGCCACCGATAGTGTTCTCCAATTGGTCAATAACTTGCTGCATGTCTTGTTTAAGTTCTACAAGATACTCTCGCTCCATTGCATTTTTGATATATGGAATTGCATTGGGATTGTCCATTGAGGCTAAACCTAGTATAGCGCCATCTCGCATTTTTGATGAAGCGCAGTTCAGGCAGCTCTCAAGCAACCACAATCGATTTGAATAAGATTGGGGATGATTCATCCGACCAATCCAACGGAGTGCTTCAGACGCAACTTCAGGGTTCGCATGCCCAGAAATTATCGAATCAGTTATAAAAGTAACAGCGTCATTACCAAATGTTATTATTAGTTTAATCAGGTCTTTTGAGAATCTGCTCTCTATCCCATCTTCAAATATTTCGTCATTGGCTGCTTCAAACAAAGCCCAAATTTCTGATTCAAATTCTTTTTCTTGTTTCTTCTTTACTGTCGCACTTTCCGCCCATAGAAACTCCGATTCAACCGTATTCGCCATCTGCGGTATAGCACAAATTGATGAAATAGCTCCTCGGATAAATTGCTGCGGCCACTGCTTTATGCACACAACATTACCAGGAGATCCTATCTCTATATAAGCCGAAGCAACCTCTGATGCGCTAATGCCCCATGGATATTGTTTCAATATCCCCAGACTTGGGTTCTCAATTTGGATGGGATATCCAATCAATATGTTATACACTAACTCTTCAGTGCTTTCGTAACCCTGGTTTGCGAAGTTAAACGGCACTTCAGATGGTTTTTCAATAGCTCCTGCTGCTCTCATGGTATATCACCCTTTTCAGCAATTTCTTTCCCCAAGTCAACTAATTCCTGAAAAACATTTTTTATTGCCTTCTGATTAATAGTCCCATTGTATTCTACAGACGTATTTATATCCAATTCCAAATGGCATGCCATATTTTCCTTGCTTTTTACTACAGAGAACGAACCCTGAGGCGCAATCATAGCTATTTTCAATGCCAATACAGCCCATTTAGACAGGCGATTTATTCTTAAGCCTGGAATTTCCCCCTTACTATTCCTAGGCCTGTTGATTTGATAAACGAAATCAGAAGACCCTTCAGGATCTATTACGACATTACGGAGATAAGGCGATAATGTAGTATAACCTATGTATCTATTTTCTACCGGACATAGTAAAGTTGCACCAAATGCTAATCTACTTAGCGAAGGACACGTATCCAGTTGCGACCATCTTTCTACTATGGGTAGAAATTTATCCAATTTGCTGTAGAATGGGCCAATCGTAGGTATTGCTTCTGAACTTAATACTTCATCCTGTAGAGCCGTTAATATCCAATCTACACGGTTAGGAGCTACTTCTAAAATTAATCTTCCACCTTCGAATAAACCGTTCTCCTGTGATCCTCCTATCTTTGGTTTTAGGGTCTTAGTATCGGGAGGTTCACCAATCACATCATTCCACCAATTTGCTGATTCAATCATATTTTCAGGACTCAGGAACGCCGTTAATCTGAGTACCTGAACGTACCATTCAACACACTTCGAAGGTGCCCCTTTTTTTTTAACCATTATTTCACCGCCCGATTAATTTTAGACAACAAATTACTATCTATATGTAACTATTTCATATTCTAAAAAGCTGATTTCCAGTGCGAATGAGTATAAGGTGAAATCAACTTTTATGTCAATAAGATTGTGCTAAAAAGATAACATATCATATCGTGAAAAATATATTAAGCATAAGGCGGTTCGTTTCTCCGTTTACCGCAGGAATTGCTGATGGATAACCTTCCCTCTGGGCTGCTGAATGCCAGTGGTAATATTGCATGTCGGCAGTAAGTGCCAAAAACTCGATCTCAGGAAGCAGTTGATAAAAACTCATAAGTCATCTTTTTAACAACTTAAGTTAGAACCGTGTCCGGCCAAATCGCCGCTGGGTCCGGTTGAGATACATCGCCTTCCCGCAGTGGATTGAGGAGTTTCGGCTTTGGGCGAACCGGGGCATCGGCAGGAAGGATGCGGTCCGTTTTCCCAGGCGCGGCTACGATCCGATGGATGGAATCAGTGTTTTGTGGCGCTCCCGACGCGGTCATTCCCCTGCCCCATGATCCTGTTGAAACTTTCGGAAGTTGTTGAGGTTCAAAGGGTTTCATTTTGTCTATCGCCGCTTATTCACAAACTTGTTTGTCTATAACAAAATGCCGTTTTGTTATAGACAAACCGTAATAAGATGTCAATACGAATATTTGGGATTAATACCCTTCTCTGCTTCCCCACCAGTCAATGGCAAGATATTTACGCTGTCACCAGAACGGATCACTCTTCGATCTCGTCCATCGCCTCCGGTACGAAAACCCGGCGCAGGGGCAGGAGCCCCTTGTAGCGCGATTCGAACTGGTCGTAGTGCACGAAGATCAGCCTCACAAGTTCTTCACCATCGATTAGCCGCAGGTTGGTCTTGGCCCTGGCAAAGTTTTTGGCCTGCGGTGTGAAACTGCCAAGAGTCACCATCAGCCCATGCTCTCCAGGTCCCACTTTACCGTAAAGCGCCGACACGACCGGATCGCCGATGCTGCCCTCCGTACTCTTGACCTGCACCTTGATGAGGGGCGGCTCAAACCCCAGTTCATCCCTATGGGCGATAATGTCTATGCCACCGTCCGGACCCTCCGGCGAAACACGTGTTTGATATCCCATGGTGTTCAACAGGTGGGCGATAAAGTCGGCGAATGGATGGCCCTTTACTTCTTGCGCAAGTCGCTTGAGAACAAAATCGCGGGTCGTCTCCTCAATATCCTCTGCAACGGCAGCGATGGATTCGTCCTGCGCCACCGGTGTCGGCGCCGCTTTTCCTTCAAGGGCAGCGCGGAACTCGTCTGCATAATTCTTCACCAGAAAAAGGCTCAGGGCTGAGCCGATCTCATAAAGGGCACCCTGCTTGAAATGGGTTCGCGGGAGTGCCCGCAGCCATTTGACTTGACGCAAATTCGGATAGCTCGGTTCGGTTTTCGGATCATAAAAGTAATGGCCTTCGATCTCACCTAGGTGGACCTGATGGTCCTGTTTGGAGGGATAAACTACCAGATCACCCGGTTTCATTTCATGGACAAAGCGAAATAACTGTCCAGCAGTGTTAGGAATTGCCCCAGGTTTCTTATCGGGATAAGCTTCCGCTACTTTGGTTTTAAAGACTTCTCGGTCCGCCTTAAGTTTGGAAAGATCGCCCATCTTCATCCAGCCGACGGCGATGAAGTGCTTTTTGAGAAACAAGGTATCGGCATCACCGGTCTTGCCAGCGTGAATACCACAGATAGCTGTGTCTTTTGTACTCATAAAAGTTCTCCTTTGAAGGCACGTTCAAGGATGGCAGGCAGCAAGGCGTCTAGTTCTGCGGCGGTCTCGGCCTGCAGGTATTTAAGCCTGTCCGCCTCCGCCTGCAACGCGTCCAGTTCGGCTACGATCCGACGCTGTTCGGCCAGTGGAGGGTGAGAAAAGCTAAAGCCAAAAAGTTGTTTGCGATTTAACTTCGGCATTCGCGTGCGGCCCGATAGCCGGTTCGCATACTCAGTGAAAGGTTCGGCAACAAGCAGCCACTTTACAAAATTAGGTTCGAGTTTCGAATTCACAACCCGAATCGGATAAATTTCTGCGCTACAAACTCCACGGAAATCAACGAAGACCGCTTTTCTAAGGTAAGGACGAATTTTGGAGTAAAGGATCGTACCCGGAGAAAATAGATAGTTGTTGCTCTTTACTCCATCTACTTCAGCAGTCCGATACAATAGCAGACGGCAAGTTTTACTTTCCATGTTTTCACCGCTAATGTGCGGAAGCTGTGAGTATTCCGACAGCGTTGGGTCAACTTGCTTGTCGTTAATCTCAATGGCCTCGTTCATTGACATCGGCATCCAACCCAAAGCCTCGGTAACGAACTTTTGCTGTAAAACGCTTAGATGAAGCGCCTCTGCTTCATAAGTAGATTGTTGTCGGAGATTTCGAGCTTCATGGATCTGCGCGGCCAGTTCCTCAATCTGCGCCACTATCCGCCGCTGCTCAACCAATGGAGGTAGCGGGATTTCATAGCCAAAAACATGCGAGGGACGAATGGCCGCATAATTGGTTGAGCCTTGCGCCTCAACCTGATCACGGAACGCTGGCGTCCGGATGAAGTAATCGAGAAAGCGTCGGTCGAGCTTGGATTCGTCGATGACAAACAGAAAGTAATGGCTGCTTACAATGGCCCCTTGAAGATTGTCCGGTACGATGCCGAAGCCACCGACCTTGGCGTCGATTTCGGCAACGAGAAATTCTCCTGCCTGGCATACTTGCTGAGTCTTCGTCTTTATGAGCGCACCCGGAACCTCATCGCGGAGGATGATGCCTTGAACATGAATCCGTACGCGAGGGCGCTTGTAGATTGTGAGATCATCAATCGTTATGAATTCTTTGCGCTGCCTAAGCACCTCCCCCAGCCTCACTATAGGCCAATCGTTCATTGCTTTTCCTTAATGCCTGTATGAAGAGATATCGCCGTAATAATTGTTTTTCCAGTTAGTGCAAAAAATGCACCTACTGAACGGCTTCCTCAGTTGTTGCAAAAAATGCAACAACTGAAAAGTAGCCTCAACCGTTGCAGAAAATGCAACCGTTGGACGGGACTCCCTTGGTTGAACAACCGAGGTTTCCTCGGTCATTGGGTTGTCGGATTACGGGAATGTGCATTTCTTGCACATTGCAACCGGCAAGCACCTCTCTCATGGGCTTGAGCTGCAGAGGCTTTCGCTTCATGACGGTTTCTCCAGAAGCGCCCTGATCCTCCCGACAATCGCGGTGATCCGGCGCTCCTTTTCGAGGATGCTCTCCACCAGTTGCTCCGGTGGCAGGTGGGCAACGTCCGCCTTCCCTCTCGGATTTTTAATGTCGAGGTTAACCGAGCCAAGCCGCCCCTCGCCGTTGTACTTGAGAATCTCCTCCACCGGGACCTTCCAGGCGCGGTCGTTCTCCTCGCGTTTTCCCCACCAAGTGATGCACGCCGCAAACTCTTCGAATCGGATGGGCTGGGTCTTGGTGTAGTTCTTCCGACCTTCCGGGAGGGGGTGCTCATAATACCAGATCTCCCGCGTCGGCCCGGAGCGGTCGAAAAAGAGTAGATTCGTCGGGATGCCGGTGTAGGGCGAAAAGACGCCGTTCGGCAGACGGACGATCGTGTGGAGGTTGAACTCCTTGAGCAGTTGCTCCTTGATCCGGGCGCAGACGCCATCGCCGAAGAGGGTCCCGTTGGGGACGACAACGGCGGCGCGGGCGGGCCTTCCCATCGGTGTGGCTTGGCGGCGCAGTTTGCGCATGATGAGCTGCAGGAACAGGAGCGTCGTCTCGGCGGTCTGCTTGTCGTCGGGGAAGTTGCCCAGGATACCGCGCTCCTCTTCGCCGCCGAAGGGCGGGTTGGTCAGGATAAGATCCACGCGCTCCCGGTTCCTTCTCGCCGATCTCGGTGAGTTTGAAACGCAGGGCGTTTCCCGGATCGATCCGGGGGGCGTCGAGGCCGTGGAGGAGGAGGTTCATTTGGCAGAGCAGATATGGCAGGTTTTTGGGCTCGCAGCCGAAAAGCGATCTTTCCTGGAGGGTCCGGCGGTCGGCTACGGTTTTGACCTGCACGGCCAGATGGTTATACGCCTCGACAAGAAAACCTCCGGTGCCGGAGGCGGGGTCAAGGACGGTCTCGCCGAGCTGCGGATCGGCGACGGTCACCATAAAACGCACGACGGGCCGCGGGGTGTAGAACTCACCGGAATCGCCGGCGGAGTCGCGCATCTCGCGGAGCATCGTTTCGTAGAGCGCGCCCAAGGTGTGGAGCTCGCTCGTGGCGGTGAAGTGGATCCCGGCAACCTTGTTGATCACGTCGCGCAGCAGATAGCCGCTGACCATGCGGTTCTGGATGCCGGAAAAGACGGTGGCGATCACGTCGCGGCGGTCGTCGCCGTTGGAACTGGTGAGACGGCGCAGATAGGCAAAAAGCCCCGGGCCACGCGTGCCGTCGGGCCGGATGCATTCCTCCTGGTTGATGAAGGCGAGCAGTTCATCGCCGGTGACGCCCTGGGGGCTGGCCGCCCAGTCTCGCCAGCGGTAGGGTGGTTCGATGGCCGGTCGGAATCGCTTCCCGGCGAGGGCGGACTCCGCCTCGCGCTGGAGCTCCAAGTCGTCGAGGAACTTGAGAAACATGATCCAGGTAAGCATCGGCAGGCGGTCGAGGTCGCCGTTGAGGCCCTTGTCCTTGCGCATGATGTCGCGGGCGGACTTGAGCAGGCTGCCGAGGGCCTGGGTGGTGGTCTGGGGCTGGTCTGTTTTCCCGGGGGTTCGTACCATTGATTGCCTTTCTTCTATGCCGCGTAAAGCAGATTCTGCAACTCAGCCACGGCGAGGCGAAGCGGTTCCGGCCCACCGAACAGGGTAATGATTTCGGAAGGCTGGCCGTGACCGGAAATGGGCGGTACCTTCAGGATGTCGGGGAGAAGGAACTGGGCGTCTCCATGCGCCGCGTATTTTTCAAGCAACTCTTGGAGAATGGCTCGGGCCTCGGATCCGAAGCGGTCGAAAAAGTCCTTCCGCTCGCTCCGGAGCCGCTGGGCGCGTTCCCGCCGGGTGCGCAACGGGGCGTTGAAGGCGAAGTGGCAAAGCAGGTCGAAAGGATCGGCCTCCGGCTGCCCGGCGGCGTCGGCCAGCTCTTCGAAAATCACCCCTCGCTCGGCCAACCGCTCGATCATCTCCGAACGCCCCTTAGGGTCGGCCCATCGGGCGCGCAGCTCCGGCGCGGATGGACAGAGGCTGCGGACCTTCTCCGCCGCGTAATCGGTGTAGCGTATGACGCGGAGTTGTTTCCCATCCGTGTCGAGTTCGTAGACGAGATGCGCTGCGATCTCGACACGGCCGCCGTCGAAGTAGAATTTGCGTCGCTCCTCGGGCGGCGGTTCGATGATCCCGGATTCGCGATCCACGACGATTCCCGGACGTTCATCCTCCTGGATCTCCTCGATAACGCCGCTTTCCCTCAGATCCTCTTCGGTCAGGTGGGCCGGGTCGCCATCGAAATCCGGGTCGGCGAACTGGCGCGTGGCGGAACCGGTGTAATCGACAATGTTGAACCAGAGCTTGCCGTAATCGTCGCGTACGCGGGTGCCGCGCCCGATGATCTGCTTGAACTCGCACATCGAGCCGACAACGCGGGCCAGAACGATGTTCTTGCAGGTCGGTACGTCCACGCCGGTGGTGAGCAGCTGGGAGGTGGTCAGGATCACCGGCGTTAGCGACTCGACGTCCTGAAACCGGCCCAGGTGGCCGCGGCCGATCTCCCCTTCGTCGGAGGTAACGCGGCAGACATAGTCCGGGTGCTGCCGCACCAGGTCGGCGTTGAGGTTTCCCAAAGCGCGGCGCATTTCGTCGGCGTGCTCCTGATCTACGCAGAAGATGATAGTCTTTGCGAAACGGTCTGATTTCTTGAAAAAATTCGTCAGGTGACGGGCGATGGCCTCGGTGCGCGCACGCAGGGCAACGACCCGCTCGAAATCCCCGGTCTGGTATTCCTCATCGGGAATGACGCGGCCGTAACGGTCCAATTCGTCTTTCGACGGTCGCCACCCGGCGGCATCCCATTCCGTGATGACGCGATGGACGCGATAAGGCGCCAGGAAGCCGTCCTCGATGCCCTGGCGGAGGCTGTATTCGTAGATCGGGTTGCCGAAATAGAGATACGTATCCCGGTTGTCCTCGCGCAGGGGCGTGGCGGTCATGCCGAGCTGATAGGCAGGCTCGAACCAGGTGAGGATCTCGCGCCAGTTGGAATCGTCGCGGGCGCTGCCACGGTGGCATTCATCTACGATGACGAGGTCGAAACAATTCTGTGGGAATTCTCTGTATAGACCCGGACGGCGCTCGTCGCGGGCAATGGACTGGTAAATGGCGAAATACATTTCCCTGCCGAGGTTGACGACGCCTCCTTCGATCTTCCATCGGGCATCGCCGAATGAGGCGAACATGCCGTCCTTGGGTTGATCGATAAGGATGTTCCGGTCGGCTAGGTAGAGGATCTTAGGCCGCCGATACTCGCCCGTCCGGTTCCAGCGGGCGTTCCAGAGCTTCCAGCAGATCTGGAACGCCACGGCGGTCTTGCCGGTGCCGGTCGCCATCGTTAGCAACTGGCGGCGGCGGCCGGTGAGGATCCCTTCGACGGCCCTGTTGATCGCGATCTCCTGATAGTAACGCTCGCCCTTGCCGACAATATGATTCATCGGCGTGGTCAGACGCGCGGCAACGGTGTCGTCGGCAAGGCCTTTTCCGGCCCGATAGCGCGCCCACAAATCGGCAGGCGTTGGGTAGGCCAGGACGATCGTTTCTTTTCCCGTAAAGTAATCGAACTCGATGATCTCCCGGCCATTGGTTGCATAGGCGAAATTCAGCCCCAGCATTTTGGCGTAATCCTTGGCCTGCTGCATCCCGTCACCGGCGGTTTTCCATGCGGCCTTGGCTTCAACGACGGCAAGGGGGAAATTGCGCTCATAACGAAGGAGATAATCGACGCGCTTTGGCGGTTTACGAACAAAGCCCTTGCCGACCGGAACAATGCGCCCGTCTGTGATGGACCGTTGCTCGGCGATGGAATGCGGGTCGTCGTCCCAGCCGGAAGCCTGCAGCTTAGGAATGATGAATTTTCTCGATGTGTCGGCTTCGGATAGAGGCATGTATTTCCTTTTTCAGAATAAACGATCTGATCAGAAATCCATTTTGTATAGCGGGACTATAGAGTAAAGCATTCTTGTGGGTCAAGGGTTTTTAGTCCACCAAAAAGCATTACCGATTGAACGGATGCCGACGGGAGCTGAATCACCACTGATGCCGAAAACGTTCGACTTCCACTACCGTTGCCATATTATGAAATGTTCGGCTTTAGAAAAAAGCATTCCCGTTTTTTACTACGTGGAACTGTTTATGATCGTGATCTGATCATTCAGTGTCCAGAAATCATAGATGTAGCCGATTCCAAATACTCCAAGCGTGCATAGGTAGATGATGCCACTTATCCATTTTCCCATATACATCCGGTGTATTCCCAATAGGCCCAGAAAGGTAAGCAGTACCCAGGCGACATCATAATTTATCTTTCCTTCTTTGAATCGCAGATCGGCTTGACGTGCCATGGATGGTATCAAGAAAAGATCCAGGAACCAACCGATGCCCAGCAGACCTAACGTGAAAAAGTAAATCGTGCCTGAAATCGGCTTGCCATAATAAAACCTTTCCGATCCTGTAAAACCGAAGATCCAAAGGACATAACCAATCAGGACACTATGGCTTGGGTTGTGATTTTTCATATGGCATCAAGACAACACATCTCGGGAAGTCTGAAATCAGAAAGATGAAACGCGGGATGTATGTTATTGCTTATAACTGATCGATATTCCACCGCCGCTTTCATCTACCGTCGTTTTCATATCGGACAAATTCTTTATGTAATCGTAGAATTCCTTCGTTCCTCCCATGCCCCACCCCCGAGAGGAAACATTATGAGCCGTATAGCACCCACCTTTCTCAAGTTTAGGGTATAGGGCGATGAAGTAATTCTTATACCATTCCTTGTCGGCGTCGCAAAAGACAAAGTCGAACGGTCCTTTGAGCTCTTTCACCAAATCGTGTGCATCGGCGAGCCTTGCATCGACATACTCCGAAAGACCGGCTTTCTTGAAGTTTGCCAGCGCTTGTCGATACCGTTCCTCGTCTATTTCGATGGTGATCACCTTCCCGCCTGTTTTACTGAGCGCCCAGGCAATAAAAATCGTGGAGTAACCAGTAGAGGTCCCAATTTCAAGTGCTTTTCTATATTTATTCTTGATAATCAGATCGTACAAAACTTTCCCATCAGACGCCGGAATATTGAGATCTCTCCAGGAGCCTTGCCGCTTTTCGAGAAACGTCCTTACTTTTTCATCAAGATCTTTCTTCTTTCCCGATCCCTGGGACATCAGATCGGCCGGCAATAAAAGCGCAATACCGAGTACAGCCAATAAAACATTGGTATAAATGGTTCTTTTCATTTTTCTCTAAATGGTTTTCTGTTCCTGGGTTTCGGCCACTCCGCCATACACACCACGTCTCATCTTCCGAATCTTGCCCTCTTTCGCAGCCCGGTTGACTATGCCCCAGATCTGGCGCTCGGCCAATCCGGTTTTCCCTTTTAACTCCGTTGTCGAGATTCCTTCCGGCGCGCCTTGAATGAGTGATACGACCGCATCGATGTTGGTCACTCTCCTTTTAGCGGGCGCCTTCTTTCCAGTTTTTCTGACCTTCTTGGCAATAGTGGGTTTTACCGCTTTGGGTGCCTTTTTGGCTTTCTTGACACGTGGGGTTTTTACCACCTTGGGCTTCTTTTCAGCTTTCTTTTTTGGTGCTGCCTTTACTGCCTTGGTTGCCCTTTTTACTTTCACTTTTCCTTTTACAGCTCCGGAGATCATCGCCTGGAGTTTACCGAAATAGGTCTTCACAAACGATTCCGATCCCTCAACCTCGATTTCCTTTGTGACCGGATTGAATCTGACGCGTGATTTCTCTGCCATAATGTCCTCCTATTGTTTGTGTGAATAATTTCCAGTTCATGTAAGGTATTGATTGCCCCCTTTGTTTGTCAACTTTTTCAAACTCCTGGTCGTAATATGCCAACTGGATCAACACGAGAAAATAGTCCGGATCATCC